>JBJDXD010000049.1:0-11358 GCA_051866495.1 Phascolarctobacterium sp. | reverse complement strand
TCCTTGGAAACCATGGATAAGCAAAATGGTTTACAAGGCTACCTCTGCAACTAAGATTATTATACACTAAATTAGCAAAGAGTACAAGCGTTTATAATACGAACAAAATGTAAAATATAGCTACTTAAAAGAGAAGTATATTTGGTTTATATCCCTCGGCTGCGGTCGAGGTATTTTTTGTTGGGGGCACAAAGACATATAAATTTATGCAGAACATTTGTTGCAAGTAATGTTTCGGTACTCTAAAATGAAAAAACGCAATCCAGCAATTGGACTGCGGTTTTTAGGTTATTGGTAAAAGTCCATACAAAGGACTTCATAATATAAAAACATATTTTCTTTTTCGATAGAATGTGCTATAATAATAGCAGTGCTACCATAACGGTAGGCGGTTGCCCTCTTAACGGAGGGACTGTGACCCTCTGACGTCTATTGGTAGCACTCCTTCTATGTCCATTTTACTACCATATCGAAAACAGCGCAAGAGGAATTTAGAGGGCCGATACTAAACATCTGTTTCCGTTAACGTTTTGCGGTAGGAGTCCCAATTACACCGATTTGCTCATGGTTACCACGGCATATGCCTATGGTTATTATCACTTACCTCACAAAACAAAAAACCTGCTCCGAGGAGCAGGTCAGTCTTGTAAAAGTCTATTTTACTATGTGGATTAAGCCATAGCGTTAACTTTTTTTGCAAGTCTGGATTTTTTGCGAGCTGCAGCATTCTTGTGGATAATGCCTTTGCGAGCTGCTTTATCGAGCAAACCGGAAGCAACAGCCAGAGTAGCTTGAGCGTCTTCTTTAGCTGCGGTTTCAGTCAGAGCAACTACTTTACGGGAAGCATTACGAACAGCTGCTTTAACCGGAGCGTTTTTAGCACGACGTTCTGCGTCGGTTTTTACACTGCGGATGGAAGATTTAATGTTCGGCAACGAATTTCACCTCCTGATAATTCTTGTACTGCAATATTCTAACATATTCGTGCCCTAAGCGCAAGGGGTTTGTAAAAATATTTACGAAAAACAGGCAGGCTGCCACCGGCATACTTTTTGGTTAACAGGGCCTGCAATCTTAAGCTGTGAATATTTTGTCTTTTTGAAGAAAAATGCACTTTGTTTGCTTTATGGTTTACAGGCTTGACTGCAAAATGGTATAATAATTATTGCTGAAAAAATAATTATGCTGCTAAAGGAGCTTAGACACTTTCTATGATTGCAAAAAATATCCGCAACTTTTCTATTATTGCCCATATAGATCATGGCAAATCTACGCTGGCTGACAGATTGATAGAATATACTGGTACCCTGAGCAAAAGAGAGATGGAGGAGCAAATTCTCGACTCCATGGATTTGGAGCGTGAGCGTGGCATCACCATTAAGGCTCAGGCTGTGCGCAGCATGTATAAGGCTCGCAATGGTGAAGAATATATGCTCAATTTTATCGATACCCCCGGTCATGTGGACTTTACCTATGAGGTTTCCCGTGCTTTGGCTGCCTGTGAGGGCGCCCTGTTAGTAATCGACGCTACTCAAGGCATTGAAGCCCAAACCCTTGCCAATGTGTATTTGGCTCTGGACAATGATTTAGAAATTATCCCCGTTATCAATAAAATTGATTTACCCAGCGCCGACCCCGAGCATGTAAAGAAGGAAATCGAGGATGTAATCGGTATTGACGCCAGTGACGCTGTGTTGTGCAGTGCCAAGACCGGCATTGGTATCGAGGACGTTTTAGAAGCCATTGTAGAGCGCATTCCCGCCCCTCAGGGCGATGATGAAGCTCCTCTAAAGGCCCTTGTATTCGACTCCAAATTTGACGCTTATAAGGGCGTTGTGCTCTATGTGCGTGTGATGGAGGGTCGCCTGAAAAAGGGCATGAAGATTCGTATGATGGCCACCGGAGCCGAATTTGAGGTTACCGAGGTGGGTTATTTTAAACCGGGCATCGTAAATGTAAACGAGCTGGATGAGGGTCAGGTAGGTTTTTTTGCTGCCAGCATTAAAAATGTGCGGGATGCTCGTGTGGGCGACACCGTTACTGATGCTAATCGTCCTGCAGAGCGTGCCTTGCCCGGCTACCGCAAGGCAACCCCCATGGTTTACTGCGGCCTTTATCCTGTGGAAAACAGCGATTACGACAATCTGCGTGACGCCTTAGAAAAGCTGCAGCTTAACGATGCGTCCTTAGTTTTTGAGCCGGAAACCTCCACAGCCTTGGGCTTTGGTTTCCGTTGCGGCTTCTTGGGCCTGCTGCATATGGACGTTATCAAGGAACGCTTAGAGCGCGAATATAATTTGGCCTTGATTACTACTGCGCCCAACGTTATTTACGAAGTTATTCGCACCAACGGTGATGTTGAGATGGTGGACAATCCCTCCCTGTTCCCTGACCCCACCGTTATTGACCACGTTGAGGAGCCCTATGTAAATGCAACCATCATCGTGCCCAAGGATTATGTTGGCGCTGTTATGGAGCTAAGCCAAGAAAAGCGCGGCGAATATGATAATATGACCTATCTGGATGACACCCGCGTTATGATTCATTACGCTCTGCCCTTAAGCGAAATTATTTACGATTATTTTGATCGTTTAAAATCTGCTACGCGTGGTTATGCTTCCTTGGATTACGAGCTTAGCGGCTATCGTTATTCCAATCTGGTGAAGGTTGATATTCTGCTCAACGGCGAGCCTGTGGACGCACTGAGTGCCATTGTGCACAAGGAAAGTGCCCAGGTGCGCGGTCGTCAGCTGGTTGAAAAGCTGCGCAGCATTATTCCCCGCCAAATGTTCGAAATTCCCGTGCAGGCTGCCATTGGCAACAAGGTTATTGCCCGCGAAAATGTGCGCGCTATGCGTAAGGATGTGCTGGCTAAATGCTATGGCGGCGATATCAGCCGTAAGCGCAAGCTTTTGGAGAAGCAAAAGGAAGGCAAAAAGCGCATGAAGCAGGTGGGTAGCGTGGAGCTGCCCCAGGAGGCGTTTATGGCCATTCTCAAGATGGACTAAGCTAAACAGTCCAGAAGGCACCTTCTGAACTGTTTATAGTATAGTTTATAGATAGTGGGTGAAATTTATGATTGTTCAACTTCAAGGTCTTATCGCTACCATTGGTATTCTTGATATTATCGATATTGTAGTGGTGGCCTATTTCCTCTATCGTTTATATTTAATGCTGAAAAACACCCGTGCGGCAACGCTGGTTAAGGGCCTTTTAGTATTGGTAGGCTTTATGATTGTTTGCCGAGCTGTGAATTTGCATGTTATTAGCTGGCTTTTGGAAAAGAGCATGACCGTGATCATGGTTGCCCTGCCCGTTGTTTTCCAGCCGGAGCTGCGCCGTGCCTTGGAGCAAATTGGTCGTGGCAAGCTGTTTCGCAAGGGCAGCGAGCTGGATGAGCAGGAATTGGATGCCATGCTGGATTCTGTAGCTCATGCAACAAAAATCATGAGCGCTAGCAAGGTGGGCGCCCTGATGGTTTTCGAGCGTGCTACGGGTCTTGTAGAGCGTATTGAAACCGGTGTGCCCATTGATGGCGTGGTTTCCAGTGGTTTGATTCAAAATATTTTTGTCAAGGATACGCCTTTGCATGATGGTGCTGTGATCATTCGTGGCAATAGGGTTGTGGCTGCCTGCTGCCTCTTGCCTCTAACAGAAAACCGCAATCTGAGCCAGGAGCTGGGCACCCGTCACCGTGCCGCCATTGGTATGTCCGAGCAATCGGATGCCATGGTTTTAGTTGTCAGTGAAGAAACCGGTGCCATTTCCATTGCTCGTAATGGCGAGCTCATGCGTTATCTAACCGTGGATGATGTGAAGGAAATTTTGCGCAATGCGATTATCCAACCCCATACCTCCGGCAAGGATAATCTACTTGATAAAATCAAAGGCATGTTGGGCGGTGAGAAAAAATGAAATTCTTCGAGGATTTAATACGCAAGGAAAATCTTCTTGCTCGCGTTGTATGTCTTTTGGTAGCCTGCGGTCTGTGGGTTTATGTTATGACGGACCAAAACCCCATTGTGGAGCGCAATGTTGAGGTGCGTTTACAGCAGATGAATTTGCCCAATAATATGATGGTTTTTAATGCACCCAATAAGGTTATGGTGAAGGTGCGTGGCACTAGAACCAAGGTGAGCGATAATTTGGAGAATAGGATTATCGCTTCCTTAAACCTTAAAAGCGTAACCGAAGGACAGCAAACGCTGCCTGTCAAGGTAAGCTTTGCCAGTGGTGATGTGGTACAGGTTATACCCAGCGAGGTTTCTGTATATGTGGACACTGTGAGTGAAAAAAAGGTGCCCGTAATTACGCGTATTGTGGGCGCAGTATCCAACGATTTGACCATCGGCCAAAGCAAGATTACCCCGGCAGAGGTAACGCTTAGGGGTGCAACTCATCGCATTGATAAGGTGAATAAGGTTGTAGCTCCCATCGATGTAACGGACCATTCCGGCGATTTTCAAGCAGAAAGCGAGCTGGTGGCTGTTAGCGATGATGGCTACGATATTCCCAATATGAAGATTATTCCGGAGCGGGTTATGGTGCATGCGACCATGGTTAGCCAAATGCTTTCTGTGGATGTACCGGTGAAGCTGGTTGTTAGTGGTGATTTGCCCAAGGGCGTTACTGTGACTAAAACAGAAATTTTACCGGATAAGGTGCGCATCACTGCGCCACCGTCCCTGCTTAAGGAGCTCAAGGCTATTAACACTAAACCTGTGGACGTATCCAAGCTGTTGGGCAGCACTGTGGTAGCAGCGGAGCTGGATTTGCCGGAGAAGGTAATTCCGGAGCTGCGTACGGTGCAGATTCGCCTATCAGTAGAAAGGCAAAGTCAATAGATGATGCAGTTAAAGGTAAATAATGTGCGTATTAGCTTGCTGCACGAATGCTCCTTGGAGCAGGCAGCTGCCAAAAAGTTGGGCCTTGCCCCCAATGCTTTGGGCGAGCTCAAGCTTTTGCGCAAGGCTGTGGACGCACGCAAAAAGAACGAGATCTGCCTCAATCATCACGTTTTAGTTGAGGTGGATATAAATAAAAATAGTCGCTTGGGCAAGCGCATTTTGGCGGATAGGGATGTGTCCGTGTACGCTTCTCCCGCTAAAGAAGGCTTTACCACGGGCTCGCTGCCCTTGGTAGCGCCGCCCGTAGTTATCGGCGCGGGCCCGGCAGGGCTGCTGGCAGCCCTGCAGTTGGCCGAATACGGCTACAAGCCCCTGCTCCTGGAGCGGGGCAAGCCCGTGGCCCAAAGGGTCACGGATGTGCACCGCTTTTGGAGCACGGGCCAGTTCGACCCCGCCAGCAATGTGCAGTTTGGCGAGGGCGGCGCCGGCACCTTCTCCGATGGCAAGCTCACTACGCGTGTCAACGACCCAGTGATGGCGGAGATTTTGCAGCTCTTTGTGGATGCCGGCGCGCCGGAGAACATCCTTTGGGAGCACAAGCCCCATGTGGGCACCGATAAGCTGAGGGCTATGGTCAAAGGCTTGAGTAAGCGCATTTGTGGTCTGGGCGGCAGCATTCGCTACGAGGCCCATGTGATTGATTTTATTACCCAGGGAAATACTGTGCAGGGTGTGGTTCTAGCTAATGGGGAACACATCAAGGCAGGGGCGGTAGTGCTGGCCTGCGGGCACAGCGCCCGTGATACCTATGCCATGCTAGCGGCGAGGGGCATTGGCATCGTGAGCAAGCCCTTTGCCATCGGGGTGCGCATCGAGCATCCCCAGGAGCTTATTGATAGAGCCCAATACGGCAGCTTCGCCGGCAATCATTTGCTGGGCGCAGCGGACTATGCACTTGTCTATCACACCCCTGATAAAAGCCGCACGGCCTATTCCTTTTGCATGTGTCCCGGCGGACAGGTTGTGGCCGCCGCCTCCGAGGCTGGGGGAGTGGTTGTGAACGGCATGAGCATGTTTAAGCGGGATAGCGGTATTGCTAATAGCGCGTTGGTGGTGAATGTGAGTGCCGCAGATTTCGGCGCTGGGCCCTTGGCTGGCGTGGAGTTCCAGCGTAAATATGAACGCTTGGCCTTTGAGCTGGGCGGTGGCAATTACCACGCGCCGGCACAGAATTTTGCCAGCTTCCTTGCTCAAAGCACGCCGGATTTGACAAGCCTGGTGCAGGGCTCCTATCGTCCGGGGCTTACTGCTTGCGCGTTGGACAAGGTATTGCCCAGCTATGTAACGAATACGCTCCGTCAGGGAATTGTGAGCTTTGGTAAAAAGCTAAATGGCTATGCTGATGGGGGCGCTTTGCTTACGGGCGTGGAAACTCGCACCTCTGCGCCTGTGCGCATTGAGCGTGACAAGGTAAACTATGCTTCTGTGACTCACGATTTGTTGTATCCCTGCGGCGAGGGCGCCGGCTACGCCGGCGGCATTATGAGCGCCGCACTGGACGGCTATCATGTGGCCAGAGCGATTATGACTAGATTTGCACCTATAAAATAGCTATTTTTACTGACTATTATTTGGCTATGATAAGGTCGGTATTGATTTAGAGGTGTTAAATTGTGAGCAAAGGCAATTATTTGATCATGGAGTGAATAGCGATTTTAGTGAATGAGTGGTTGGTATAACCGACTCAAGGGTTGAGCATCCTAAATCCTTCTTCACTCAAATAGTACCCCGCAGAGTCTTGGTTATCCCCCACGAAATGAGCGTAAAAATCGCTTTTGAACGGAATGATAAATAATTGTCTTTATGAATGATTAATTAGCAATATTTTCTTATGTATCGATTGCTTTTTTATAGTAGTATTAAGGGAGGAAAAAATAATGGCAAGAATGTTTGGTACTGATGGTGTGCGTGGCGTGGCCAATGTGGAGCTCACTCCTGAGCTGGCCTTTAAGCTGGGCTACGCAGCCGCAAAATATTTTAGCAGGGAGGGTCATGCTCCCAAGATTATTATTGGCCGCGACACCCGTCGCAGCGGCCAAATGCTGGAGGCGGCGCTGGCCGCAGGCATTTGCAGCGCCGGTGGCAATGCTCATCTTTTGGGCGTAATGCCTACACCTGCTGTGTCCTTCCTCACCTCCGTGGTGAAGGCCAACGCAGGCGTGGTTATCTCCGCTTCTCACAATCCCTTTGAGGATAACGGCATTAAATTCTTCTCCCAGACCGGTCACAAGCTGCCGGACACCGTGGAAGACGAAATTGAAGCCATCGTCAAGACTCCCATCGATTACAGCAAGGCTGTGAGTGGCAGCAGCGTGGGCAGCATTATTTACGAAAAGAATTTGGCAGAGCTCTATATCAAGCATATTTTGAGTACTGCTTACGCTGATTTGAAGGGCCTGAAGGTGGTTATGGACTGCTCCAACGGTGCTAACAGCGAGATTGCCCCTATGATTTTGCGCAGCCTTGGTGCTGAGGTTGTTACCATTTTCAACGAGCCCAATGGCATTAATATCAATAATGGCTGTGGCTCAACTCATCTGGAAGCACTGCAAAAGAAGGTTGTGGAGGTGGGCGCTCACGCCGGCATTGCCAACGATGGCGACGCTGACCGTTGCCTGGTAGTGGATGAAAACGGTGAAGCCTTGGACGGTGACCAAATCATGCTCATTTGCGCTTTGGAGCTGATGAAACGCAAAAAGCTGAACGATAATATGCTGGTTGTTACCGTTATGAGTAATGTGGGCCTGCACCAAGCTATGAAGGCCCATGGCGGCAAGACCTGCAAGACCGCTGTTGGCGACCGCTATGTGCTGGAAGAGATGATGAAGCACAATTATTCCATCGGTGGCGAGCAATCCGGACACATTATTTTCTCCGAGTTTGCTAAAACTGGCGACGGTATTTTGACTGCAGTGCAGCTTTTGTGCGCTATGGTGAAAAATAACAAGCCCCTGTCCGAGCTGGGCGCTGTGATGACTAAATATCCCCAAGTGTTGCTCAATGTGCGCGTGAAGGATAAAAATGGCTGGCAAGAAAAGCCCGCTATCCAAGAGGTTATCAAAAAGTATCAGGATGAGCTGGGCGACAATGGCCAAATTTTGGTGCGCGCTAGCGGCACCGAGCCCTTAATTCGTATTATGGCTGAGGGCCCGAATCAGGAGCGCCTGGAGCAGATTGCAAGCTTAATTGGCGATGTCGTAGTAACCGAGCTGGCATGACGCGCGATAAAGCACCATCTACTTCGTTGCAGCTCCTAGGAGTATTATATATACGCCGTCGCACCCAATGGTACAGCGCGACCAACATGTGTTCACTGCACTGCGCTTGTGACCACATGGGTCGTGGCTTGTCGCTGCGCCTCGTATCTGGTACTTTCTCGCGTGTCATGTGGTTAAGTTAATGTCACTATTTATTTACTTGTCTTTTTGACGAGAATATTGTAAAATAAATATAGTCAC
The DNA here is from genome assembly GCA_051866495.1 of Phascolarctobacterium sp. Lineage (GTDB taxonomy): Bacteria > Bacillota > Negativicutes > Acidaminococcales > Acidaminococcaceae > Phascolarctobacterium_A. The sequence continues at coordinate 2,993 of JBJDXD010000049.1, read as the reverse complement.
GAAGATGTGCCGCGTGGGGTTGCGCCTGCGCGGCATAATTGTATGCTATAAAATATATAGCAGATAAAGGACAGAGCGCAAGTGCCGTAAAGAAATTTGCGGTAGACGAGGAATGAGGTTATCGATAAGTCAGCGGATGCCTCACGGCCGGCTGTGGGCCGCAAGCCGAAAACAAAGCCCATTGGTAACAATGGAGGGAAAGCTTCGGTAGCAGAATAGCAAATAAAATTTAGGAGGATACTAATATGTGTGGTATCGTTGGTTACATTGGCAGTAATCAGGCTGCTCCCTTTTTGCTGGACGGAATGAGCAAGCTGGAGTACCGTGGTTATGACTCTGCCGGCATTGCTGTGATGGAGAATGGCGCTATCCGTGTGGACAAATGCGTGGGTCGTTTGGATGCGCTGCGTGAGAAGCTGGTGGGCAAAATGCCCGTGGGCACCATGGGTATTGGTCATACCCGTTGGGCAACCCATGGCCGTCCCTCCGACCGCAATGCTCATCCCCATATGGATGGCAGCGGCAAATTTGTGGTAGTACACAATGGTATTATCGAAAACTACCTTTCCTTGAAGGAAGAATTAATCACCAAGGGTCATGTGTTCCTGTCCGAAACCGATAGTGAGGTTGTAGCTCATCTGTTGGAGGATCAATATGATGGTGATTTTGAAGAGACCGTTAAGAAGGTTTTGAAGCTCATCAAGGGCTCTTACAGCTTGGTGTTTATGTGCCAATATGAGCCCGATAAGATTATTTGCACTAAGAAGGATAACCCGCTAGTTATTGGCTTGGGTGAGGGCGAAAACTTTATCGCTTCCGATATTCCGGCCATTATCAATCACACCCGCCGCACCTTTATTATGAGTGATGGCGAAATCGCTACTGTTACTGCTGACGGCGTGTGGGTACAGGATATTAATGGCACTCCCATTAGCAAGAAGGTCTTCGAGGTTAACTGGAACGCCGAGGCTGCAGAAAAGGGCGGCTTTGAGCATTTCATGCTGAAGGAAATTTATGAGCAGCCCAAGGCTATGCGCGATACCATGACCGGTCGTCTGAACGCCGAAGCCAAGACCATTACCTTCCCCGAGCTGAACTGGACGCCGGAGGAAATGGGGGATATCAACAAGATTTTCATCGTGGCTTGCGGCACTGCTTATCATGCAGGTATCGTGGGCAAGTATTATTTAGAGCAGCTGGCTCGCGTGCCCGTTGAGGTGGATATTGCCAGCGAATTCCGTTATCGCGATCCCTTGGTTGATGGCAACAGCCTGACCATTGTCATTAGCCAAAGTGGTGAAACCTCTGATACCTTGGCTGCTTTGCGCGAAGCTAAGCGTCTTGGCTCTCGCACCTTGGCTGTGACCAATGTGGTGGGCAGCTCCATTGCCCGTGATGCGGACCAGGTTGTTTACACCTATGCGGGCCCTGAAATTGCTGTTGCTTCCACCAAGGCCTATACTACGCAGCTTTTGGCTATGCTGATGCTGGCTATTTATGTGGGTCGTCTGCGCGGTACCTTGACTGAGGAGAAGGCTGAGGCTTTGGCAGCAGGCCTGACCTCCATTCCGGAGCAAATTCACCAGATGCTGGAGAATGTGGACCAGATTAAGGTTTTCGCTCGCGAGTATGGCTCCAGTGAAAATGCTTTCTTCTTAGGCCGCAGCTTGGATTATGCTGTAGCTCTGGAGGGCGCCCTGAAGCTGAAGGAGATTTCCTATATTCATGCTGAGGCCTATGCAGCAGGCGAGCTGAAGCATGGTACCCTGGCCTTGATTGTGTCCGGTGTGCCTGTAATTGTTCTGGCAACCCAGATGGATGTGTATGACAAGACCATCAGCAATTTGCAGGAGGTTAAGGCTCGCGAGGCAGTGGTTATTGCCATCGGCTTTGAGGGGGATACTTCCTTGGCGAAGTATGCTGACCATGTCATTTATATTCCTAAGACCGACAAGTATTTGGCGCCGCTGCTGGCAGTGCTGCCCTTGCAGCTTTTGGCTTACTACGCAGCTTTAACTCGTGGCTGCGATGTGGACAAGCCGCGTAACTTGGCGAAGAGCGTAACAGTTGAATAAAAATAAACCGCTTCAATTTTAGGATTGGAGCGGTTTTTTGTGTTATAATGTTATTATAGCGAGGTGTGACTTGATGCAGAATTTTGTTTTTGAAGGTCCCTTGGGACCCATAGAGTGTTTAGTTGAGCCCAATCGCAGTGAGCGCAATGCGGTGCTGGTGATGGCTCATGGCTTTCGTGGCAGCCGCGAGAGCGGCGGCAGGGCGGCAGGCATTGCCCAGCAATGCGCAGCTCATTGCAGTGTGGTGCGTTTTAATTTTACGGGTACGCGAATTTTGTCCCTGCAGGTGGCGGAGCTTAGAGCTGTGATAGCGGCAGTGCGGGAGCGTCAGCCTGGCTGCGAGGTTTATCTTTTAGGTCGCAGCTTGGGCGGAGCGGCCTCCATTGTGACTGCTAGCCAAGAGCCGGAGCTGAAGCGTTTGATTTTGTGGGCTACGCCTAATAATTTGCGGGAAACCTTTCGCCACGTGATGACGGACGAGTATTATGAGCGTTTGGACGCAGGAGAAGCGCTGGAGTTTGATGATGAGCGTGGGCATTGCGTTTTGACACCGGATTTTTTGACGGATTTTGATAATTATGATTTAGCCGGGATTTTGCGTGAGTGGCAGGGCTGCCCTGTCTTGCTTTTGCATTGCAAGGGTGATGATACTGTTTTGGTGGAGCAGGCGCTGCGCAATAAGGCATTGTTAGGAGAGCGTGGGGCGCTGCGGCTTTGGGATGGGGGAGACCATTCCTTTACGGAGTATAGTGAAGAGGCTGGGGCAGTTATTGCAAACTGGTTAAGTGATTAAAGTTTATGGCGTGTAACAATAGTATTGTTCCGTTCGCAAGGAATTTCTCAAGCGAGTCGCCAATTTATGCAAGTGCCGCGCACGCAGCAGAAATTGTGCAGGGAGCTGTCCCCTTGGGGATAACG
>JBJDXD010000048.1:0-11398 GCA_051866495.1 Phascolarctobacterium sp. | reverse complement strand
GAAAGCCAGACTAAGATTAAGCTTGGTAATAGCGAGGTTATGCCCATAGTTGATAATTTAGTTGGCGATACTTTGGCAGAGTTTATGGAGGAAAATCCTGCCGTTGCTAAAAAGATTGTGGAAAAAGGTATTGTGGCAGCCCGCGCTCGCCTTGCGGCTCGCAAGGCTCGTGAATTGACCCGTAGAAAGAATGCTATGGATTTAGGTGGCTTGCCAGGTAAGCTGGCTGACTGCAAGAGCCGCAATGTGGAGGACACCGAGATTTACTTAGTCGAAGGTGATTCCGCAGGTGGCAGTGCGAAGCAGGGTCGTAATTCCGACTTCCAAGCTATCCTCCCACTGCGTGGTAAAATCCTCAACGTGGAAAAAGCACGTCTGGATAAAATTTTAAGCAGTGAAGAAATTCGTAATATGATTACAGCCTTTGGCTGTGGTATCGGCGATGATTTTAATTTGGATAAGGCGCGTTATGGCAAAATCATTATCATGACCGATGCGGACGTGGACGGCGCGCATATTCGCACGTTGCTCCTCACCTTCTTCTATCGCTATATGCAGCCTTTGATTCGCGAGGGCCATGTATTTATCGCTCAGCCTCCCCTTTATTTGATTCGTAAGAGTCAAAAGGAGCATTATTATGCTTATAGCGATGATGAGCTGCAGCAGATTTTGGATAGGATTGGTCGCGATAGCAATCCTTATATCCAACGCTACAAAGGCCTTGGTGAAATGAACCCCGGCCAGCTGTGGGAAACTACTATGGACCCGGCAGCACGCACTATATTGCAGGTTCAGCTAGAGGATGCAGCTGAGGCTGATACTATTTTCTCCATCTTAATGGGTGATAAGGTTGAGCCTCGTCGCCAGTTTATCGAGGAGAATGCTAAGAAGGTTCGTAATCTGGATTTGTAATTCCATGGCTTACGAGCGTAGATTTTTGTGAGGGATAGATATGGTTAAAATTAGAAAAGGCCTTTCTGATGCAGATATGCTTAAGGGCTTTAATGAAAACATTACCTTTGAAAATGGCATGTATGCCGAAGAAAAGGTTGTAAAGAGTAAGGTTAAGAGTAAAGCTCCTGCGAAGAAGGAGCTGCTTTTACCAGAGGAAGCACAGGAGCGTTTGAATCGTTTTCTGTTAGAAATCAGCATGGAATGCCTGCAAAAGAATCAAGGCAGCTGCACCTGGAAGGTTTCTCGTGAGAATGATCAGATTGTGATTAAGCCTGTGCCCCTAGTTAAAAAATGAGCACAGATTTTACTTTGATGCTGCCGGAGGCACAGCTCTTGTTTCACGTGAAACGTGAAGAAGATGTGCAAGCCTGTAAGGCAGCAGAAGTGAAAAGGCTTCACGTAAAAGCTGACCATGCAAGGTGTACTGCAAAGGACTCCTTGTTTCACGTGAAACAAGCTGAGGTAGTTCCAACCAATCTATTGGTGGCAGGAGGTCGCGCTCCCAGCTCCCAATGGTTGCAGGAGCTTAGTTGTTACGAAGCTGTTTATTGCGCCGATAAGGGTGCTAGCTATGCTTTAGCTGGTGGCCTTTCCCCTGCTCTAGTAGTTGGTGACTGCGATAGCACCAGTGAGCTAGTCTATGAGCAGGCACAGAGCTTGGGAGCAAGGCTAGATGTTCATCCGCCTGCTAAGGATGACACAGATTTACAGCTTTTGTTAAAACAGCTGCCGCTGGGAAATCTAGTAGCTACTGGAATTTGGGGTGGACGCTTTGACCATCTCTTTAGTAATGTTTTTTCCTTGCTCGCTTTTAAAGAGCAACGCCAATGTCAGGTAGTATTAGCAGACCATGAGGAAATGATGGTGCTGCTCTCAGCTCCTGAAGGTATAGAAATCAGCTTTAATGAGCTAAAAAAGGTACAGGCTATTTCTTTATTGCCCCTAAGTGCTCATAGCAGTGTAAGTATTGCAGGAGTGCGCTGGCCTTTGAATGAAGCAGAGCTTACGCAGCACAGGCCCTACGCCATTAGTAATGAGCTGATTGGAAATAGGATTAGCTTTAGCTGTCATAGTGGTCAAATTGGTCTCTATATCCATTGGCAGGTGGAATAAAGATGAATAAAGGATGCTATATTGTAACAGCATCTAATACAAGATAATTCTGAGGGGATATTAGTGGAAAATTTTGTTGGGTCCTTGGACCCCTTGACAATAGCATTTATTATTGTGGCAGGCTTTATTTCTGCCTTTATTGATTCTACTGTTGGTGGCGGTGGCTTGATATCCACTCCGGCTTTACTAAGCTTGGGTCTACCCGTACCCTATGCCTTAGGAACGAATAAGGTGGCAGCATCTACCGGCGCTTTAACTAGCGTCATTTCCTTTTGGCGTGCCGGTAAAATTAAAAAGGCTGCCTTAGGCTTAATGCCCTTATCCTTTATCGGTTCAGCATTGGGTGCTTATGTTGTTTATTTATTGCCGGAAAAGCTGATGAAAAATATCATTGTTGTGCTATTGGTGGCTGTGGCTATTTATACTTATCGCCGCAAGGATTGGGGCGATACGGGCACTGTACAGCAGCTGGGCACTAAGGCTTTGGTGGGGGCTTTTATAATGGCCTTTACCATTGGCTTTTATGATGGATTTTTCGGACCTGGCACGGGTTCCTTCTTAATCTTTGGCTTTTTATACCTGGGCTATGATTTTGTTACTGCGGCAGGGAATGCCAAGGCTTTAAACTTTGCTAGCGGCGTGGGCGCTTTGGTATCCTTTGCTATGAGCGGCACCATTGTTTGGTCCTATGGTATAATTATGGCCTGCTCCATGATTGCCGGTGCCATTTGTGGTTCACGTTTGGCTATTAAAAAGGGTGCCTCCTATGTGCGTCCATTATATTTATTAGTTACTACCCTGCTTATCGGTAAGCAGGTTTATGAAATACTCTTGAAATAAAAATTCTAAGGGAGGTTGGTTTACTTAGGACCAATGATTACCCTTAGAATGTTTTACATAATAGTTTATTGTTGGAAAGAAAGGTGATTGAATGGATAATTTAGAGCCCACTACTGGTAAGGTTTTACCAGTGTATATCGAAGAGGAAATGCAAAAATCCTATATTGATTATGCCATGAGCGTTATTATCCAACGTGCTTTGCCAGATGTACGGGACGGCTTGAAGCCTGTTCATCGCCGCATTCTGTATGCTATGCAGGAAGCGGGCATGACTCCCTCCAAGCCCTATAAAAAATCCGCACGTATCGTCGGTGAAGTATTAGGTAAATATCATCCCCATGGTGATAGCTCTGTTTACGATGCTATTGTTCGTTTAGCACAGGACTTTTCTACCCGTTATTTGATGGTGGATGGTCATGGTAACTTTGGCTCCATCGATGGCGATAGCCCGGCAGCAATGCGTTATACGGAAGTGCGTATGGCCAAGATTGCTGAAGCTATGCTGGAGGATATTGAAAAGGATACGGTAGATTTTGTACCTAACTATGACGAATCCTTGAAGGAGCCCTCCGTGCTACCCTCCAAAGTACCTGCCCTCCTTATCAATGGTAGTGCTGGTATCGCAGTTGGTATGGCTACTAATATTCCTCCCCACAATCTTTGTGAGGTTGTGAATGGCTTGGTAATGCTCATTGATAATCCTGAGGTAGAAATTCCTCAGCTGATGACTGCCATTAAGGGTCCTGACTTTCCCACCGGTGCCTGCATTTTGGGCAAAGAGGGCATTAACAATGCCTATACCACCGGTCGTGGTGTAATTAAAATTCGTGCCAAGGCCACCATTGAGCCTGCTAATAAGGGCAAGCATAATATCATTATTTCTGAAATTCCCTATCAGGTTAATAAAGCTAATTTGATTAAGGATATTGCTCAGCTGGTAAAGGATGGTGCCATTGAAGGCATTACCCATATCGACGACTACTCTAACCTTAAGCATGGTATTCGTATTGTTATTGAGCTCAAGAGCGACGCAGTGCCTGATGTAGTATTGAATCAGCTTTATAAGCACACTGCTTTGCAAAGCTCCTTTGGCATTATTATGCTGGCTTTGGTGGATGGTAGACCTCGCATCCTTAATCTGAAGCAGATTTTGGAATATTATCTGGCTCATCAAAAAGATGTAATTACCCGTCGTTCCCGCTACGAATTGGGCAAGGCTAAGGATAGAGCCCACATTTTGGAAGGCTTAAAGATTGCACTGGATAATCTGGACGCAGTTATTAGCACCATTCGTAATAGCGCTACTGCTGATATTGCTCGTACCAGCTTAATGGAGCGCTTTAATTTAAGTCAACGCCAGGCACAGGCTATTTTGGATATGCGTCTGCAACGCTTGACCGGCTTGGAGCGCAAAAAGATTGATGACGAATATATTGATGTTTTGGAAACCATTGATTGGTTAGAAAGCGTTTTGGCTGACGAGCATAAGGTTATGAACATCATTAAAGAGGATTTATTAGAAATGAAGAAGAAATTTGGGGACGAGCGTCGTACCGAAATTTCTCATGATACCTCTGAAATGGATGTGGAGGACCTGATTGCTGAAGAGGATATTGTGGTTACCATTAGCCATCAGGGCTATATTAAGCGCCAAACTCTGGATACCTTCCGCAACCAGAAGCGCGGTGGCGTAGGCAAAACAGGTGGCAGCGGCAAGAAGGAGGACTGCGCTGAGCATCTCTTCCTCTCCACCACTCACCATAATATTTTGTTCTTCACTAATAAGGGTCGCGTATATCGCCAAAAGGGCTACGAAATTCCGGAAGCAGGCCGCACTGCTAAGGGTACAGCCATTATCAATTTGCTGCCCTTAGAGCAAGGCGAAAAGATTACCGCTGTTATCCCTGTTAAGGAATTTGTGGATGAACAATATATGTTCATGGCCACCAATAAGGGTACTGTTAAGAAAACTAATCTGAAGGATTTGGAAAGTGCTCGTAAGGCTGGCTTAGTAGCCATTAATCTGGACGAAAATGAGGATTTGATTGGCGTTGAGCTGACCGATGGTAATAGCGAGATTATCCTGGCTACTAGAAATGGTATTGCTATTCGCTTTGATGAGCAGGATGTGCGTTCCATGGGACGTACTGCTCATGGTGTAAGGGGCATTTCTCTCAATTATGGCGATGAGGTTGTGGCCATGGATAGTGTGCCCAATGAAAATTATGAGGTGCTTACGGCAACCGAATTTGGCATGGGCAAGCGCACAGCGGTTAGTGAATATCGCAAGCAAACCCGCGGTGGTAAGGGTATCATTAATATCAAAATTACCGAAAGAACCGGTCTCGTTGTGGGCATGAAGGTTATTAATCCCGCTCAGGAAATTATGATGATTACCTCCGGTGGCATTATTATTCGCATTGATGTGGATAGTATCTCTCAATATGGCCGCGTTGCTCAGGGTGTAAAGCTGATGACCTTGAATGAAAATGACAGGGTAGTATCTTTAGCAGCAATTCATCACGAGGAATAATTATTTGGCTTTTTAGCTTCTGCAGTAAAGAAATAGTAATAAAAAAGGCGTTCTTCCCAAAGTACGGAAGAACGCCTTTATTCTTTTGGATTAACGCAGATATTCGGGAATAATGTCCCTGCCAAGGCTGGTGAGCAAGGCCTTGTCGCTGGCAATGGTGGAGCCGGAGGTGGTGAGCATGTTGCCGGTAATAGTAGCACTAGCACCGCCCTTGAAGGCTTCCTCGCCATCATTTTTCATCAAACGACGGCCTGCAGCCAAGCGAATGTTAGCTAAGGGATTGATGTAGCGGAAGAAGGCTATAGTTCTTAGAATGTCCTCTTCCTTTAAGGTGGGCATATTTTCTAAGGGAGTACCCTTAATGGGCATCAAAGCATTGATGGGAATGGATTCGATCCCTAATTCGGCAAGGCTTATAGCCATGTCTAATCTATCCTCCCAGGTTTCGCCCATGCCGATAATGCCACCACTGCAAACGCAGAAGCCCTCTTTTTGAGCCAGCTTAATGGACTCAATTTTTTCGTCATAGGTATGGGTGGTGCAAATATGCGGGAAGAAGCGACGGGAGGTTTCAATGTTTTCATGGTAGCTTTCTACGCCAGCTTCATGAAGACGATGAAATTGCTCTGCAGTTAAAAAGCCATGGGAGGCACACAGGGAGAGCTTACATTTTTGCTTCATAGTTTTATAAGCATCAATGGCTTTTTCAAAATCTTCACCCACTAGGCCTCTGCCTGCGGTAACGATGGCAAAGCGGTCCACGCCCTCGCTTTCATTTGCTAGTGCTTCGTTCACAATCTTATCCTTGCACAGGAAAGGATATTCTTCAATGCCGGTTTTATTGTGAGCTGATTGAGCACAATATTTGCAGTTTTCACCGCAGCGACCGCTCTTACCATTAATAATGGTGCATAAATCCACCTTATCGCCACAGAAATGCTTGCGAATTAAGTCCGCTCCCTCCTGTAATTCCTTTAAATCACAGGTTAAAAAGAAGCTTAAATCGTCCTGACGAGTTAAGCGTTTGCCAGCGATAATTTCCTCAGCTAATTTCTTAACATCCATACTAATCCCTCTTTCTTATATACCTATTAAATAAGTATGTTTAATCTTCCTAAAAAAGCGAAAGTAAAAAGCTCCGTTCTTACTTTCGTTAACTCGTATTATAGCATTAGGTTAACTAAAATGCAAGCAAAATTATCCATAAATAAGGCTTTGCTTAGCAGCATTGCAAGCATCATTCTGTAAGTAAGTTAACAATAATGGAGTTACAGAGCTTAAGAAAAATTTTTTTGCGCCAAAATGTTGACAAATCCTAGAAATAATGTAGAATTACTCTAAAATCTATTATATCTATTGTTTTACTAGGAAATAAGGAGTGTGCTGATGATGGAATTTGCAACTAAATGTGTTCATGCCATTGGCCCTAACGATGCCACTGGTGCTATTACCCCGGCGATTTATATTTCTTCTACCTTTGCTCATCCAATTTGGGTTGCGGATATGGATTTTCCTATTGCCCGGGAAATAAAAGAGACTTTAATTAAGCGCTGTGAGCATGGTATTTTTGGTTATAGTGAAGCTACAGATGGATATTTTAAAGCACTCCACGCGTGATATGGAAAGCATTTTTAGTGGGATGTGCAGCGCTCGTGGCTTATTAAAACTCCCGGTGTTGTTTTTGCTTTAGCCATGGCTGTGAAGGCCTTTACAAAGCCGGGTGAAGCAGTGCTTATTCAGCAGCCGGTTTACTATCCTTTTTCCGAAGTAATTTTGGATAATCAAAGGGAATTAGTTAATTCACCCTTAGTGCTCAAGAATGGACATTACGAAATTGACTTTGCGGATTTAGAGGCTAAGCTAGCTCGTCCTGAGGTAAAGCTGATGTTTTTATGCTTCCCTCATAATCCTGTAGGTAGGGTGTGGACGCGAGAGAAATTGCAAAGAGTGGGCGATCGTAGATGCTTATCTTAAGGAAAAGCTACCTCAAATTAAGCTGATGCCAATCGAAGGTACTTACCTAATCTGGCTTGATTGTAGTGCTCTAGGTATGACTGCGGCGGACAGGGAGCAATGGCTTTTGCATACAGCAAAGCTGTGGCTTGATGGAGGTGGTATTTTCGGACAGGAGGGTGCAGCCTTCGAGCGTATTAATGTGGCTTGTCCGAGAGCAACATTATTGCAGGGCTTGGAGCAGCTCAAGGCAGCAGTAGAAGCTTTGCCTACTAAAGGATAGAGTTTTCTGGAAGCTTGGTAAAATTACATAAGCTATATAAAAGCGTTCTTCCCAAATTTTAGGAAGAACGCTTTTTCTGTACTTGTTTATTATTTACCAGCCCACACCAATCCAAGGTCCGTGGTGATGATGTCCCCCACCAATACCGATCCCAATGCCTATAGGAAAATCCACGCCACGACGGCTGGCCTTTTCCCGTTTAATTTTCATAAACCAAAAACGATAGACCTTGGTTCCATTTTCTAGGGTTCGTGGTTGGTCCACATCGGTGATGATTTTATAACCATCAAAATTATAATTGTCCTCTTCGTAGTCTAAAAGCATTCTACTCATTTGCTGATAGGTTGCTTTATTTGTAGTGTATAAACGTAGCATTTCCGTATTGGGTAATCTAATGATGAGCTGCTTGCGCAGGGAACGATCCTTGGCAAGATCTTGATAAACCTCCACCTGCTCATCCTTGAGCTTAATATATAGCAAATCCTCGCTGGTAGAGCCCGATTGAAGCTGCTGCTCCATTTCTTCTACAGTAATAGTGGCAATAGCCTTAGGTGCTTCAGCATCCTTGGTTTGCTTTGCTTCCTTAGCCATGGCCGGTAAAGTGAGGCAGCATAGACATAATAATAGCAAAAATAGCTTACGCATTTACACCATCCTTTCTTACAATCCAACTTATACTTGAATAAAAGTGAATTTTACCTTAATTCTCCTTCACCATTTTCTAATAATATGTTATCATAGAATGGAGCGAAAGTGTATGGAAATTTTAGTGAATCCTGTGGAGGTTATTGTGAAGCAAGGAAATTTAAAATGGATTATTATCTGTAATATTTTAGGTGTATTGTTATTTGGTAGCTGGTTTATAACTCAATACCAGGGATTATGGTTTGAGATTGATAAGGCCATTTTTTATACCTTTAATGAGCAGCTTACTCTTAGCAAGACGTTTATGTATTTTGTAGCCTTTGTGAATCTAAGAGCATTTGACCTAGTGGCCTTTGCAGCAATGCTGGGTATATTTTATAGCTATTATCATAAAGCTAATGTGGAAGGAAAGCGTTGGCTTTTTTGTGTGGGAATAGCTATGCTCCTTAGTGCTATCGTTATGAAGCAGTTTGATAGAATGCTTGATATAGATAGGGATAGTGCCAGCATTCTTCTTGACCAGCTGTATCATAATGTTAATTTTGTCAGCGAGCTTAGTGGTTGGCCGGCCAAGGATAGTTCTGGCTCCAGTTTTCCTGGTGACCATGGCATGATGCTGCTGATTTTCGTTGCTTATATGTGGAAGTATATAGGTAGGGCTGCGTTTTTTAAGGCGCTTGCAGTTTTTGTGGTCTTTTCCTTCCCAAGGATTATGAGTGGTGCACACTGGTTTTCAGATATTTATGTGGGGTCCCTCTCCTTTGCGTTGATTATTTTGAGCTGGATTTTACTCTCCCCCGCTGCAGATATTTGTATTGAATGGTTAGAAAAAAAGATACCCTTGCGTTATTTTCTCTATAAACGGTAACGCTTTTGTCCCACAAGGGACAAAATTTGCTAAAAACTTGAAAAAATGTGCTCAGAACTGCCTTTGGGCAGTTCTTTTTTTGTCTATTTTGTGATAAAATTGAGATGTAATTTTCAAGAAAATTCGGCAAGGAAGTGACAGAATGGAATTTGTAAAATCCGCTGATGTAGTCGTTATTGGTGGCGGCATTGTGGGTACTGCTATTTTGCGTGAGCTTTCTAAGTATGACCTGAAATGCGTGCTGGTTGAAAAAGAGCCGGACGTTGCTTTGGGCACTACTAAGGCTAACAGTGCTATTCTTCATGCAGGCTTCGATGCTCCCACCGGCAGCCTTAAGGCTATTACTAACGTGCGTGGTAATAAGCTGTATCATGAATTGGAGCATGAGCTGGATCTGGATATTAAATGGACCGGCTCCCTGGTTGCTGCAACCACTGATGAAGAAATGCAAACTTTGCAGGAGCTGATGGCTCGTGGCCGTAAGAACGGCGTCGAAGGCTTGCAAATTTTGAGCCATGAAGAGGTTGTAGAGCAAGAGCCTAATCTGACCAATGTTAAGGGTGCTCTGTGGGCTCCTAGTGCAGGCGTATGCTGGCCCTTTGGCGCTGCTATTGCCTTTGCTCAATGTGCTGTACAAAATGGTGCTGAGGTTATCCGTGATTGCAAGGTTTTGGGCTTCGTGAAGGAGGATGGCAAAATCACCGGTGTTGAAACCTCCAAGGGCGTTATTGCCGCTAAATATGTTGTTAATGCTGCTGGCATTTATGCTGATGAAATCGCTAAACTGGCCGGCGACGATACCTTTACCATCACCCCGCGTAAAGGCGAATATATTCTCTTTGATAAAACTGCTTGCAATAGCTTGGTATACGGCGTGGTATTCCCCTGCCCCACCAAGAAATCCAAGGGTATTTTGGTGTGCACCACCACCCATGGCAACACCTTCATTGGTCCCAATGCTAATGAGCAAGAGTCCAAGGAAGATTTGGCAGTTACCACTGCTGGCATGAACGAAATCATGGCTTCTGCTCGTAAGCTGATTCCGAACCTGCCCATGGGCGCTGCTATTACTGAATTTGCTGGTCTGCGTGCTGTTTCCAGCACTGGTGACTTCATTCTTGGTCCCAGCGATAAGGTGGAAAACCTTTACAATGCTGCTGGTATGCAATCCCCCGGCCTCACCGCTGCTCCCGCAGTTGGCGAGCTCATTGCTAAGGAAATTGCTCGCGTAAGCGGTGCTGCGGCTAAGGCTGACTTTAAGGCTGCTCTGCCCAAGAAGAAATCCTTTGTACGCATGACTCCCTCTGAGCAAGCTGCTAAGATTGCTGAGGATAAGCTGTATGGTCGTGTAATCTGTCGTTGCGAAACCGTTACCGAGGGTGAAATTGTGGAAGCAATTAAATCCCCCGTTGGCGCTCGCACCGTGGATGGCGTAAAGCGTCGTACTCGCGCAGGCATGGGTCGCTGCCAAGGCGGCTTCTGCGGTCCCCGTGTTACCCAAATTCTTGCTCGCGAGCTGAACATCTCCATTCCTGAGGTGCTCAAGGAGCGTGCTGATTCCAATATGTTCTATGAAAAATATTCAGTAGACGGCGGGGAGGAATAAGTATGAGCCAGTTATATGATGTAATTATTGTCGGCGGCGGCCCTGCTGGTCTTTCTGCTGCTTATAGCGCATGGGAAAACGGCGCTAAAAAGATTATCGTTATTGAGCGTGACCGCGAATTAGGCGGTATTCTGCAACAATGTATCCATAACGGCTTTGGTCTGCACCACTTCAAGGAAGAGCTGACCGGTCCTGGCTATGCTCATAAATGCATTGAGCTGGTTAAGGATAAACCGGAAATCGAAACCCTAGTTGATACCATGGTTTTGGATGTCCAAAGCAATAAAACTGTTATCGCTGTAAACCCTGAAAAGGGTCTCATGAAATTAGAGGGTAAAACCGTTATCCTGACCATGGGCTGCCGTGAGCGTACCCGTGGTGCTATCCGTATTCCCGGCGAGCGTCCTGCAGGTGTCTTCACCGCTGGTGCTGCTCAGCGTATGGTTAATATGGAAGGCTATCTGCCCGGTCACAAAATCGTTATTCTGGGCAGTGGCGATATCGGCCTGATCATGGCTCGTCGTATGAGCCTGGAGGGCTGCAAGGTTCAAGCTTGCTTGGAAATCTGCCCCTTCTCCAATGGTCTGACCCGTAACATCGTAC
>JBJDXD010000047.1:0-2201 GCA_051866495.1 Phascolarctobacterium sp. | reverse complement strand
TCAAGCATTCGCAGACCGGAGCACTTCACAGGTATACCTTTGAGCGATAACGCCATAACTAATCGTCAAACTACAATTTAAAAGGAGGCAGCTTATGCTACCTCCTTTACAAAACACTTATATAAATCTAGAACATGCCACGAATTTTCATAGCCTCAACAAGACTGGAAAGTGCTACGATATACGCCGCAACACGCATATCGACGCCATATTGCTCTGCCTTCGCATGCACTTCCTTGAAGGCCTTAATCATCATCGCTGTTTGCTTCTCGATAACCTCTTCTTCACTCCAGAAATAACGATAGAGATTCTGTACCCATTCAAAATAGCTAACAGTTACGCCACCGCCATTGGCCAAAATATCCGGCACTACAAATACTCCCTTAGCATCAAGAATTGCGTCCGCATCCGGTGTTGTCGGACCGTTAGCACCCTCGGCAATAATCGTAGCCTGCACAGCGTCTGCATTTTCAGCCGTAATCTGCAACTCCATAGCGCAGGGAGCCAAAACAGTTACCTTCATTGCCAAAAGCTCCGCATTCGTAATCGCCTTGCTGCCCGGATAGCCAACAACACTGCCCGTTTCTTTTACATATTTATCCACATCGTAGCAATCAAAGCCATCAGGATTATAAATTGCACCAAAAACGTCACTCAAAGCAACAACCTTTACTCCTGCATCGCAGAACAGCTTTGCCGTCCAGCTGCCCACATTGCCAAAGCCCTGCACAGCCGCAGTTGCATCAGTGGGAGCGATACCCTTGAGCTTCAAAGCCTCCAAGGCTGCTACAACTACGCCCCGACCTGTTGCAGCAGTGCGCCCTAAGGAGCCGCCCACCGCAATAGCCTTACCAGTGATAAAGCCTGGTTCATATTGGCCGGTAAGCTTGCTAAACTCATCCATCATCCAACCCATAATCTGAGCATTGGTATTCATATCCGGAGCCGGAATATCGCGCTTTTCACCAATAATGGGCGCAATTTTATCAATAAAGCCACGGGTTAAGGCCTCTAATTCGCGCTTGGATAACTTGGATGGGTCAACAATAATGCCGCCCTTACCGCCGCCGTAAGGCAAGCCTGCCACAGCGCATTTGCAGGTCATCCAAAAGGCCAGCGTCTTTACCTCGTCCATATTTACATTTTGATGATAGCGCACACCGCCCTTAGCAGGACCAAGGATAGTGCTGTGCTGGCTACGGTAACCAGTGAAAACCTTGGTAGTGCCATCATCCATCTTTATGGGAATGGCTACCTCTAATGTACGTTCGGGTGTTGCAATAATTTGGGCAGCACCAGCATCAAGCTGCATTGCTTCAATCGCTTTATTCAGAGGAATTTGGGCCATTTCAAAAATATTCATATTCACGCCTCCTTTACAAGGTGTTTTCTCCCTTGTTCTGTTAATATTATAGCGTGTATACAGAATACTTGTAAATAATTTTCAGCTAATTTCACAAATTTTTCGCATTTATAGTATACTCTATATCGATATTTATCCCCTTTAGACTAGCATAATAAAAGGCAGCCCCAAATGAGCTGCCTTTTGGCAATGATTTTTAGGAATTTAATGGAAACTCGTCATAAACTCTGCCGAAATCAATACCACCTATTACTTTATTCTTATACATCTCTCGGATAGCCCTTTCGCCCTCCTCCATATGGGGAGAAGTGATGCCATAACGTCTGCTTAGCCACACCTCTACAAAAGCTGCCAAATTATCGCAGGCCTTCAAAACCGTGCCATCTATGGCGTGATAGCCAGAGCTATTATATTTTTCATTGAGCTCCTCTATGCTTGTTTCTAAAATTTTGCCATTAACCTTGGCCCTATTAGTAAATTCATTCTGCGTGTAATAAAGAATATCCTCGTGCCAGCTATAGGGTAGCAGTGGCAGGATTTTTTCGGCTACTAAGCGTTCCTCAATGCGCTTGATTAAATCATCCAAGCCAGGCACACTGCGCTTTACAGGGCTCACGATATCGCGCGTTAAAACCTCTGGCAAATCGTGGAACAAACCGCACAGGAAATCACCGACTATACGCTCATCACAGGCGCCCAATTTTACTGCACAAAAATAGCCCATAATTGCTACCAAAAGTACATGCCCCATAACGGAGGTTTCCGGTACACGGGGCGACTGAGCCCAACGTCTTTGGAAACGCAGCTGTCCAATGAGGTCAATAAATTTACTACTCTT
>JBJDXD010000046.1:0-2234 GCA_051866495.1 Phascolarctobacterium sp. | reverse complement strand
CTTCGTACCTTAGCCAGCGCCTCCAGCAACTTTTCTACCTTAAAGGGCTTGCTAATAAAGCCGTTCATGCCGGCCGCAAAGGCCTTCTTCTTATCCTCCTCAAAGGCATTAGCCGTCATGGCAATGATGGGAATGCGGGCCTTCTTCTGATCGGGCAGCTGGCGGATGAGCCTCGTGGCCTCGTAGCCATTCAGCACGGGCATCATAATATCCATCAGGATGACATCGCAATAGCCCACCGCTGTAGCATCGATTTTCTCCACCGCAGCCTGTCCATCAGGCACCACATCTACCTGGATACCGTGGCTATTTAAAATATGCACGGCAATCTCCTGATTCAGCTCGTTATCCTCGGCCAGCAAAATGCGCATTCCCTGCAAGGCTTTATGGCTCGGCGCAGGCTCTACCTGCTCTACCTTGGACAATTGCTTGCTGTTCACTGCCTTCAGCTGCAGGGTAAAGGTAAAGGCTGTGCCCTCCCCTAGCTTGCTGACGCAGCTAATGCTGCCTCCCATTTTTTCTACGAGAGTTTTGGTAATAGCAAGGCCTAGGCCGGTACCCTCTGTCTCTTGGATAACACTGCTGCGGTCACGGGAAAACATGGTAAAGAGCTCCTTTTGGAAGGACTCGGACATGCCGATGCCGTTATCCTGCACCGTAAAGGCTATCTCTACTAGGCCATTGTGCAGACGCTTTTGCCGCGCCGTATAGGTAATGCGCCCGCCAGCAGGAGTATATTTTAAGGCATTGCCCAAAAGATTAAGCTCAATTTGCTCTAAACGCAGCTCATCCACCATGACTGTGTCCTGCTCAACATCTGCTTGCACGACGAATTCAATGCGCTTTTTGGCCATTTCCAACTGGAACAAATTGCGAGTATCCTCAAAATGCTGCCTCAGGCTGCAGGGCTGCTCCTCTAAAATGGTGGCACCGCTTTCAATACGCGCCATATCCAGCACATTATTAATCAGGCGCAGCAAATGCTCCCCGGCGCTGTCCAGCTTGCCCAAGCTATCTAGCACTCTGGCTTTATCATCCACATGCAGGGCCGCCAAATGGGAAAACCCCAAAATCGCATTCATGGGCGTGCGGATTTCATGGGTCATATTAAATAAAAAGGTGGATTTCGCTTTATTGGCCGCTTCAGCCCTATTCAAAGCATCCTTAAGCAGGGCATATTCATTGCGCTCCACGGAAATGAACATATAGATTATTAAAATCGCGATTTGGAAGGCAATGGAATTACAGGGCAGATACACAAAGGGAACCTGCAGCAAATCAAAGATGATAGGAATGCTGGAAAAGGCTGTTAAAATCAGCGACCGCTTGCGGTTTTCCTTACTTTGAGCGCGCAGCAGCTCGAACAAGGACCACAGCAAAATGGCCAGCAAATAGCCAATCACGCAGATGCGCTCGATGGCATACCAGGGGCCACGGCTATAGGCCATGGTTTTTGCGTCCACGGAAAACAGCGCATCGGTAAAGCAGTTGGTAATAACCAGGCTAGTAATTACTAGCAAAGGAATGGCAAGAACCGCCGTCAGCTTTTTACTGAGGGGCTTGCGCCTGTGCTGGGATAAAAGAAAATGGAACCAGCCAAAGGCAATCACTCCATTGGACAAGAAATATAGGGTTGTAGAAAGCTGCAGGCCAAAAGCTCCCATGCCGATAGCGTCATAATAAGTCAATCCCCAGAAGAAATCGATAAGCGCATGCTGCATGGACAGCAAAATAAGCACCATAAAGCCAGCTTCCTGCTTACGGATGCTGGAGGTCATGACTCTGACCAACACGACCAAATCCGTAATGAAGGCTAGAATGGTGAATGTAGAGAAATTGATGAGCATTGCGTCCATAATAAAAACCTTCCCTAAAAAACTCCCGAAACAACTCTCTCTGTCAATATTAAATTGCACCCCACATTGATTGTAGCATAGAAGCAAGCATAAATAAAGCAAAATATTAAATATTTTTATATTTTTCAGTATATGTGCTGATTTAGAGAAAAGTATTTTGGTTCCATGTGGCATACAAAAGCGCCCCAGCGCAGTGAAAGATGTGATTACTCTTAATCATATCCTCCGCTGCACTGGAGCGCTATTTCTTTGCCCGCATCAGGGCGCTTTTTGTTTTGTATCTTGTCACTGCACAATTGGTACGATTTGTACTCCTACCCGCTAACTGATCAGCCCCATGTCAAGTAGACATATTAAATATGCAAAGTTTTTCAAGAC
>JBJDXD010000045.1:0-11742 GCA_051866495.1 Phascolarctobacterium sp. | reverse complement strand
GCGAGACAAATAGTACCCCGCAGAGGCCAATTGAACCCCACGAAATTTGCGTCAAGAAAATCACTTGCGAGCCTGATGATTACTTATTACTGTGTATAATCATATATTTATAATTAGGATATAGCTATGCAACAATCACTCTACGACTACATAAAACAGCATATTGACGAGGACGGCGTTTTTACCGAGCGCACCCTACCCGACGGCAACGACTATGTCAACATTGTCGAGCCCGGCCAAACCGACGCCTTTTACTACACCGCCGACATGCCCTCCAGCACCGAGGATGCAAGCATCCTCCTCAAGGATTTGCGAGCTTACCTAGCCGAGCCCAACCCTAGCAACCACCAAAAGCTCTATAAGCACCTTAAGGATATGAGCATGGCCGAATACGCCGACCCCTTTATCGCAAGCTTTGACCAGGACGACATGAGCGAGAATGCGTTTTTTCTTGCACGGCGCCTGCTTTATAACGCGCGCCACCGGGAGCCCTTAAAATTTGCCCTTTTACTCTTTGGCCTTTACGGCATGCAGCACATTGAAGAAAACGACCCTGAGCTGTGGCGCGACCTTGTTACTATTGCCCACTGCGAAGAATTCACCTTCGCCTTTCTCTATAGCTGCCGCGTCACCAACTATATTTCGCAAAAAGCAGTTTGGGAAATTTTAGGCTGTACCAAGGGCTGGGGTAAGGTTTTCGCTATTATCGATTGCCAATGCCCCGATGCTGACCACCGCCGTTGGCTTTTACAAAACGGGCCCGACATCGATGTGGAATATCCACCCTTATCCGTAAAGCTTATCCAAGCCACCCAGCTGGATAAATTTTTACAACAGCCTGTTATCGACTATCCCTGCTATAAAAGCGCTATCGCCATTTTAGGCAATTACATGATGCTGCTTTTGCATTATAAGCCTGATGCCGTGCGTGAGAACTATAATCTCACTGACATCGACCTGTACAGCATGCTAAAGAATATACTGCATCACGCTCTTTACCTTTCTGTGGAAGCAGAAGACATGCTGGATATGGTTACGCTAGCCACCTCCCTGCGCAATATGCAGGAGGATAATACGCTGTATTCCCTCACGCCTAATCAGGTGAACGAGCTCATTGCTGCCTGCGACAAAATGGTTTATTCCACTAATTGGGAGCCCATTATAAACTCCCATCTCTTCGAGGGTGACCAAGTAAACTACCAGCTAGCTGACTTAGCCTACGAGCTGGAGCTTGATATTTGGCAACAGCTGTACGACTTTTGGCTGACCCATCCCATGGAATACACCCTTTTACCTTATTTGCTATCCTACGAGGGCGGCACTCGCTCAGACAGAGTGCTTGCGCGCCTCACAGAGCAGCTCCCCCTGTATGCTAACGATTTGCATTCCCTAGTCGTGCCCCTGCACTACCTGCGCAGCCATCCCGGCAAAGGTGAACCCATTTTATGTGCTGCCCTGTGCTCAATTTACGAGCTCTTGCGCAGCTGTGCCTGCGATGTTTTAGAGGCTTGGGGGCCGGAGTATCTTTCAACTACGGTCAAAGAAGCCATTTATGCCGCCATGCGCAGCAGCACCGATGACCTTGTGCAAGCGCGCCTCACTGCAATTTTGCAGGGACGCAAGCTGGACATCGAAGCCTTTTTACAGCGTCTAAAGAAAAAGATGAAAAAATGACCATATTCTCCTCAGAAAAGATGACTGCGTTCGCACTTACGCAGTCATCTTTTTTATTATCTTGTGTGATATCCATCCACTCATCCTTATCATTTATGTATCTATAATTACAAAATCATTCCAAGCTCCTTGAATCATCAAAATATATTTGCCTTCTTATGTCGTCTTACATTATAATAGAATTAGCTTTTACGATACGAAATTTTTGCCAGTATATTTCTGGCGCAGAAGGTGATATTTATGGATGCTCCAATCAGCACCACTTTGCATTGCCTAAGAGGCCACGCGCCCACGGCCCAATGCCTTTGCAAGCTACAAAAGCTATCCTTGATTTTAGAGGCTAGCAATCTAGAAGCCTTTGAGTATAGCTCTGCTACGGACACCTTAACTATTTATGATAATGGCTTAAACATTCTATCTAAGAAAGAGGATTTTTTGCAAAACATTGACTATGATCCCGCTATCGACCCTGAGTATAGACCAGCAGTCAAAAAATTCTTTCAAGGTAACGTGTCCCAGCCCTTGCTTTCTAAAGGCCACAAAGAACACACAAAGCAAAAAGTTGATTGCATTTTGCAGGGTATACTCTTGCCCGGAGCTCAGGATGAGTATGCCATTATCGGCACCATAAAGGATATCACCGTCTTTAGTGAAAAAGAACAGCAGCTCGAACGCAAGGCCCAAATAGATAACCTAACGGGTCTTTTTAACTATGCCCATGGCATGGAGCTAGTTACCAAAGCATTGCTAGCCAAGAACCCCTTCGACACCTGCGCTCTTGTTCTGGTAGATTTGGACTTTTTTAAGCAAATAAACGACACCTATGGTCATCTTTTTGGTGACCATGTGCTCAAAGAGGCCGCCCATATTTTTAAGGATGTACTGCCCTCGGACACCATCCTCTCTCGCTTTGGCGGTGATGAGTTCATCCTTTTCTTCCCCAACATTACCAAAATCGACCTCATCCAGCATCTTAATCGCATTATGCAATATATCCACGACATAGAGATGCTCAATAATACTGATAGCTTAACCTGCAGCATGGGTATTTGCTTTGTCCCGGAGAATACATCTTCATATACCTATGACCAGCTTCTAGAAAACGCCGATTGGGCGCTTTACCAAGCTAAGGATAGTGGTCGTGACACCTATATCTTCTGTGATAATTTAAATCGTTACCAAGAGCTGCGCAATAATGCCGGTCACGACAGTAATAAGCTGGATGCACGCTATTTCCAAAACGATCCCATTGCCACAGCCTTTGAGGTTATCGAAACCAGCCTTTCCGTAGAAGAAGGCATTAGCCTGCTCCTTAAAATTATTGGTATGCGCTTTCACTTAGACCGCATCAGTATCATTGATATGGATTTAAACGACCTTATTGGCAGCCATGCCTATTGCTGGACCAAGGATAATTCCGTATTTTGCTTTCAGGACCAATTTACCTTTAGCAAGGAAGAGTTTCGTCGCACCTATCAGATGAGGGACGAAACCGGTCTTGTTGAGCTTACTCCTGATAAAATTGACAGCAATATGTCGCTTCTTTCTCAAGCAATAAAACGCACCAATGCTAAAAGCATTCTGCTTGCTCCCATGCTCTGCCAAGGGCAAATGGTGGGTATTATGACCTATACCGTATGCAACAAAACCCGCCATTGGTCCAAGCACAGCAAGCAGCAGCTCAGCGAGCTAACAAAAATAATCACCGCCCACTACAACCAAAACAAGGCTATGAACGCACCCCAGCAAAATCTTTTGGCTGATACAAAGGTAGATAGGCTTACCGGCCTTATTAGCTTTTCCCAGCTGTGCGAAAAAATGGAGGAGCTTATTTTAAGCGGTAATGCCACCAATCATGCCATCATCTACACAGATTTTGAACGCTTTAACCTGATTAATCAAAAGCACGGCTATGCCTTTGGTAATAAGCTTTTGCAAATTTTTACTAACTTTGTAACTAAAGCCCTCAATGATAAAAAGAATATTCTCTTTGCTAGGGTGGTTGCGGACCAATTCATTCTGTTTAGACCCTACGAAAACATTAACGAGGCAGAACAGCGCGTTAACGACATAAATCATCATTTTATGGCGTATATTAGCAAGCAATATCCCTTTTTAAAGCTTCGCCTGCGTAGTGGCATCTACCATGTAACCGGCAAATGCAGCACTGCTACTGAAGCTATAGATGCAGCTAATTATGCTCGCAAATCCCTTATCAACCAGCCCCATACCACTGCAGCACTCTATAATGCAACGCTAGCTGCTAAGCAGCAATTAGAGCGCATTATCTTTACCAATGCCAATGCTGCTTTTACGGAAAAGAATTTTAAGGTTTTCTTGCAGCCTAAGTTCTCCCTCAAGGATAATTCCTTAATCGGGGCCGAGGCCCTGGTACGCTGGTTTATGGATGATGGAACGCAAATCTATCCTGACCAATTCATCCCTGCTTTGGAGGACAATGGGCGTATTACCGAGCTTGACTTCTTTGTTTTTGAGGGCGTTGCTAAATTCTTAGCCAAGAATAATGCTTTGGGGCGTAAGCAGGTGCCCATTTCTGTTAATGCTTCTGTATGGCACACAGAAAACGACGACACCGTGCAGCGTTATTTGTCTATTTTGGAACGCTACAATATTGACCCCTCCCTTGTAGATATTGAATTGACGGAAACTGCCGCAGCCCAAAACTACACCAAGGTATGCGAGCTTTTTGCCGAGCTGCGCGATGCTGGCATTCACACGTCCTTGGACGATTTTGGTGCCGGCTATTCACTGGTAAATATGGTTGTGGATATTCCCATCGACACCATTAAAATCGACCGCCAGCTGCTTTTGAGCTGCGAAAACTCTGACAAGGGCCGTCTATTTTTGAAGCAAAACATCGCCATGTTAAAAAGCTTGGGCTATTCCATTATTTGCGAGGGCGTAGAAACAGAGGACCAACGTCAGCTTTTGCTTGATGCCGGCTGCACCAAGGGTCAGGGCTATATCTTTAGTAGGCCCATACCCATCGAGGAATACGAAGCTCGCTTTTATGGCGCAAATTGACAGCAATACTTTAAGGGCACCTTCCGGTGCCCTTTTTTGTTATGCTTTTCTTACACTAATGGTAGCAAAAGGGTATCACGACACAGCAAAAGACACCGAAAACCCCGCATAACGCAAGGGCTTTCAGTGTCTTCTGCTATATTAGGGAGTAATTAGGGAGAAGCTATTTTATAAACTATCTGTGAGAGTTTGCATTTGTTTTAAATTGATAGCCAAGCCATTTGCAAGACTCAAGCTTATGCCTCGATAGGTTTATCCTGCAGAGCATCGAAGCCAGTCTCGCCGGTACGAATCTTCACAACATCTTCAACATTGTAAACGAAGATCTTGCCATCGCCATATTTGCCAGTGTAGAGCACTGCCTTAGCGGTGTTCACAACATCAGCTACAGGGATTGCGGAGACAATCAATTCCACCTTAACCTTGGGCAGCAGGTGAGCTGCAACCTCAGCACCACGATACATTTCGGTTTGACCCTTTTGGATGCCATAGCCCAAAACCTTGGTTACGGTCATGCCGGTGATGCCCAGCTTGTCCAGAGCAGCCTTGAGAGCTTCAAAGCGGTTTTGAGAAGTAATGATGCAAATCTTGCTCAGCTTGTGCTCTCCAGTAGAAGCAGCTACGCTGGGAGTGGTTACAGCAGCGGGAGCTACATAGGTAGTGGTTACGGAAGGCATTTCTTCCACAGTGGGCATGAAGTCAGCATAGCTGGAAAGCAGGCCGTGCTCTTCCATATCCAGGCCCTTGATTTCTTCTGCCTCGCTAACGCGCAGGCCGATGAGTTTATCGAGAACACCAAAGATGATGGTCATAGCAATTGCTACATAAATGGCTACAGTTACAACACCGATGATTTGAGTCATCAGGAAGCTGGAGCCACCGCCATAGAACAGGCCGTCCTTAGTAGCGAAGAGGCCGGTTACGATGGTACCGAAGGCACCGCATACACCGTGAACGGAAACTGCACCAACGGGGTCGTCAATCTTCAGCTTTTGGTCGAAGAATTCAACAGCTACAACAACCAGAACGCCAGCCAGCAGACCGATGATTAAAGCGCCAGCAGGGCTAACAACGTCGCAGCCAGCGGTGATGGCGACAAGGCCTGCCAGAACGCCGTTCAAGGTCATGGAAACATCGGGCTTGCCATAGCGTACCCAGGTGTAAATCATGGTAGCGGTGGAGCCAGCAGCGGCGGCCATGTTAGTGGTAATGAAGATATCGCCCATGCTAATCAGGGCTTCATCACCGGTTGCGCATACGGTGGAAGCACCGTTAAAGCCGAACCAGCCGAACCACAGCAGGAACACGCCCAGAGCGCCCAGCGGAATGCTGTGACCGGGAATTGCGTTTACAGAACCATCCTCGTTGTATTTACCGATACGAGGGCCAATCATTTTAGCGCCAATCAGAGCAGCAACGCCGCCTACCATATGTACGGCAGTGGAGCCTGCGAAATCATGGAAGCCCATTTCGGCAAGCCAGCCGCCGCCCCAAATCCAGTGACCGCTGATGGGATATACCAAAGCGCTAATCAGAACGCTGTAAATGCAGTAAACCAAGAAATTGGTACGCTCAGCCATAGCACCGGAAACGATGGTGGCTGCGGTAGCGCAGAACATGGTTTGGAAGATAAAGAAGGAAGAGGAAGGATAAGCAGCGCCGTAGTCACCCTTTACAAAGAAATCAGGTGCGCCGATAAAGCCGCCGATATCCTCACCAAACATCAGGCCAAAGCCCAAAATCCAGAAGACGATGGAGCCCAGGCTCATGTCCATCACGTTTTTCATTACGATGTTAGCAGCATTTTTAGCTCTGGTAAAGCCGGTCTCTACCATAGCGAAGCCAGGCTGCATAGAAAATACTAGGAAGGCACCAATCAGTACCCATATAGTGTCCGTGGATACATATTTATCCATTATTAATCACCCCTCATCAAAATCAAGCACCGTTTAGCCGTTTAAACGATGTGTGTTTTATCGTCACATGCTTGCGCACGTAATTTTCAGGCCTTATTTTTCTCTAGAGGCCTCGAAAAAGAAGTGAGGTGTATTCCACTCTTAGTAGAATACACCTCGTTGTGTACAGAGATTTTATATATTTTTATTTATTTACTCGTTTACACCGAAGAGCAGCTCGCCGTAAGTAGGATACGGTAAGTACTTGCCACCGGTCAGAGCTTCAGCTGCGTCAACAGCCTTACGCAGAGCTTCCATATCAGCTAAAACAGCATCATGGTAGAAGGTTGCTTGCTTCTTGGTGCATTCAATTTCACCAGCAGCCTTCAAATCTGCATCCAGCTTCAAGCTTGCAGCATACATTTCAGCGCTCAGATCGCTCAGCTTGCTAGCCAATTCAGCTTCAAAGCCTGCGCTGATGCCGGCAGCCTTTTTATCCAGCACTGCCTTGGTCAAATCCTCGGTGTAAGCAGCAACTGCGGGGAGGATATCCTTGTGGAACATATCCAGTGCGGTAGCAGCCTCGATGGAAATGGTGGTGCTGTAGTTCTCCAGCAGGATTTCCACACGGGATTTAACTTCAGCTTCGGTGAAGATATGATGCTTAGCAAAGAGAGCAATGTTCTTTTCGCTGCCCAGATAAGGAATAGCTTCCGGAGTGGATTTCAGGTTCAACAGGCCACGTTTTGCAGCTTCAGCAACCCATTCATCGGTGTAGCCATTGCCGTTAAATACGATGCGTTTATGTGCCAGATAGGTTTCTTTAACCAGATCATATACTGCAGCTTCCAGATCAGGAGCATCGGCCAGCTTTTCAGCGAACTCATCCAGCTCTTCAGCAACGATGGTGTTCAGCACAACGTTGGGGCCGGCGATGGAGAACATGGAGCCCAGCATACGGAACTCGAATTTGTTGCCGGTGAAGGCAAAAGGAGAGGTTCTGTTCCTATCGGTGTTATCCTTAACCAGTGCAGGAATGGTGTCGTCGCTGATCTTCATGAATTCAGCCGGGTTGCCGTTATAAACCTTATCAGCTGCGATTGCTTCCAAAACTGCAGTCAATTCGGTGCCCAGGAAGACGGAAACGATAGCTGGAGGAGCTTCGTTAGCGCCCAGACGATGGTCGTTACCAGCGCTTGCTACGGATACACGCAGCAGGTCTTGGTATTCATCAACAGCCTTCAAAATAGCTGCCAGGAAGGTCAAAAAGCGCAGGTTCTTATAGGGCTCCTTGCCGGGATCCAGCAGGTTTTTGCCTTCTTCAGTAGCCAGGGACCAGTTGTTATGCTTGCCACTGCCGTTTACACCATCAAAGGGTTTTTCATGGAGTAGGCAAACCAGACCATGACGCAGAGCAACGCGTTTCATGAATTCCATCATCAGTTGGTTATGGTCGGAAGCAACGTTGGTGGAGGAGAAAATCGGAGCCAGCTCGTGTTGAGCAGGAGCTACTTCGTTATGCTCGGTTTTAGCAAGCACGCCCAGCTTCCACAGCTCTTCGTCCAAATCCTTCATGAAGCCCAATACTCTTTGTTTGATGATACCAAAGTAATGGTCTTCCAGCTCTTGGCCACGGGGAGATTTTGCACCGAACAGGGTGCGTCCGCAGTATACCAAGTCTTTACGTTTTTCCCACATCTTTTTATCAACCAGGAAATATTCTTGTTCAGGGCCAACGGTGCTGTTAACACGCACGGTGTTGACACCAAAAATCTTCAAAATCTTGCAGGCTGCCTTGCTTACAGCGTTCATGGAACGCAGCAGCGGGGTCTTTTTATCCAGCACTTCGCCGGTGTAGGAGCAGAAGGCTGTCGGAATGCACAGGCAATTGTCTTTAATAAAAGCATAGCTGGTGGGGTCCCAAGCGGTGTAGCCACGAGCTTCGAAGGTAGCACGCAGGCCGCCGGAGGGGAAGCTGGAGGCGTCAGGCTCGCCTTGGATTAATTCCTTGCCGGAGAAGTCCATAATAACGCGACCTTCAGCGGTAGGAGAAATAAAGCTTTCATGCTTTTCAGCGGTGATACCGGTCATGGGTTGGAACCAATGGGTGAAATGGGTGCAGCCATGCTCCAAAGCCCAATCCTTCATAGCGTTGGCAATAATGTTAGCGATTTCAATATTCAAGGGTTTACCTTCGATAATCGCTTGCTTGTAAGCCTTGTAGGTTGCAGTCGGCAGACGATCCTTCATAACAGTTTCGTTAAAAACTAAGCTGCCAAATAATTTCTGAACATCATTCATGATTATACCTCCCTAAGCTCTCTTGTGAGAATTTCGGCCTACAATCGTAAGCCCCTCATTTAAATGCAAATGTGTGCTTTTACAGATTATTTTTCTTTCTGGCTCCGTAAAATAAGAAAACACCGCAAGCTGCGTTAACCGCTGCTTCGGTGCTCCGTTGCACTATCTACCCCGGCCTTTTTCGCCAAAGTGGATATAAAGCAAAAGCAACGATGCGGTTTGGAGATTACTCCAACAACAACATCGTTGCTTTATGCGACTATTATAATGCCTCTTTTTCAATTTGTAAAGAGGGGAAAGCAAAAAAATTTAAAAATTTTTCTTGAGGTATCCTAGCAGGATTTTTTCCTTCAACGCAGAAGTGTTAACGTGTATAGTTTGTTGATACGGAAAATTTATGTTTATTACCAATATGAGGAGGGGTACGAACATGGAATTAACCGCTGTTGCTCAATTACGGCGCATGGTTTTAGAGCATTTGTCCCGTTATACCTGGAACGATGTGCTCATCGACCATGTTTATGATATTTTGCAGGAGGTGCGCGATGATACACCGCGCTATCGCTGCTGCGTATATAAAGAGCGTGCCGTTTTGAAAAATCGTATTGATATGGCATTAGGCCAAGAGTGCAAGGAAAACATTATCGAGGCCTCCAAAAAAACCTTGTTTGAGCCCGAGCGCAAGGACCTGCCCATTATTGATGTGCTGCCCGCCGCCTGCGACCAATGCCCCATCGACGCTTATTACGTTACCGATATTTGCCGTCACTGCATTGCCCACAAGTGCATGAACAATTGCCCCAAGAAAGCAATTAGTCTGGTGCAAAACCGCGCCTTTATCGATCGCGATAAATGTATTGAGTGCGGTCGCTGCAAGCAGGTATGCCCCTATGGCGCTATTATCGAAATCCATCGTCCCTGTGTGCGTGCCTGCGGTGTGGGCGCTATTTCCATTGGCGATGACCGCAAGGCTAAAATTGACTATGATAAATGCGTTACCTGCGGTGCCTGCCGCAATGCCTGCCCCTTTGGTGCCATTGACGAGCGCAGCAATATTGTGCGTGTAATCAAGGCCATCAAGAGCGGTAAGCAGGTGGTGGGTCTCGTCGCTCCCTCCATCGTGGGCCAATATGGCTTAAAGATTACCATGGCTCAGGTTTATGCCGCCATGAAGAAGGCTGGCTTTGCCGAAATCATCGAGGTCGGCATGGGTGCCGATATTACCAGTGTGAAGGAAGCTCGCGAATATATTGAAAAAGTCCCCAAGGAAATGGGCTTTATGACCAGCTCCTGCTGCCCCGCCTTTGTAAAGCTTGTTAAAACCCATGTGCCGGAGGCTGCCGAGCATGTGAGCGAAACCGACTCCCCCATGATGTCCACCGTGCGCTATGTGCGCAATCATTTCCCGGACGCAGTGCTGGTTTTCGTTGGTCCCTGCATTGCCAAAAAGAACGAGGTGCGTGAGCACAGCGATTTAATCGAGTTTGCTATGACCTTTGAAGAGCTGCAATGCATGCTGGAGGGCAAGGATATTAAGTTTGCCGATATGAATCCCTACGAATTTGAACGTGAAGCTTCTCGTCTGGGACTGGGCTATCCCCTCACCGCCGGTGTTACCGCTGCAGTGAAGGAAACTGTCACCGCTCTTGGTGGCGAGGTGAGTCAGGCTGTGTATGCCAGCGGCTTGGAGAACTGCTTCAAGACAGTGAAGCAGGCTAAGGATGGTCGCATCGACTGCAGCTATATTGAAGGCATGGCCTGCCCTAACGGCTGTATTGACGGCCCCGGCACCGTAGGCGATTTCCATATCACTAAGGTTGCCCTGACCAAGTATGCTAACGCAGCACCTAACCAAGAAGCGCTGGATAAAAAACATACCAAATAAGCCTTAGCGCATCTGGTTAGCTTTGATTATTAGCTTTATAGTTTCTTCAGCTTAGGATTTAATAAAATTTAATAAAATGGGCGGCCGCTTGCTTTTCGGTCGCCTATTTTGTGTATATGTGCTTGGTATTAAATGCTTAATTAAAGTCACATGTTGCCATTAACAATGCAAATTGCTATAATATTAGGCAGTAGAGGGGGATTAAAAAATGAGTACATTTACTGTTACCTTGAATTATAATTGCAATTATGGCTTTGTAGAATATAACGAAGAAAGTAAAACCGCCACCGTTACCTTGCCCGTTGCGGATGCAAAGGCTGCTGTAGAAAAGTTTTTGGCTACACCGCTCACCTTGGACGTGCCTCAGGGCGAAACCATTCGCGATTTTGTGACCAAAACCATGGAGCCCTTGGCAAGCTTGGAGAGCTTTAGGGTTTGCTTAACCCGCTTGTGGGGTCAGACCGGTGTACGTGTTGAATGGAGCATGCCGCCGGGAATGGCAGAGCGCCTTTAAGCTTTATTGTTGCATAAGCTGCTATCGTCGCTGTGACCAGAGTTCGCTGTTTCAAAAAGCTTTGATGCTGCGGCCTGTTCAATAGCTATGCGCCGGTTTTGTTATTGCCAGAACCGCAATTTTGGTATATAATGTATCATTATAGCTCATGGTTCCGTAGCACAGCAGGATAGTGCAATCGCCTCCTAAGCGATAGGTCGGCGGTTCGAATCCGCCCGGGATCACCATAAAAATTAGCCCAGCTTCTGATTACGTAGGCTGGGCTTTTTGTTTTGTCAACTACTCAAGCCTTGTAAGCGTGATTATCTTTACGATTTATTATAATCCATTATGCCTCTTTCACAAGTACAAACATGCTATAATTTTATCCCTCGCAAAATGATATGATACCTCTTAAGTAGACATAGCAAATATAAAAAGTCTACTTA
>JBJDXD010000044.1:0-11899 GCA_051866495.1 Phascolarctobacterium sp. | reverse complement strand
CGTAAGGAAAAGTCGTTGCGAGCGGCTGGTTGCTAATTGCGAATTTACTATTTTTTAACAAATCCGCTTTACAAACTACAATTCATAGTAACATACGAGGTATACTATATGCGTAACAACATCATTGATAACATTCGTGGGCTGTGCATGCTGGGCGTCATTGGCATTCACATCGGTGGCTCGCTGGGACTAGCGCCCAATAACTTCACACTCTACTGCTTCTTAGAAGTGCTGAGCCGCTATAGCGTTCCCGCCTTCTTCTTCATCTCCGGCTACGGCCTCGTCTGCAACGACAAAGGCTTGCTCACTGGCGGTAGTCTGAACTACTTAGACTTTCTCAAAAAGCGCCTGCGGGGCGCGGGACTGCCCTACCTGAGCTGGTCCCTTTTCTACCTGGCCTATTTTACCCTTGTACTACCCAAAGGCATGATTAGCTGGCATCCCCTGCATATCGCCTTCATCCTCTTCTTTGGTCTCGCCTGCTACCATCTCTACTTTATGGTCATCCTGCTGTGGTTTTATGCTAGCTATCCCCTATGGCGCAACCTGCTCCGCTGGATTAACAAGCATAGCATCACTTTAGGGTTGGCCCTGCTCTTTAGCTTCCAGCTAGCCTTCAACTGGTGGACCACTCATCCCGGTGTAGACCCAGCCAATTGGAGCATCCTAGCGAAAAATTTCTTTAATTATCGTCTGAACTATTTACCCTTGCACTATCTCTTAATCTTCATAAGCGGAGGCTTGGCCGCGCTGCATTGGCAAAAATTTATAGACTGCCTACGCGGACATAGTATAACTGTTGTGCTTTTTTATCTAGCCTCCATAGCCTACACCGCAGGCAGCGCCTATTATTCCTATCGCTACCAAGGCTATGGTCTTTTAGACATCGCTAACACCTATCACCAGCTTAGCCCCCAAGGACTCGTCTATACCATCGCCTCCATAATCTTCTTCTGCTGGGCGCTGGACAAGCTAGAGCAAGCCAAACACACCAAATATATTGATATCCTATCCAAATACTCCATGCTCATCTACTTCATCCATCCCCTTATTCTCGAATGGATGTGCAGTCTTTACACCAAATTCGGCATTGTCATGACAGTGAAGAAAGTGACCTTTTCCTACTTTTTCCTAGTCGTTGCAGCGTTAGTGACAAGTATGATAATCACCAAAGCATTTAACCATTCATCACACCTTAGATTGTTATTCACAGGTAAAAAATAGTAGATATGATATTACGGAGCGAATAAGAATTTTAGCCTAAAACACTAGAGCTCACCGCGAAATTTCGCAGTGAGCTCTCTTCTTATATCCACATATTGAATTACACGCCTCTTACAGCTTCTCCTTCATAAACCGCTTATAAACCTCCACACCCGGCTGGTCATACGCGTCCACATCCGCTAGCTCGCCCTCATAGGCAACACTGAGCATCAAAAAATACATCAGCTGGCCCAGCATATACTCATTCAAACGGGGCAAAGTAAAGTGTGCATTGTAGCGATTATCACTGGTCAAAGCTGCTTCATTGGCTGCCAAAGCCACCTTCAAGGCCTTATTCATATCAAGACCTTCATATTTGGTAAAATAGGGCACATCAGCAAAGGGATTATGCACTACGGCCTGCTCCTCGGGGTCCGCAACCTCCAAGAACTGCACCACCTTGTTTAAGCGTCCGTCCTGATGCTGCTGGGTTTGGGCGTGCATATCCGTTGTGCCCACAGCCACAATGGGAGTTCTACCATAGTTAATCACCTTACCATTGCGGTCCAAGCGCTTGCCCAAGGACTCTGCCAAAAGCTGCACATACCATTCGCTCAAGGATTTCAAATGCATGCTATAGGGCATAAAGACCTCAATGTCACGCCCCTTACCATAGGCCAAAAACTTGAGCAAAGCATTGAGCAAAGCAGGATTTTCTTCCAGAGCAGCTTGCTTACAATACTCGTCCATATCTCTAGCACCGCGCAAAAACTCTTCAATATCCCCGCCAAGAGCAGCCATCGTTACCAGGCCTGGGTCCGTCATCACGCAAAAGCGACCGCCTATACCCTCTTTAATATCGAACTGCCACCAGCCATAGCGTCGCGCCAGCTGCAATAAGGGTGCATTCTCTTCGTCGGCATGCAAATCCGTAACCACCGTGCATTCCAGCTTAATATTTAAGCCCTTGCTCAGAGTATCATAAAAATAGGTAAAGGCTGAAATCGTTTCTAGGGTAGTACCGGATTTAGAAATCGGCACCAGCATCACGCGCAGCTCACGCCCATTGCTCAAATGCAAATATGCTAAACGCTGCACCTCGTAAACTAGGCCATTGCAATCCACAGGATCCAAATTATTACCAGAAAAATAAATACGAGGCTGACCATGACGCAGTCTAGCATTAGTATTCCAATGACAACCGCCAAAGGCGTCAAAAAGCACCTTGTTGCCCAAATAAGAGCCGCCCACACCCAAAAACACCACTACATCCATCTGCTGCAGGTATTCTCCGTACTCCTTCAGCTTAGCGATGGAAGATGCTGTATTGGGATTACCCTCAGCAATATAGGGCATGCGCGGGAAATAAACATGCTCCGGGGTGCCATCCTTGGACAAATGCGCCTTCGAACGCCCCGTCTCCCGCAGCCTTTGCACTGCGGCATCGGCAGCAGCGCCCAAGGAAGCAAGGCCTTCAGCAACCTCACGCTCTTCAAGTCTATCAACGCCCAACATATTGGTGAAATCTAACACCAAGCCACTGGGCAGGGTTATTTTGTACTTCACTTAGCACTCACTCCAATATCCCGAATCTGTAAGTGCGCTTCTCTAGCGTACTCTAGTTAGCTATAATTATAGCATATTACGTTACATATAGCAAATATTGATACAACGAATACGCTCAAAAATAGTTTTACACTGATAAGCAGGATTATTTACTTGCTTTTTTCGGGCCTTGGCGACGGTTGCTACCGGTTTTAGGAGCCTTGCGCTTATCGGCAACAGCATTACGACCACGCTTAGGACCGGTGGCTTTTTTCTTTTTTGGAGTAGCAGTGTTCACACGGCGTGCCACTGTTTCGCCCTCTAAATTTTGGCGCTCCATCAAAACACCTAGCTTGTTTTCGATATTACGCAGCCATTTTACCTCTTCCGGAGTGTAGAGAGTGATAGCTACGCCATCATTACCGGCGCGACCAGTACGGCCAATGCGATGCACATACCAATCCACATCATGGGGAATATCATAATTTATTACATGGGTCACGCCCTCCACATCCAATCCGCGAGCAGCTAAATCACTGGCTACCAAAATTTGGATTTTAGCGTCCCTAAAGGATTTCATCACAGTCTTGCGCTTCGCAGGAGACATTTCCCCATGGAGTACGTCCACGTTATAGCCCTGCATACCCAGCCAGTCACCCAGCTCCTTAGTGCGCTCCTTGCTCATGCAAAAAACAATCATCAAATAAGGATTCAAGCGGTCAATCAACGCTGCCACAGCCCTATTTTTATATTCTTCAGTTGTTTTTAAACAGATTTGCTTAATTTTATCAACAGTTGCCTTATCGGGCTCAATATCTATTAAAGCGCAGTTTTTCGTCAGCTTGCGTCCCAGCTTACGCACTTCTTCACTCAAGGTAGCACTGCACAGCATTGTTTGATGCTCAGGCGCTGTCATGGCAATCAAATCCAGCGCCTCATCCATAAAGCCTTGCTGCAGCATCTCGTCCACCTCGTCCAAAACAAGGTACTTCACTCCGCCCAAGTCAGTATTACCCTTCTTAATATGGTCCAACAAACGTCCCGGGGTACCGATTAGCACATGGCTGCGACCCTCCAGCTTATACTTTTGCTCTTCAAAATCACGACCACCGGTCACAGCCAGCACCTTGATAGCACTTTCGCCCAAAATCTTCTTTAGCTCCACCGCAATTTGCTGGGCCAGCTCCCTGGTTGGAGTGATAACTAAAGCCTGAGCATAGGGCTTTTCAGGGTCCACCTTTTCAGCCAAGGGAACCAAAAAGGCCAAGGTTTTTCCTGTACCTGTTTGAGCCCTAGCAATCACGTCACGTCCAGCAAACAGAGCAGGAATAGCCTGCTCCTGTACGGGCATGGGCCTAGTGATACCCATTTTTTGTAATTGCTCCACAGTATGCGCACATACCTTGAGAGCAGAAAAAGCATTTTGCATCTAGAACCTCCCTATAGATAACTTACAATTAAATGACTCCTACCGCAAAACGCGGTAGGAAAAGCATGTTCGCAATAAAAAAGGCTGAAGAATCATCTCCAGCCTTAAATACTCTAAAATTAGAACTCAGCCAATTTTGCAGCAGCTTTGGGGCAACCTTTAGCAGCAGCCAGTTCAAAATAGGTTTTTGCGCAAACCTTGTGGCCCATTGCCAAATAATGTTCACCCAGCATGCATTGGTTCTTAGCATATACCATGTCCTTCAATTGAGCAGCAGCTTCAGCGGAGCCTTTAGCAGCGGCCAACTCCAAATAAGTAGTGCCGCAAACAACATGACCCATGCCCAAATATTGTTTAGCCAGCAGCAGGCAGCCATCGATATATTGTTTTTCTTTAGCTTCAGCAGCAGCGATTTCTTCGTCGGTTACGCCAACCTTAGCCTTGAACCAAGCAACGATAGCGTCTAAATCTTCGCCCTTGTAGAGCACACTTCTGAATTTATAATCAATTACGCCGGTAGTATAGAGCCATTCAATACCCAAATCCATATCATCATAATCAACATCAAAATGAGCCAAGATAGCGTCGATAATAACCTCTGCGTTTTCCTTGTCCTGAGCCAGTTTAGCAATGTTACGATATTCTTCTACTAAAGTCATCTTTAACAACCTCACTTTTCTTTGCTTCATAAGCGTACAATTTTCTGGTTTGCACCAGTAACCATTATAATAATAACACTAATAAGCAAATTTATCAACTAAAATAGCTTCATTAAAGCAAATCTTCTGCTATTTTATATGTAAAAAGCTAGCAATAGCTAATAAGCACAAAAAGCTGGCCCTCAGGTCAGCTCTTTGTATTTTATAATTATGCTTATTTATCGCTAGCCAGGAAAGCAGCGAAGGCTTTATAGGTATAGTAAACGTCAAGCTTGCTGGTCAGCTCAAAGGGAGAGTGCATGCACAGCACGGGCACACCCAAGTCCACTACATCCACATCCATAGCAGCCACGTACAGAGCCACAGTGCCACCGCCGCCCTCGTCCACAGCGCCAAGCTCGCCAATCTGCCAATAAACCTTGGCCTCATCCATAATGCTGATAATCTTGGCCATAGTCTCGGCGCTGGCATCGTTGGAGCCGGACTTGCCACGAGCACCGGTATACTTAGTCAGGCAGGGCCCCTTATTCACAAAGCAGCTGTTACGCTCTTCATAAACGCTGGCAAAGGTAGGATCATAAGCACCATTGACGTCGGAGGACAGAGCGGTGGTATTGCGCAGCAGGGTACGGATATTGGCATTTTCCAAACTAGCCAAATCCTCCAAATAGTGCAGCACAAAGTCAGAGCTCAGGCCCGTATTGCCATAGGAGCCGATTTCTTCCTTATCTGCCAGAATGGTAACCGTGGTATAGTAAGGAGCCTTGGTGTCGATTTCCGCAGTGAGGGCGGTGTAAGCGCACACCTTGTCGTCCTGTCCATAAGCGCCAATCAGACTGCGGTCCAGGCCAATGTCCACAGCCTTGACAGCGGGCACAAACTCAATCTCCGCACGCATAAAGTCATGCTCGGTAATGCCATACATCTCGTTTAAGAGCTGCAGGGCCGTCAGCTTCACAGCGTTCTTGACCTCGTCCTTTTCATCCTCACCCACAAAGGGCAGGCTGCCAATGACAATGTTCAGCTCCTCGCCGCGGATGCCGTCAGAGAGCTTGCGCTCGTTTTGCTTAGCACCCAGATGGGGCAGCAAATCGGTTACGCAAAATTGGGGCTCGCCCTCTTTTTCGCCCACGCTAACCTTTACTACCTCCCCATTCTTCTTCACGATCACGCCGTGCATAGCCAAGGGAGTAGTCACCCATTGGTACTTGCGAATACCGCCGTAGTAGTGAGTTTTAAAGTAAGCAATATCATTCTTTTCGTAGAGCGGATTGGGCTTTAAATCCAAGCGCGGAGAGTCAATATGAGCAGCGTTCAGGCGCACACCCTTTTCCAAGGGAGCAACGCCAAAGGTGGACATGGCAATGGACTTGCCACGATTTACGAAGTATACCTTGTCGCCGGGCTTATAGCTCTTGGCCAAATCCAAGGGCTCGTAGCCAGCAGCCTTCAAGAGCTCCACAGCCTTGGCAGTGAATTCCCGCTCAGTTTTACCCTCGTTTAAAAACTCTTTATAGCCCTCGCAGTAAGCAAAGGCAGTGTCCATAATAGCAGGCTCTGCCTTGCCGATGTGAGGGAATTCCCAGGTTAAGCTTTTTTGTAACTCTTTTGCAGAAGTCAATTCCATCATTCCTTTCTATAACAATCTATAGTAGTTTTTTCTTAACAAAACATACTGAAATTATACCATATTTTGCACCAGAGTGTTAGGCGATTTCGTGAAAAAACCTCCCAAACTTCAGTCTGGGAGGTTCGTCATTGAACTTTATGACAGTATTTACTTCACGCAGGAGCAGGCTACGAAGTGGTTGGGCTCCACCTCACGCAGCACGGGGTTGCCCTTGTCGCACACGCCCTCCACCGGGCAGTCGCAGCGCTTCATAAAGCGGCAAGCGTCCGGCAGATTAATGGGAGCCGTGATCTCGCCCTTAATAATCTGGCGCTTGGGCTTATCCTTGCCCACAATGGGCAGCGGAATAGCGGAAAGCAGTGCCTTGGTATAGGGATGGAGCGGATTTTTAAAGAGCAGATTAGCCGGAGCCTTCTCCACCATGGTACCCATGTACATAACAGCGATATCGTCGGAGAAATATTTAACTACGGACAAATCGTGAGTAATGAAAATATAGGTCAGACCCAAATCCTTTTGCAGCTGCTTCAGCAGGTTCAAAATCTGGGCTTGAATGGAAACGTCCAGTGCGGATACAGGCTCGTCGCAGACAATAATCTTGGGGTTCATGGCCAAAGCGCGGGCAATGCCGATACGCTGGCGACGACCACCGTCCAGCTCATGGGGATAAACATTAGCATAGCGCTCTGCCAGGCCTACCGTGCGCATCAGCTCCAAGGTGCGCTCCTCAATAGCCTCCTTGCCCTTAATCAGCTTATGCTCAATAATGGGCTCGCTGATAAGCTGCATAACGGTCTCACGGGGGTCCAAGGAAGAGAACGGATCCTGGAACACCATCTGCATCTTTTGGCGCAGGGGACGCATTTCCTTGCGGCTCAGCTTGGTAATATCGTTGCCCTGGAAAATAATCTTGCCGCTGGTGGGCTCGATGAGCTTTAAAATGCAGCGACCGGTGGTGGATTTGCCACAGCCGGACTCGCCTACAATGCCCAGGGTTTTGCCCTCCTCCAAGGAGAAGCTTACCCCATCCACCGCATGGAGCTGGCCCGCTGCTGTATTAAAATACTTGGTTAAATTTTCAATCACTAACAAAGGAGCGTTACTCATTTTTGGTTCCTCCTTAAAGCGAAGCCAGGTCTAGCATAAGCATGGCAGGCCACAAAATGGGTCTTACTGCCATCCACAGCCTGCAGCTCCGGCACGGATGCAGAGCAAGCCTCGGTAGCATAGGGACAGCGGGGCGCGAAGGTGCATCCGGGCGGCAAATCAGCCGGGTCCGGCATGAGGCCCTTAATAGGCTCCAGCATTTCCCCCTGCTCCTTCAGATTGGGCAGGCTGTTGAAAAGGCCCTCCGTATAGGGATGACGCATGCTGTTGAACACATCGTCCACAGTGCCCTTCTCCACAATGCGACCAGCGTACATAACGGCCATATCGTCGCAGATTTCCGCTACGATGCCAAGGCTGTGGGTAATCATCAGCATGGACATATCGCGGTTGTTAATCAGGTCCTTCATCAGCTCCAAAACTTGAGCTTGAATGGTTACGTCCAAAGCCGTGGTGGGCTCGTCCGCAATCAAAAGCTTGGGGCTGCAGGCCAACGCAATAGCAATAACCACGCGCTGCTTCATGCCACCGGAGAATTGGTGGGGATAGTCGGTAGCTCTTGCTTCCGCAATACCTACCAGCTTCAGCATTTCCTTGGCCTTTTCCAAGGCCTCCTCCGGCTTCAGGTTTTGGTGCAGCTCCAGGCTCTCGGCAATCTGCTCGCCCACGGTCATAACCGGGTTCAGGGCAGTCATGGGGTCTTGGAAAATCATGGCCACATCATTGCCGCGCATAGCCTCCAGCTCCGCCTCGCTCATCTTGAGCACATCCTTGCCCTCCAGGGTAATGGAGCCGCTCTTGATAACTCCCGGCGGGTCGGGCACCAAATTCATAATGGAAAGGGCTGTGGTGGTCTTGCCGGCACCGGTCTCGCCTACCAGGCCCAGGGTGCGCTGCTTGCCAATAGCAATATCAATGCCGTTAACCGCATGCACATCGGAATCTTCTGTTTCGTAATGGACTACAAGGTCCTTAATATCTAATACTAAATCCATCATGCAAGCCCCCTTATTTCTTCAGCTTCGGGTCCAGCGCATCACGCAGACCATCGCCCAAAAGGTTCAGGGCAAGTACTGTAAACATAATTGCTAAACCGGGAATAACGCAGATATAGCTGGCACCACGGATGTGTGCGCGACCACCGGAGAGCAGTGCGCCCCATTCAGGAGCGGGTGCGGGCACGCCAATGCCCAAGAAGCTCAGGGAGGAAGCGGAAATAATGGTGGTACCAATGAGGAGCGTTGTCTGTACAATAATGGGAGACAAGCAGTTAGGCAGAATATGACGGAGGATAATCTTCCAGGTGGGCAGACCCATAGCATAGGAGGATTCCACATATTCCAAATCGCGGACGGTCATAACGGAAGCGCGCACAATACGAGCATAGTTGGTGGCGCAGGAAATGGCCAGTGCGATAATTAAGTTAATGGTACTGGTGCCCAGCAAGGATACAATTACAACAGCCTTTAAAATATTAGGGATGGAGTAAAAAATATCGATGCCGCGCATGATGATATCGTCGGCTTTGCCGCCGTAGAAGCCGGCAATGGAGCCAAGAATGGTGCCTACCACCAGGCCAAAGCCCACGGAGCCGATGCCGATGGCCAAGGAGTAGCGCGCGCCGTACATAACGCGGGCAAACAAATCGCGGCCATATTCATCGGTGCCAAACCAGTGCTCACTATTGGGAGCCTGCAGCTTATTAGCCAAATTTTGGCCGATAACATCGGTTTCATAATCAAAAACAAAGGGACTAACCAGAGCGACTATGCACAGGAAAACCAGGAAGGCCATACCGATCACGGCGCCCTTATTCTTCATAAGACGATGCCAGGTTTCTTGGAACATGGTGCGTCCTTTAATACGTTTTTTTGCAGCCATCTTCCTCACCCCTTCTTGCTGTATTGAGCCTTAATACGCGGATCAAAGAAGGCGTACACAAGGTCAACCACTAGATTGATAATACACATTAAAATAGAGCACAGAATGATGGAGCCGGTTACCATGGGAATATCGCGGCGGGTGATGGATTCATACACCAGGCGGCCGATGCCGGGCCAGCTGAAAACGGTTTCCGCCAGCACGGAGCCAGTGATAACCAAGGACATCTGCAGGCCGATGGCGGTGATAATGGGAATCAACGCGTTCTTCAGGCCATGCTTATAGATAACGCGATGCTCACTGCAGCCCTTAGCGCGAGCAGTGGTCATGTAGTCCTGACGCATAACGTCCAGCATGGAGGAACGAGTGATACGGGTAATCAAAGCCGCCAAGCCAAAGCCTACAGTCACAGCGGGCAATACCAGGCTCTTCCAGCCAAAGTTGCCGCCGGTGGGGAACATTCTCAGATGCAGCGCAAAGATAATAATCAGCATCAGGCCCAGCCAGAAGTTGGGCATGGAGGTACCGAACAGAGCAAAGATCATGCCAGCGGTATCCTTCCAGGTGTTTTGGTTAATGGCAGTGTAAATGCCCAAGGGAATGGAAACGATAGTAGCGATGATAACAGCGGAACCGCCCAGATACAGGGTGTTGGGCAGGTATTGGAAGAAGGTTGCAAAAACGTCCTTGTTGGTCACATAGGATTTACCCATGTCGCCCACCAGCATACCCTTCATATAATTAAAATATTGCAGTAAAAAGGGCTGGTCCAGGCCTAGGTCATGACGAATCTGGTCAATCATTTCCTGGGTAGCACCATCGCCGGCAATCATCATAGCCGGGTCGCCCTCGGTGAGGCTCATAGCCCAGTAAATCAGAAAGGATGTTACCAAAATTACCGGGATAAGGCTTAAAAGTCTATTCACAACGTATTTAAGCATCCAAACAAGCTCCTTTCTCTTTTTTAAAAAGCTTGTATATAAAACAAGAGAGGACTATGCCTCCCTTGTTTTACACCTTTGTAAATTTAGCAGCTTAATTATTTAGCAATATAAGCATGACGCCAATCATGGTTGCCGCCGCCATAGAAATAGGTACCCTTCAGGTCCTTATTATAAGCGATAACCAGGTTAGCAATGTACAGAGGAACCTGCGGGCATTGGTCAACCAAGTATTTTTGCAGCTCGATACCGGTTTCCATGCGTTTCTTTTGGTCCTTCAGAGTTGCCACATCGTCGATCATCTTGTCAGCCTTAGGATCTGCAAAATGATGGTAGTTGGAGCCGGAGCCAGTGTAGAACAGGTCGCGATATACGAAGTCAACCTTGGAGTCCTCGTTCCAACGCCACAGGAACAGGGTTTGCTTGCCGTCCTTGCAGGCAGCCTTCAGAGCAGCTTGCTCCATGGGAACCAGATCAACGGTGATGCCGATCTTAGCCAGGTTAGCTTGGATTACAGTAGCAATTTGCTCATAGGGAGCGCCGGTTGCATAGGTCAGGGTGGTCTTGATGGGGCCGGTTACGCCGGATTCCTTCATCAATTGTTTTGCACGTTCCAGATTGAAGTCGTAGCCGGGCATTTCATCATAGAATCCCCACAGGCCACGGTTCAGAATGGTCTTTTGCAGAGTGCCTTTGCCGTTTAAAGCAGCGTCCAGAACGGACTTCTTGTCGATAGCACAAGCAACTGCCTGACGCAGCTTTTGGTTATCCCAGGGCTTCTTTTCTACGTTGAAGGCAAAGTAGAACAGGCGGGTACCGGGTTGTTCATACACGGTAACCTTCTTGTCGTCCTTCAAGAATTTCAGGTCGTTAATGGGCGGGTTCACGCAAACGTCGATTTCGCCTGCTTGCAGAGCCATTACACGAGCAGAAGCTTCGATCATGGGACGGAATTCAATAATATCGGATACGCCAGGAGCAAAGTTATCAGTTGCGGGCAGGTTATTTCCCCAGTAATCCTTAACCTTTACCAGACGGCAATATTCGCCTTGAACCCATTTCTCATATTTGTAGGGGCCGGTGCCGATGAACCAAGGCTCCTTCACGCCATCATCATAAGCCTTTTTGGATTGGATGGACAGAGGAACGGAGGACAAAGATTGAATGAACTCGTTGTTATAGGATTTAATTTCGATTTCGATTTGATATTTGTCTTTAACAGTGCACTTTACAAAGCCAGCCAGAGCGGATTTGATAACGTTCTTCATGGCCATGTCCAAAGTGAATTTTACGTCCTCGGCGGTCATGGGAGTCTTTTTACCGTCGTTGAAGTAAACATCCTTGCGCAAATTCATGATGATATGGGTATCATCAACGAATTTCCAGTCGGTTGCTAGGCCCGGAACAAAGCGCTCCTTACCTTGGGAACCATTGTTGAAGAATACCAGGGTTTGGTGGGTGTTCTTCAAAATTACATTGTTAGCTGCGTCCTGTTGCTTTTGCA
>JBJDXD010000043.1:0-2464 GCA_051866495.1 Phascolarctobacterium sp. | reverse complement strand
TAAAGGTTTTTTCAAAGCTGCTGCAAAATGCAGGGGACCTGTGTCAGCACTGATATAAAAGCTACAGCCCTTGATCAGCGCAGCTAGCTCACGCAAGGATGTTTTGCCAGTCATATCAAATACAAGCTCACTTTGGCAACCACTAGCTATAGCCTTGCCCTTAGAAGCATCATCGGGCCCGCCCGCCAGCACAACGGCAGTACCCTCGGCTACAAGCTTATTAGCCAAGGTCACATAGTGCTCCAAGGGCCACTCCTTGGTCCACCAACGTGCTCCGGGCACAATTACAACATATTCGCCGCCATTCCAGCCTAGCTCACGCAGCCTCTTATGCACAGCACAGGTTTCCTTGCTTAAATCAGGCATAGGAAACTGCACATCCTCCAGTGAATCTACCTGCGCTCCCAAATACCGCGCCACATCCAAATAGCGCTCGATAACATGGTCCTTACTATGGGCACCAGTAACAGCACGACTAACTAAGCCACTGCCCTCGCGCATTTCGCAGTAGCCAATACGATCACTGCAGCCACTAATTGCGGCTAGCACTGCACTTTTAAACAAGCCCTGCATATCAATCACCAGATCAAAATGCTTGCTATGCAGTTGCCTTTTCATCTCGCGAAAATATTTTAGCTTATCCATAAGGCCCATTTTATTAAATTTTACCTTGTCGAAATAAAGCACATCGTCAATCACAGGTGGGTCAGGCACAAAGCCAGCAAATTGAGGATGCACCAGCCAAGTGATTTTCGCTTTAGGAAAGCGCTGACGCAACGCCGCCGCAAAGGGCAGCGTGTGCAATATGTCGCCCAAAGAGCTCATTTTGATAAGTAAAATATTCTTGTAATCCATTTTTCACTCCAGGTGCATTAGAAAGTATCAGATACGAGCAAAGACGACGACGGCGTATCGAAAATACTCCTAGGAGTCTTTGTGAAGTAGATGATGCTTTATAACGCGCCTTACTCCAATATGTTTTTTACAAACTCTAAGAGGTTTCCACCCTTGAACAGATAACCTCTAATTCCCGCAGCCTCAGCTGCCTCCACATCCCGCGCACCATCGCCAATGAGGAAGCATTGCTCCTTATCCAAATCGTACTCAGCAAAGGCCTGGTTCAGCATGCCGGGTTTGGGCTTGCGGCAGTCACAATCATGGGCATACTCCGCCACCTTACCCTCCTTGTGATGGGGGCAATAATAAATCTTTTCGATTTTGCCACCGCAGGCTG
The DNA here is from genome assembly GCA_051866495.1 of Phascolarctobacterium sp. Lineage (GTDB taxonomy): Bacteria > Bacillota > Negativicutes > Acidaminococcales > Acidaminococcaceae > Phascolarctobacterium_A. Next base: position 1,230 of record JBJDXD010000043.1, on the reverse strand, counting down.
CAATTTTCTGCTGCATAAAGCCATGCAGCTCCTGCATTTGGGCCACAGTGTAGTAGCCACGGGCAATACCGCTTTGATTGGTAACTACAAAAATTTTATAGCCCAGCTTAGTTAAGTAAGCCACGGCCTCTCTAGCGCCCTCAATCCAACGCAAATCACTGATTTTATACAAGTAATCCACGTCCACATTGAGCACACCATCACGGTCGAAAAAAACGGCCTTATCTTTCATAAACATAATAACCGCTGGTCTTGTCCAAAATCTGGCAATATTCTTCAGCAGCCTCTTCAATGGGAGTGAAGCCACCGTCATAACCAGCAGCTAACAGATTGGTAGCATCTGCTTCGGTAAAGCTTTGGTACTTTCCTTTTAAAACCTCGGGGAAGGGAACATATTCCAGTTCACCACTGCCAAAATGGTTCAGCACTGCCTTAGCGCAGGTATTGAAGGGATGAGCATGGCCAGTACCACAGTTATAGATACCACTAATTTCCGGATGATCCCAGAAGTAGAAATTAACCTTCACAACGTCCTTTACATAGATGAAATCGCGAGTTTGCTCGCCAGGACCATAGCCTGCATATTCGCCAAAAAGACGTACCTTTTTCTCAGCCTTCCATTGGTTATACATTTGATAAATCATAGAAGCCATTTTGCCCTTGTGGTTTTCTTGGGGGCCATATACATTAAAATAACGCAGGCCAACTACTTGGCTTTGGGCAGTTGGCAACAAACGACGCAGATAATTATCAAAGAAAAGCTTGGAGAAAGCATACACATTCAACGCTTCCTCGCAGGCAGGCTCTTCTCTAAAGCCGTGCGCACCGCTGCCATAGGTGGAAGCAGAGGAAGCATACATGAGTTGAATTTTGCGGTCTAAGCAAAAATGCAGCACGTTTTTAGTGTACTCAAAGTTATTTTCCATCATGTATTTGCCGTTGTATTCCATGGTATCGGAGCAAGCGCCCTCGTGGAAAATAACGTCAATTTTTTCGTGGTTAAACTTGCCAGCCTTCAAAGCATCCATAAAAGCATATTTGTCCATATAATCATGAACCTTCAGGCCTTGGATATTTTTGAATTTCACCATATTGGTCAGATTATCAACGACAAGAATATCATCCACGCCACGGTCATTAAGACCCTTAACGATATTACTACCGATAAAGCCGGCACCACCAGTTACAATAATCATAATTTGCCCTCCTTAACCATTTTGGCAATTTTTT
>JBJDXD010000042.1:0-58088 GCA_051866495.1 Phascolarctobacterium sp. | reverse complement strand
ATCTAAATCTTATAGTTTAGAAGAAACTTACTTCTTCCACAAAAACTTTCCAATAGTATAGCCGGAGCTCACAAACAAACCCAAAACTGTAGCAACTGCTATATTCTTTTTTTTATTTGGATAAACAGGAATATCTAATCCTTTCTCTTGAAGGATAATTTCAGATTTAGATTCTTTGAAAATAACAGTATTATCCTGTTTTGCTACCATACTTATAGCTTTTTCTAAGCTATCACCATCAGCTTCTTTTATAATTTCATTAACTTTTCGAGCTGCTTTTGGAATGTATGCATCAGCAGCTTTTTTAGCATCTTGTGGCGTATTTGAAGAAAAAGTTAACTTTAGTAGAGAAGTATTTCTAAGGTTGGTAACTGAGGCTACACCATCGTTCTTTAACAACTCTAAACAAGTATTGATAGTGTAACCATGATTGCCTATATTCGCTGGAATTCTAATCATGGCATTATATTGATAAACAGGCTTAGCAATGCAAAAGCTATAAACGGCCGCAGCTGTCGCAAAGGCCACGGTTGTGCTAACAATCAACTTCCAATTCTTTTTCAACTCTCCAAAAAGCTCTGCTAAATCAATTTCAATCTCATCATTAGTAGCGAGATGAGTATTACGATTATACTGATTATCCTGCATTCCTTCTCCTCCATCATCTAAAATTACCTAATGAAAAAAGCTTCTCCAGCGCTCTCAAAAAGCCAACGTGCCACAGCTTCACTGGCTTTTTTATTACGCAAAATCGTTATTAAAACACATACTTCTGAATTTCTAAATCTAAGAAAAACAAAGCTACAGATATACAACTACATTATACCCCTTCCCCTCTAGCTAGTCAATGCTTTAAGCATAACTAGCGTAACTAAATAGAACCATTTCCCAAGCCTTAGTGTATAACAAAACCCCGCAGCGGTAAGCTACGGGGCTATGTTATGTGTCTAAAAAATCTCACAAGTTGTCAGGAAGTGAGTATTATTTTTTTGCTAAAATTATTTCTTTTCGATGAGCTTCAAAGGAGCGGAAACCTTAGCTTCAACCTTTTCGCCCTTAGCAGCCTTAACAGCTACCTCCAAGCCCTGCTTGCCCATTACTTCAGGTTGTTGAGCAATGGTTGCGCTCATGGTGCCGTTTTCCACAGCCTTTACGCCGTCAGCAGTGCCGTCAAAGCCAACGATGAAAATCTTCTTGTTAGCGGATTTGGCAGCTTCGATTGCGCCCAAAGCCATTTCGTCGTTGTGAGCGAAGATAGCCTTTACATCCGGGTTAGCTTGCAGCATGTTCTCAGCAACGGTCAAGCCCTTGGAGCGGTCAAAATCAGCGGATTGCTTAGCAACTACGGTCAGCTTAGCGTCAGCCAGCTTGTGGAAGCCTTGGCCACGTTCACGAGTAGCGGATGCGCCAGGGATGCCTTCCAGCTCAGCAACCTTTACCTTTTCGCCCAGCTTTTTGATAATGTATTCAGCAGCCATTTCGCCGCCCTTTACGTTATCGGAAGCAACCAAAGAAACAACCTTGCCTTGGTCAGCGCTGCGGTCCAGGCATACAACGGGGATATTAGCCTTGTTAGCAGCCTTTACAGAGGTGGAGATAGCAGCGGAGTCAACGGGGTTAACCAAGAGCACGCTGATGTTGGATTGCAGCAGGTCAGCAATATCGTTAGCTTGCTTAGCAGGGTCGTTTTGAGCATCAACAATCTTTACGTTTACGCCCATTTCCTTAGCCTTAGCTTGTACACCCTTAGCCAAATCTACAAAGAAGGGGTTGTTTTGAGTGGATACGGCAAAGCCAACGGTGATTTTCTTAGCGCCGTCTTTAGCAGCATCCTTCTTATCGCCGCCACCGCAGCCAACTATCATCATTGCCATAGCTACGATTAAGGTTAATACCAATAAAATTTTTTTCATGTTGAAAATTCCTCCTAAAATGAATTAAGACTTTTTGCGGTCCATGAGGACTGCCAGCAAAATTACAATACCTTTGACAACTTGTTGGTAGAAGCTGGAAACATTTAAGATATTCAGGCCATTATTCAAGGTGCCGATAATGAGCGCGCCGATGATGGTGCCCACGATGCGGCCCTTGCCACCGCTCAAGCTAGTTCCGCCCAACACAACTGCTGCGATGGCATCCAGCTCATAGCCGGTGCCCGCAGTGGGCTGTGCACTGTTTAAGCGGCTGGTGAGGATGGCGCCTGCCATACCGCAAAGGAAGCCCGTAATAGTATAAGCGAAAATCTTAATGCGGTCAATCTTTATACCGGCAATAAAGGAAACCTTTTCGTTGCCGCCTACAGCATAGGTTTTGCGGCCCAAGGTGGTCTTGTGCAAAATGAAGTATAAAATGGCGAACATCAAGAGCATCATGATGGCTGGCACAGGCAAGCCCAAGAAATAACCTTGGCCAAAGCCGTGGAATACATCGCTCTCAGTCAAGCTGCTAATGGGGTTGCCATTAGTATAAACCAAGGTCAAGCCACGGAAAATGGTCATGGTAGCCAAGGTCGCAATAAAGGGAGCAACCTTGCCCTTGGTAATAATCACGCCGTTGACAGAGCCAAGCACAGCGCCAATCAAGCAGGCCAGCACAATACCCAAAACTGGGTCCATGCCACCCTTAATAAAGCTGCCCATAAGCACAGAGCTCAAAGCCAAAATGCTGCCCACGGATAAGTCAATGCCGCCTGTCAGGATAACAAAGGTCATGCCAAAGGAAATCAGCGCATTGATGGACACCTGGCGCAGCAAATTTTTTAAATTGCTGGGCTCAATAAAGCTGCTGTTCAAGCAGGAAATAACTGCGAACAGCACCACCAGCCCGATTACGGAGCCGGATTTTTTTAACATTGCTTTCATATTCATAATCTTATTGCCCTCCCGTTGCCAGAGCCATTATTTTTTCTTGGTCAGCCTCATCATGGAGCAGCTCACCGGCAATGCGGCCCTCATGGATAACCATAATGCGGTCGCTCATGCCCAAAACCTCCGGCAGCTCGGAGGAAACCATAATAATGGAAACACCGCTGGCCGTCAGCTCATTCATCAGCTCGTAAATATCACGCTTAGCGCCCACGTCAATACCGCGAGTGGGCTCATCCATAATGATGATATCCGGCTTTTTGCCAACCCATTTGGCAATAACAACCTTTTGTTGATTGCCACCGGAAAGGGCACCTGCCTCTAAATCAAGGTTCTGAGCCTTTACGCCCAGCTTAGAGGCCATACGATGGGCAAAATCATTCAGACTTTTAAAATTGATGACGCTTTTCTTAGCGAAGCTATCCACGCTAGGCAGTGCAATATTGCGCAGAATGGAAAAATCCAAAATCAGGCCCTCGCTCTTACGATTTTCCGTTACAAAGCCAATGCCTGCCTTGATGGCATCCTCCGGCTTATTAATGGTAATGGGCTTGCCCTTGAGAGTGATATCACAGCTCTTGCATGCATCCACACCAAAAATGGCACGCATAATCTCCGTGCGTCCGGCGCCCATAAGTCCTGCCACGCCTAGGATTTCGCCCCTGCGCAGCTTAAAGCTAATGTCAGAAAACAGTCCCGGCTGGTGCAGATTCTTAACCTCCAGCACTACCTCGCCGGGCTTATTAGTGCGGGGCGGATAAAACTCGGTAATGGAGCGACCTACCATATCCCGCACAATTTGCTCGCGGCCATAGTCGGCAACGGACTTAGTATCCACGGATACGCCATCCCGCATAACGGTGACGGTGTCGCACTGGCTGAAAACCTCCTCCATGCGGTGGGAAATATAGACCATGGCCACGCCACGCTGCTTCAGGGAACGCATAACTTCAAATAGCTTTTCGGTTTCGCGCTCCGTGAGGGCCGCAGTGGGCTCGTCCATGATGACCACCTTGGCGTCCACCAAAAGGTTGCGCACGATTTCCGTCATCTGCTGCTGGCCCACGCTGCACTCCCCTGCTTCCGCATCAAGGGGCAGCTCGATGGAGATTTCCCGACATTTTTCTTCAGCAATTTGGCGCATTTTTTTGAAGTCCAGCACGCCCCAGGAATTGGCCACACTGTGCATCATGAAAAGATTTTCCAAGATGGTTAGATTGGGCCAAATATTCAGCTCCTGATGGATGAAGGCAATACCGGCAGCCTCGGCCTCCAGAGGATTTTTGAAGCTGACTTGTTTGCCATCCACAAAAATTTCACCCTGGTCCTGCTTGTGAATACCGGTGAGGATATTCATAAGGGTGGACTTGCCGGCGCCATTTTCGCCCATGAGGGCGTGGACCTCGCCACTTTTCAATTTTAAATTAACACCCTTTAAAACCTGATTTGTACCAAAGGCTTTGTGGATGTTTCTCATCTCTATTTCCATAAATTACCATCCTTAAAACACGTCAGAAGGCATTAGATGCGAAGCGCGGCGACGACGGCGTACAAATTAGTACTCCTAGGAGCCGCAATGAAGCAGATGATGCCTTATGGCGCGTTTTCTTCAGAAAAACACATTACTGTGTAAAATAATATTAGCGTAGGGAGTAATTTCGCCTGTTCTAATCACGCATTTCGCCTTTTTCGTCGCTTCCTTAAAGGCTTCGTGGTTCTCGTCCAAAATCCACTGCTGCTCAGTAAACAGAGCCTGCATAGCAGCGTAAACCTCTGGATTGCGCTCCTGCATTTCGCTAGCGATTTCCACCTTTTCGATAACCATATTTTTCGCAACCTCGGTTACCACATCCACAAAGGAGGGCATACCGGGCTTCAAGGCCAAGTCAATCTTGGGCACACCCGCCGGCACGGGCAAGCCGCAATCGCCAATGACGATGGTATCGGTGTGACCCAAATCAGCCAGCACCTTGGCAATGGAGCTATTTAACATTCCGCCCTTTTGCATTATTTAAGCATCTCCTCTACTTCGTTTAAATAAGGCATGCCGCCTTGGGCACCCAGCTTTTGTACGGACAGTGCCGCAGCCGCATTGGCAAAGCTGATGCTATCATACATATTTTTACCATTGGCGCGAGCCACAGCAAAGGCCCCATTGAAGGTATCGCCGGCACCAGTGGTATCCACGGGCTTCACCTTAAAGCCCGGTACATTATAAACCTGACCCTTTTCGGCATAGGCCACACCCTTGCTACCCAAGGTCATGATAACTTTGCCCTGATTACGCCCCAGGATATCGGCCTTGCCCTCCCCGGCAAAGAGGATGGCAGCCTCGTGCTCATTGGGCGTTAGATAAGTTACCTTTTCCAAGAGCTCAGGCGGCACGGGAGCAACAGGCGCAGGATTGAGCAGCACCGGCACCCCTGCCTCATAACATTTTTCAATCACATAGGCATTGGTGGCAGCGGGGATTTCGTGCTGTAGAAGCACCATATCCGCCTCCTTGATAGCATCCCAGGCCTCGTCAATGAGAGCTGGGGATACCAAATCGTTAGCGGCCTTAATAACAATAATGCTATTATCGTTTTCAGCCACCGTGATATGGGCAGTGCCGCTGTTTTCACCGGGCAGCACCTTTACATAGGTTGCATCCACATTATTTTCCTTAAGGGCCTTTTGCACCAGCTGACCATAAACATCGTCACCGATGCAGCCCACCATGATTACCTCTGCACCTAAGCGAGCAGCAGCCACGGCCTGGTTAGCGCCCTTACCACCAGGGTTTACAGTGAGGCGATTGCCAAAAATGGTTTCGCCCGGCTTGGCCCAGCGATCACATTCCACTGTAATATCAATATTACAGCTACCAATTACAACAATTTTAGCCATGATTTTTACCTCAATATATAAATTATAGAGCTTGTGGGGGATTTTACGAAACCCCCTCCACCTCGCAAGCTAGGCACCTCCCCTAAATAGGAGAGGCATGCTTTAAGCGATCCTACGCAGCAGCGTCTCGTACTCGGCGCTGATGTAGCTGGGCTCCAGCAAATCCCGCAAAAAGCGCAGCTGCTTTTTGCTGCTCTTGGGCAGCGTGCTGTGCCAGTAGCTAATGCTTAGCTGCAGCAAAAGCAGCAGGCGCTGCTTTCTAGCTACGTCCTCACCCGCCAGCTGCCACAGGTATTGATACCATTGACGAAAGATATCCATATCCTCCTGCATGGTAGAGCGAGCAATATTGGTCACCAAATCCCGCACCGTTCGCAGTGCCAGCTGCAAATATGAATCTCGCTGCTCTATGGAAAGAGCAGCTTGACCAGCTCGACGCACCAGCACCAAAAGCAAAAGCACCAGCTCATAATAGACATGGCAGGCCTTAGTGAAGCCGTCCCAGCGGGCATACACAGTAAAATGGAGGTTCAAGGGTGCCATGATGCTTTGCCACAGGAGCAAGCCCTCCTTATTCTTAAAGCCAGCACCTTTCAAGGCGGCCCAACCAACAATGCGCAGCACAAAGCGCGTTTCGCTGCGCCAGCCCCGCCGTGCCATGCGCGCTGCCAAATTCAGCAGCTCGACGCACAGGCGCTGCTCCTCCTGCTGCAGGCGCACCGCACTTTGCTTTGCTTCAACTTGTCCATCCTGCGCAGCTACGCGCTTAGCCTTTGATGCATCCACAAGCTCCACTAAAGCGAGCTTGCCCAGCCACCTGCGCCACAGCCTTGCCAGCTGCGGCTTCGTGGACTCTAATTGCTTGTCGCACACAGCAAAGGTCAGCTTTAAAAGCAAATCCCCCTTTGCGGGCACCAAGGAGTCTGCTTCAGCCGCCTTAAACGCCCAAACCAAGGGCTCCACGGCTTTTAGCCAGCCCTGCAGGAGCATTTCCTGTTTGCTTCTAGCTGCAGCCACGAGGCATATTTCCACAGCCTGCAGCCAGTCTGCTTTGTCGGAGGTGGCGCACTCCACCGCCACCAGCTCGCCAAAGCCCACTGCTGCGTCCTGGCTCAGCCCTTGGCGCACAGCCAAACAAGTCCTTACAACTAATTCAGTTAATGCAGTGTCCATATTTTTGTCCATTGCAATACCACAAAACATTAATCCTTACAGATTAATATCGCCTTCATAAATATCGCCGCTCACTGGGTCAACAGTAACCAGTGCACCATCGAGCAGGGTGCTCGCAGCGCGAGCAGCACCCACGATTACGGGCAGACCACAGGTGATGCCCACAATGGCAGTGGAGGAGGTTAAGCCACCCTCCTCGGCAATAATAGCAGCTGCCTTAGCAGAAGCCGCCGGCACAAATTCATCATTGAGCACATCCACAACCAGGACATCGCCCTTTTGTAATTTATTGGCAAAATCAGCAGCGGTGCTGCAAATGCACAGCTTGCCGGTTACGGATTTGCGTCCGATACCGGTACCACTTAAAAGCTTATTACCCACAGTAACCACCTTAATCAAATTTGTACTGCCGGGAGTGCCAATGGGCACGCCGGCTGTAATCACAACAGTAGAGCCATCGCTGATGGCACCATTATGCAAAGCGCTTTGCAAGCTCAGCTCAATCATTTCGTCCGTATTGGGACTGGAGGGACCGAGGATGGGCTCCACACCCCAATATAGCTGCATCATGCGCACGCTTTTTTCCACACGGGACATAGCCACAACCTGGGACCAGGGCTTGTATTTAGCAATCATGCGGGCTGTGAAGCCGGACTCAGTAATAGTTAAAATTGCGTTTGCACGAATCTCGGTGGCAATTTGCACGGTTGCGTGGCTAATCGCATCGGTGGAATGGATGCGCTCGGCCAAGCCCTTCTTGCGAAAGAGTTCAATATAATCCAAGGATTGTTCCGTGCGCTCTGCAATCTTGGCCATGGTTTGCACTGCCTCCAAGGGATATTTACCGGAAGCAGTCTCGCCGCTAAGCATAATTACATCACTGCCATCATAAATGGCATTAGCCACGTCGCTAGCCTCGGCACGAGTTGCACGATAGCTATTCATCATGCTTTCCAGCATTTGAGTTGCGGTGATGACGGGCTTGCCGGCCTTATTGCAGCGGGAAATAATTTCCTTTTGCACAATGGGCACGTCCTCCGTGGGAATTTCCACGCCTAAATCGCCACGGGCTACCATAATGCCATCAGAAACATTAATAATCTCGTCAATATTTTTTACACCGGCTTCATTTTCGATTTTGGAAATGATGCCCATGTGATAGCCATTTTCCTCCAGCACCTTGCGGATGGCGATAACATCATCGGCCTTTTGCACGAAGGAGGCAGCCACATAATCCATGTCGTTCTTAGCTGCAAAAAGAATATCGGACTTGTCCTGCTCGGACAAAAAGGGCAGCTTCAGCTCAATGCCGGGGCAGGCCACCCGCTTGCGGGAGCTAAGCTCGCCCCCATTAACCACCACGGTGTGAATTTCGCAGCCCTCGATGGCTGTAACCTTTAGGGAAAGCAAGCCATCAGCCAAAAGAATGCTGCTGCCTACAGCAAGCTCCTCTGGCAGGCCCCCATAATTAACATGGGCCTTATGCTCATCACCTAAGTAGTCAGCCGTGGTCAGGGTGAACTCATCACCCTCGCTGAGTTGAACCTTGTTATCCTTGAACATACCCAAGCGCATCTCCGGACCCTTGGTATCTGCGATGGTGGCAATAACCTTGCCGGCTCTAGCCGCAGCCTGGCGCACCAGGCTCAGTCGCTTGCCGTGGTCCTCGTGATTGCCATGGGAAAAGTTAAAACGAGCCAAATCCATACCTGCCTGCATCATTTGGGTCAGCAAGGACACATCATCGGTGGCAGGCCCCATGGTGCAAATAATTTTTGTTTTTTTCATCAGAACCGAACCCCCTCAGCACTGAAACTTATTTTCGCACAAAACCTCATAGGCATCCTCCGCCTCGGAAACGGGAACGCAGATTTCAAAAGCCTTATTATGCTTGCCGCCAGAGCTTTTGACCTTTACTAAAAAGCCATTTTCCGTAAGCAGCTGCTGAATTCTTTGAGCTTGTGCTTCCGTTGGAGCGATATATAATACCTTCCACATAGTAAAACTCCTATTGGAAAAATTTCCTTAATTTCTTCTAATATATTAATTCCTTGTGGAACAACTCTAGAGGCATCCTAAAAATAGAACGCCTCTAGAGAAAATATCAATATTAATATAACTTATTCTTTATAAGCTTTAATTTTTTCAATCAGCTTGGGCAGGATAACATTAACATCACCAACGATGCCATAGTGAGCTACGCTGAAGATGGGAGCGGTTGCATCCTTGTTGATAGCAATGATAATGTCGGATTCCTTCATGCCGGAAATATGCTGTACAGCACCGCTGATACCGCAAGCAAAATAAATGTGCGGGGTTACGGTTTTACCGGATTGGCCAACCTGTTGGGAATGAGCCATCCAACCAGCATCAATAACAGCACGGGAGCCTGCCACAGCGCCCTTTTCAAAGAGGCCTGCCAGCTCTGCCAGCTTATCAAAGTTTTCTTGGGTACCCATGCCGCGACCGCCAGCTGCAATAACCTCAGCGTCCTCCAGCTTAATGGAGTTGCTACCAGCATTGGGAACCTTTTTCAAGATTTCTACTTTATTTTCAACTCTATCCACGGGGGTGAAGGGGATAACCTCGCCGGTGCGGCTCATATCGGGCTCCAAGGCCTTGAAAACCTTGGGACGAACGGTGCCCATTTGGGGACGGTGCTCGTCACAAACGATGGTAGCATAAATATTACCACCAAGAGCAGGACGAGTCCAAGCAACTAAATTATCATCAGTAATATCAACTGCGGTGCAGTCAGCGCACAGACCGGTGTGCAGGCGTGCAGCGATACGCGGTGCCAGGTCACGACCATCGATGGTAGCAGGCAGCATCAAAGCGGAGGGCTTATAAGCCTCAACCAATTGGCACACAGCGTCAGTATATAATTCGGTGTGATAATCAACATATTTATCGCCATCGATTACATATACCTTATCAGCACCGGCAGCAATCATTTTAGCGGGCAGCTCAGCCACGCCATTGCCAATAATTACAGCGCAGCATTGGTCGCCAGCCTTTTTAGCCAAGCCATTAGCAGCGCCAATCAATTCGTAGCAAACCGGCAGAGCATCGCCCTTATCCAGCTCGCAAATAACCCACATATCCTTGCCCTCGTTATTAGCAACCTCAGCCTTAGCAGTTGCTTCGGGAGCAATGGCCTCAACGGGGCATTCGCCCACGCAAGCGCCGCAGGAAATGCATTGCTCAGGATCAATCATTGCTTTGCCGTCCACCATGCTGATGGCGCCCACAGGGCAAACCATGGTGCAGGATTCACAGCCAATACATTTATCTCTATCTACTTTCATTGCCATTTATATTCACCTCAACGAGTAATAATTTCTGCTTTAACAAGCTTTTCAAAAAGCATATCTACAGCTACGTCCAAATCTTCTTCAGCAATGATTTCGCTGTGGATTTCCGGCGGGGTCGGGGTGAAGGATTTTCTAACCTTGGTGGGAGAGCCAGTTAGGCCAACTTGCTCCGGAGCCAAGCCCAAATCCTCGATGGTCCAGGTAGGAATCTTAGCCTTGCGTGCCTTCATTTTGCCCTTGATGCTAGCAAAACGGGGCTCCTTTTCGGCAGTATTAACTGTCACCAGCAGGGGTGCAGCGCAAGCCAAGGTTTCGGAATAGTTATCATTTTCACGGTAAGCAACAAAACGCTCATCCACATAGTCCAGCTTCAGAGTACCGGTGATTTGGGGCAGGCCCAAATGCTCAGCAATTTCCGGACCAACCTGGGCAGTGTCGCCGTCCACTGCTTGCTTGCCGCAAAGAATCAAATCGTAGTCGCCAATCTTTTTAATGGCAGCAGCCAAGGTCAGGCTGGTTGCCAGGGTATCGGAGCCTGCCAAAGCGCGGTCGCTAATTAAAGCAGCTTCGTCAGCACCCATTGCCAAGGCTTCCTTCAAAACATCGGTAGCCTGGGGCAGACCCATGGAAATGCAGGTAACCTTGCCACCAAACTTATCCTTCATGATAAGCGCAGTTTCCAAAGCCTGCATATCGAAGGGGTTCATAATATTTTCCACGCCTTCACGGAGCAGGGTGCGGGTTTCCGGATTGAATTTAACTTTTTCGGTATCCGGAGTTTGTTTGATACATACTATAATATTCATTTGCAGCCTCCTTGCAATTGTTATATACACATGACTCTCTATATTGTATCATTTTTCAGTATAGACTTGCAAGTCTATTTCCATTATTCTTGCATAAGCGTTGCATTTTTAACAATTTATCACTGCCAAAGCCTTGCTTTCAAGCCTTAGCTTCCCAGCAAAGTTACTCCCATACGGACAAAGCTTTATACAAAGCAATCCTTGCCCAAAATCTTTTCTATGGCTTCCTTAAAGCCCTCGGCATGACTATTAACCCAATAATTAGGCGCTGTTTTGATAATTTTGCGCGAGCCCATCAGCTTTAAAAAGACCATATCTTCACCATGGAATTTGGCAAAGGCCTGCATCAGCTCCCTTTGTACCAGGGGATTTTCAAGATGAGCAGGGATTTTTAGCTTCACCTGGGTGGGCTCTTTATTGCTCAAGCGAGTTACACTTTGGGCCACTATTTTACTTTCGCGCTCGTCCACGCTAAAGCGTCCGGTAATAGCAACAATATTATCCTCAAAAATCTCGCGCAGACACTCGTGGTAGGTACGACTAAAGACGATAACATTGCAGCGACCACTAAAGTCCTCCAGGGTCAAAAGCGCCATGGTATCGCCCTTTTTGGTATTTTTTATAGTGCAATTGGAAATGATGCCCGCTACCTGCACCGGCTGCCCATCCTTAACGGCAGTATCGCCCACAAATTGGTACAGGGGCATATAACGCTTCAAAACCTTGGCATATTCGCTGAGGGGATGGTCCGTCACATAGAAGCCCAAAAGCTCTTTTTCGTTCTGCAAAATAACACTCTTGGGCAGCTCCTCCAGCTCCGGCAGCTTGATTTCCGTCGCCGCCAAGGTGTCCTCCTCATCGAAAAGACCGATTTGCCCGCAGGCCCTATCCTTTTGTGCTGCTGCGCCCTGCTCCGCAGTTTGCTCCATAATCTCCAAAAGCTGCGCTCTTTTCGCACCAAAGGAGTCCATAGCACCACTGCGAATGAGATTTTCCAATGCCCGCTTATTCACTAAGCGCATGCTTACGCGGTTGCAAAAATCTGCAAGGCTCGTAAAGGGGCCATCCTTAGCACGGGAGTTTATAATCTCCTTTACAGCGGCTTCGCCCATGCTTTTGATGCCAGCTAAGCCAAAGCGAATGGCACTGCCGTGTACCGTAAATTGATAGCCACTTTCGTTCACATCCGGCGGCAGGATATCAATTTTATCATTGCGGCATACGGAAATATACCAGCTCATTTTATCGCTGTCACCGATAACGCTATTTAAAAAAGCCGCCATAAACTGGGGACGCCAATGGGCCTTTAAATAAGCTGTTTGATAAGCCACCAGCGCATAGGCAACGGAGTGGGATTTATTAAAGCCATAACCAGCAAAATGCTGCAAAAGGGAAAAGATCTGCTCGCTAAGCTGCTCAGAAATATCATGCTCACGCTTAGCGCCCTCCACAAAATCCTGCTTCATGCTGGCCAATACGGAGGCCTTCTTCTTGCCCATGGCTCGGCGCATAATGTCCGCTTGACCCAAGGTAAAGCCTGCCAGAGCAGAGGTGATTTGCATAACCTGCTCCTGGTACAGAATTACGCCGTAGGTATCCTCTAAAATGGGCTCCATCAAGGGATGCAGCACCTGAGCCGTGCGCTGACCATGACGACCGGCAATAAAGTCCTCCGCCATGCCCGTGCCCAAGGGGCCGGGACGGTAGAGGGCTACCAAAGGAATCAAATCCTCAAAGCTCGTGGGCGCTAAATCCACCACCAGCTTGGTAATCCCGGCGGACTCAAGCTGGAATACACAGGTAGTGTCGCCCCTGCGCAGCATCTCGCAGGTTGCCTCGTCCTCCAAGGGAATATTGTCTATATCCACCACTTCACCGGTGGTTTGTTTAATGAATTCAATGCAGTCCCCAATAACGGTCAGGGTTCGCAGACCCAAAAAGTCCATCTTGAGCAGGCCCAGCTCCTCCACCTTGTCCTTATCATATTGGGTAATCATGCCGTCCGTATCAGCACCTAGCTGCAGGGGTACATACTCCTTCAAATCCCGCGGCGCGATGATAACGCCCGCCGCGTGAGTACCCGCATTACGGGGCAAGCCCTCCACGCTCTTGGATAAATCGATGAGCTTCTTCACCTCCGGCCTACCATCGTAGGCCTCCCGCAAATCTTTATTATTTAGTGCTTTATCCAAGGTGATTCCCAGCTCGCGAGGAATCATCTTGGCAATTTCATCCACGGCACTGTAGCTCATCCCCAGTGCCTTGCCCACATCCCGCACTGCTGCGCGGGCCTGCAAGGTGCCAAAGGTTATAATCTGGGCGACCCTTTCCTTGCCATAGCGCTGCACCACATAGTCCAACACCTCTTGGCGGCGCACATAGCAAAAGTCCGTATCAATATCCGGCATGCTGACGCGCTCAGGGTTCAAAAAGCGTTCAAAGAGCAAATGGTAACGCAGGGGCTCCACATTGGTAATGTGGAGCAAATAAGCAACCACACTACCCGCGGCGCTGCCGCGCCCCGGGCCCACGGGGATACCCTTCTCCCGACAGAAATTGATAAAATCCCACACTATGAGGAAATAGGCATCGTAGCCCATATCATTGATGATCTTTAGCTCATACTCCAAGCGCTGACGGATTTTGTCATCAACCACAGGGTAGCGCTTGGGCAAGGCTTCCTCACACAAATGGCGCAAATAGCCAGCTGTGTCAAAGCCCTGGGGCACGGGAAATTCCGGCAAGAGCAAATGCCCAAACTCCAGCTCCACATGGCAGCGCTCAGCAATTTTATTGGTATTTGCCAGTGCCTCAGGACAGTCCCCAAAGCGCTCCGCCATCTCCTCGTAGCTCTTTAAATAGAAGCTATCGTTAGGAAAGCGCATGCGGTCGGGCTCGTCCACCGTGCTGGTAGTCTGGATGCACAGCAAAATATCCTGGGCTGCCGCATCCTCCCGCCGCACATAGTGCAAATCGTTGGTCGCCACAAGGCCCAACCCAAACTCCTTGGCCAGCTGCTTTAAGGCTACTGTGACCTTGTGCTCCTCCGGCAAATCGTGGTCCTGAATCTCTAAAAAATAATTCTCTTTACCAAAAATATCGATATATTCCTGAATGCAGCGCCGTGCCCCCTCCAGGTTATCCTGTAAAATCAGCACGGGCAGCTCCCCGGCAATACAGGCACTAAGGCAGATTAAACCCTCGCTGTGGTCCCTAAGGGCATCCTTATCGATGCGAGGCTTGTAGTAAAAGCCCTCCACCTGACCAATGCTCACCAGCTTCATGAGATTGTGATAGCCAGTATCGTTTTCAGCCAGCAAAATCAAGTGGAACATGCCCCGATTATTTTTTTCAAAATGGGAGCCCGTGGTTAAATAAACCTCGCAGCCCAAAATGGGCTTAATGCCCTGCTTTTGGCATTCCTGATAAAACTCCACTGCGCCGTACATGGCACCGTGGTCCGTAATAGCCAAAGCTTCCATGCCTAACTCCTTGGCATAGGCAACCAGCTCATGAATTTTAGAAGCGCCATCAAGCAGGCTATATTCCGTATGCACATGTAAATGGGTAAATTTATTTTCGCTCATAAAATTATCCTTTGTAAAAATTAATCTCTTACGACTGGCTAGAAGGTATTACTCCTCACCTTTTTTGCCCCAGTATAACCCCACTGCCAAGAAAATCAAATTATAGAACAGCGCCGGGAACAAGCTATTAATCTGCCAGGGGCTAATATGCTTCCAAAAAAGGGCTGCAAAAATACCTGCGCCCATAGCCGCCACGCCCATGGAGGCCCGCACCTTATTGGGAAAGAAGACACAAAAGGTCAGCGGCAAAAAGATACCACTGCCCCTGAGGGCCATGGAGAGATAGTTCCACTCCAGCACGGAGGACTCCAAATGGAAGAAAACAAAAACAATAGCCGATGCCGCTGCTAAAAGCACGCTAAAGCGGCTGGCCCACAGCAAATTTACCGAGGTAGCACTGCGCCACAGCTTACTAATAATATCGCGACTAATCATGGTGCCAATGCCCAAGGCAAGGCCAGCAATGGAGCCCAGTGCGGAAAGTAGCAGCGCTGCAAGGCCGATGCCGCCCAGCCAATCGGGTAAATAGGTAGATAGATATAGGGGCAGGGCATCAATGGAATTGATGCCGGGGTGGTTCACATGCATAAACATGCCAATCATAACCGAGGGCAAGCCCACAGGAATAACGATGCAGGCCGCGGTGACGCAGCCGACGGCTGCGGTCTTGCTATCCTTGGCGCTGAACAGCGCTTGCACATAGGTTTGAGTGGAAATAACGCCTACAATCATGGAGCACAGGCTAAAAAGACCATCCTCCACACCGCGTCCGAAGAGGCTGAACCAGGGGTGCGCAGGCAGAGCAGCAGCGAGGCCGTCGGAGCCACCCATGCTATAGAAGGCGAGCACACCGCCCACGAAAATACTAGCAAAAATAAGAACTATTTTGATGATACCAGCCATGCCGCTGCCGCTGATGCCGCCGAAAAAGACAAAGCCTGCGGTAATCAGCAGAATGAGCACAGCAGAAACATACAGGTTGACACCAAAGATGCCTGCTACTAAATGCAGCGCCGTCAAGGTGCTGGCTACAATGCTAAAGAAAATGCCGGCACAGGAGCTCACTGTGGCAAGCCATCCCGCTGGCTTGCCGTAATTGGTTACAAGAAACTCCGCCACAGTGGTGAGTCCGCTGGCACGCAGAGGCTTGGCGTAAAAAAGCGCCATAATAAGCAGCGCGATACCACTGCCCAAGGTGAACCACCATGCGGTGAGGCCCAGCTTAAAGCCCAGCTGGGCTGTGCCCACGGTGGCTGCACCGCCCACGATAGTGCCGATAATGCTGCCGGCCACTATGCCCACACCGGCGCTGCGCCCGCCGACATTATAGTCGTCGGCGGATTTGATGCGCCGGGAGGCAATGATGCCGGGCAGCATGGTCAAAACCAGTGTCAGCACCAAGCTAACCAAATGAACCATGGATAATTTCATACAAAACACCTCTATCTAAAAATACTTTTGCCATTTATCACCAACAAAAATATGATTTCGCCCATGATGTTAGTATAACACAGTCGTGGACATTTAAAAAGAAAGGGCTACAAAAAAGCTTACTTGATTTCTAATTTCTAGCATATTTTTCACTAATCTGTTACGATGTATACACATATTCTTATCCTAAAAACTTGCAGTTCCGGAAGATTTTAGGTATAATATAAAGTATACCAATTTATCAATTAGTGTATGCTTATTGGGAGGATGAATATGAGCCGTTTAAAAATTGCAACCCCTGACCAGGCCCAACTGACGGTCGAACGCTTATATAAAGACCTAGAGCGACACATCATCGCCAGCCCTCCGGGACTGTGCCCTGTTGACTTGCAGCTCTCCTTCTTAAAGGTTTGCCACGCCCAAACCTGTGGCAAATGTGTTCCCTGTCGCGTTGGTCTGGCCCAATTACAAAATCTTATGGAGGATGTACTCGATGGTAAGGCTACCATGGAGACACTGGACCTCATCCAAAGCACTGCGGAAAATGTTGCCAACAGTGCGGACTGCGCTATTGGCTTTGAAGCAGCCAAAATGGTACTGGCTGGCTTAGAAGGCTTCCGCGAGGACTATATCAACCACATTAAAAAGGGCAAATGCTCCGTGCATCTGCATCAATCCATTCCCTGCGTGGCTCTGTGCCCTGCCCAGGTGGATATCCCCGGCTATATCGCTTTAGTCGGTGCCGGTCGTTATGCGGACGCTGTGAAGCTTATCCGCAAGGATAATCCCTTCCCCACTGCCTGCGGTCTTATTTGCGAGCATCCCTGCGAATCCCGCTGCCGCCGCAACATGATTGATGCAGCGATTAATATTCGCGGCTTGAAGCGCATGGCTGTGGACAACGCTCCCAGCAATACTGTGCCTGTGCCGGAGAAGGAAAAATCCACCGGCAAGCGTATTGCCATTATCGGCGGTGGCCCCAGTGGTTTATCCGCTGCCTACTATTTAGAGCTCATGGGTCACCATGCAGTTGTTTTTGAAGAAAAGAGTAAGCTCGGCGGTATGCTGCGCTATGGCATCCCCGCTTATCGTTTCCCCCGCGAACGCTTGCAGGAGGATTTAGACGCCATTCTCTCCACCGGTGTGGAGGTGCATTTGAACAGCCGCGTTGGCAATGGTGAGGGCGAAATTCCCTTTGAAAAGCTGCGCGAAGAATTTGACGCTGTGTATATTGCCATCGGCGCTCATACCGATAAAAAAATCGGTATTCCCGGCGAGGATTCCCAGGGCGTTATCAGTGCTGTAGAAATGCTGCGTGAAATCGGCGAAGAAAGAATGCCTGACTTTAAGGATAAAACCGTTGTTGTTATCGGTGGCGGTAACGTGGCCATGGACTGCACCCGCAGCTCCATTCGCTTAGGTGCCAAGAAGGTTATCATCGCTTATCGCCGTCGTCAGGACGATATGACTGCCCTGCCGGAGGAAATTGAGGGCGCTATTGCCGAGGGCGCAGAGCTCTACGGTCTGAAGGCTCCTCACCACATTGAAGCTGATGAAAACGGCAAGGTAGCAGCCCTGTGGGTAGAACCCCAAATCATCGGCCCCATCGACGCTTGGGGTCGTGCTCGTCCCATCCACGCAGATGTGGATTTACAGCGCATTCCCTGCGACATTATCGTTGTGGCCATCGGCCAAGGCATCATGCTGCGTCCCTTTGAGGAAGCCGGCATTAAGATTAAACGCGGTACCATCTCCGCCCTGTCCAGCAGTGAGCTGGCCAATAATGAGGGCGTTTTCGCCGGTGGCGACTGCGTAACCGGTCCTGCTACTGTTATTCGTGCAATTGCAGCCGGTAAGGTTGCCGCAGCCAATATTGATGAGTATCTTGGCTACGAGCACATTATTACCTGTGATGTAGAAATTCCCGACCCCTCCATTGATGACAAGCGTCCCTGCGGTCGCATCCAGCTTACTGAGAGGGAAGCTGGCGAGCGCAAGCACACCTTTGCGCCCATGGAGTGTGGCATGACAGTGCAGGAAGCCTGCCAAGAGGCTGGTCGCTGCCTGCGCTGTGATAAATTTGGCTTTAGTACCTTGAAAGGAGGCAGAACCTTAAAATGGTAAACCTGACTATTGACGGCTTAAAAGTTTCCGTTCCCGAGGGCACTACAATTATGCAGGCCGCTGCCACCGTTGGTATTGATATTCCTCGCCTGTGCTTTTTGAAGGACATCAATGAAATCAGTGCCTGCAAGGTTTGCGTTGTAGAAATCCAAGGACAAAATCGTGTAGTCACCTCCTGCACCACCCCTGTACAGGAAGGACTCGTTGTCTATACTAATTCCCCCAAGGCTCGCAGTGTCCGCCGCACCAACGTGGAGCTGATCCTTTCCCAGCATGATTGCCTGTGCGCAACCTGCGTTCGCAGCGGTAACTGCAGCCTGCAAAAGCTGTCCAATGATTTGGGCATTTATGATATTCCCTTTGAACGCGATGTGGTGGATACTCCTTGGAATCAGGACTTCCCCTTGATTCGCGACTCTAAAAAATGCATCAAGTGCATGCGCTGCGTGCAAATCTGTGATAAGGTACAGGATTTGCATATTTGGGATGTGCAAAACACCGGCTCCCGCACCACAGTAGATGTGGCTGGCAATATGAGCATTGAAGATTCCAAATGCAGCCTGTGCGGCCAATGTATTACCCATTGCCCCGTTGGCGCCCTGAAGGAACGCAATGATGTGCCTAAGATTTACGAGGCACTGGCAGACTCCACCAAGGTTACTGCTGTACAGGTTGCTCCTGCTGTGCGCACCGCCTGGGCCGAAGCCTTTAATATGCCTGAGGAAATGGCTACCGAGGGCCGCATGGCTGCCGCCCTGCGCCGTATCGGCTTCGACTACGTTTTCGATACCAGCTTCGCAGCAGATGTAACCATTATGGAAGAAGCAAACGAGCTTCTTGAACGCCTGCAAAATCCTGACGGCTATCGTTGGCCCATGTTCACCTCCTGCTGCCCCGGCTGGGTCAGCTATGTGACCAAAAAATATCCCTCCTATGTAGAAAATCTGTCCACCACTAAATCTCCTCAACAGATTTTTGGTG
The DNA here is from genome assembly GCA_051866495.1 of Phascolarctobacterium sp. GTDB lineage: Bacteria > Bacillota > Negativicutes > Acidaminococcales > Acidaminococcaceae > Phascolarctobacterium_A. The sequence goes on along the minus strand of JBJDXD010000042.1, from coordinate 38,919 downwards.
CGCTTTTAAAATCCTACTTCGCAGAAAAGAAGGGCCTGAAGCCCAAGGAAATCTGCTCCATCTCCGTAATGCCCTGCGTTTCCAAAAAACGTGAGGCAGCACTGCTCTCCATGCGCAGCAGCGGTACCCACGATATTGACATCGTTTTGACTACTCGCGAATTTGTACGTCTGCTCAAAGCAGAGCACATCAATCCTGCTACCCTGCCTGAGGAAGAGTTTGATAATCCCCTAGGCAAGAGCACCGGCGCCGGTGTTATCTTCGGCGTTACCGGCGGCGTTATGGAAGCCGCCCTGCGCACTGCCTACTTCGCTATGACTGGCGAGGAGGCTCCGGCAGATGCCTTCGTGGATGTGCGCGGCGAGAAGGGCCGCAAGGTGCGGGAGTTCACTATCGCTGGTAAAACCCTACGCACCTGCACCGTCAGCGGCCTTGGTAATGCTGGCCGCCTCATCGAGGATTTGCAGGCCGGCAAGGTGCATTATGACTTCGTAGAAGTTATGGCCTGCCCCGGCGGCTGCGTGGGCGGCGGCGGCCAGCCCATTCATGACGGCCAGGAACGTGCCGGCATGTTGGGCCAGAAGCTGTACAAGCTGGATGATGAGCGCAAGCTGCGTCAATCCCACAACAACCCCGATGTGGTAACCCTCTACAGTGAATACCTCGAAAAGCCGCTCAGCGAGCGCGCTGAGCGCCTCCTCCACTCCAACCATGTGAAGGAAAAGAACTACCTCGTATAATTTAACATAACAAACAACAAACCCCTAAAGTTAGGCCTACACCTTACTTTAGGGGTTATTCTTTATTAAACTCAGCAAATTAGTACTTCAGTAAGTTCGCATGGCACATTAGCAAATCAGCAAGTGAGCTACGAATTTTAGCGAATGAGTGGCTTGGTACAATGGCCTCAAGGGTTCGAAACAGTATATTGTTCTGCGAGACAAATAGTACCCCGCAGAGGCCAATTGAACCCCACGAAATTCGCGTTGAGAAATTCGTCGCGAACGGCTGATTACTAATGTGCCAATTTTATCCTTTACACAAATCCACCGGCACTAACGCTCTCAGCCCATTACTGCAAGCAAACTCGTCCGCTTGCACTCTAAACACGTCCGCCAAGAGCTTGGAAGTCACAATCTCCTTCGGAGCGCCGCAAGTCACAAGACGCCCTGCCTTAATCACCGCCACATAATCAGCATACTGAATCGCGTGATTGAGCTCGTGAATAACCATAACCACAGTTAAGCCTAACTCACGATTAAGCTTCACCAAAAGCTGCATAACCTCCAGCTGATGGCAAATATCCAGATAAGTCGTGGGCTCATCCAAAAGCAAAACCTCCGGTCGTTGTGCCAAGGCCATGGCAATCCATGCCCTTTGCCGCTCGCCACCACTCAAAGTGTGCAAAAGACGGTGACGCATAGCGCTCATATTGGTCTGCTCCAAGGCCCACTCCACATGCTTAGCATCGTCCTTGTCCCCACGCCCTAAAAAGCCACGATGAGGAAAACGCCCCATCTCCACCAAATCCTGCACCGTCAAATCCGTGGGTGCCGTGGGCGCTTGGGTTAAAATAGCCAAGCATTGGGCAAACTCACGATGGCTAAAGGATTTAATGTCCTTACCCTTAAAGGTAATACTGCCCTTCTCCACCGGCCAAATGCGACTAATAGCCTTCAAGGTCGTGCTCTTACCGCAGCCGTTTGGCCCAATAATGGCTGTAATCTTGCCCTCAGGAATTTCCAAGGACAAATCATGCACAATGGTCTTTTTATTAATACCCACATCAATGCCGTGGGCTGCCAAAATCGCTGTCATCAGATCTCCCTCCTTAACAAAAACAGAAAGAAGGGTGCGCCTAAAAAGGCCATAATAATGCCCACGGGTAGCTCTATAGGCGCAAAAATCACGCGAGCAAAGGTATCACTTAAGGTCACAATTGCCACACCTAAAAGAGCTGCTGCCGGCAACAAAAAGCGATAGTCACTGCCGATTAAAAGGCGTGCAGCGTGGGGCACAACTAAGCCTACAAAGCCCAACAGACCAACTACGCTAACTGCGCTGGCTGCCAAAAGTGCCGCAATGGCCGTCATAATAATGCGAGTTACTTCGACGTTCACACCCAAGCCACGAGCCATTTCGTCACCCAGCTGTAAAATATTCAGATAGGACGCACTGGCCAAGGCCAAGACTAAGCCGATAATTGCATAGGGCAGAATGATATTCACATGGGGCCAGCTGCGCGCCGCCAGTCCGCCTACCATCCACATCAAGGCACCGTGGACTCTGTCGCTATAAAAAATCATCAGGCCACTGATGCCCGCACTCAAGAAGGCGGACACAGCCACGCCGGCCAGAATGATGCGCACGGGCTTGATGCCGTTTTTCCAAGCCAAAATATAAATGCAAATGGCTGCCAGCATAGCGCCCACAAAGGCCACCGGTGTAATCAAATATTCCAAGGCGGGAAATAAAATCATAATTACCACACCGGCTAGGCCTGCGCCGCTGGAAATGCCAATGATGTGCGGGTCAGCCAAGGGATTGCGCATAATAGCCTGTAAAATGGCGCCGGAAAGAGATAGATTAATGCCCACCAACGCACCCACAATGGTACGAGGCATGCGAATATTCCAGATAATCTGGCTCTGAGGGTCCTCACCTGGATGCAGCAAAAGCTCCATAATTTGCTCCATAGTAATCACGCTGGAGCCCTTGGTGAGGCTTAAAAAGGCACCCAAAAGCGCCAAAAACAAAAATAATATTAAAATCGTCAAACGCCAAGCAGTGCGGTTAATGCCAAAGCGCTCCACTGCTCCGTCCAAGCCTTTATTTGCCATCTTTAAAAACCTCTGGGTAAACCTGCTTTGCCATATAGGCCACAGCCTCCGGATAGCGCAGGCCGGGGTTAATCAGGAACAAGCGCTCCGGAAGGACATAAACCTTGCCCTGCTGTACGGCCTGCAGGCTATTCCAAGCGGGGTTCTTTTTGAAATCCTTGCGCAGGCGGTTTTCAATTTCCTCCGCCTTGCCCATGGAGGTAATGAAAATCAAATCGGGGTTTTGTCCAACGAGACTTTCCATGCTATAGGGAGTTTTATCGGACTTGCCCTTTAAGGCAGCTGCAGCCACGTTCTCAAAGCCCAAAATATCGCTGACGCAGCCGGCAATGCTGCGCGAGCCTTCTACAGTCACGCTGCTAGCTGTGGCATGCATAATTACAATGCGTTTTTTTTCCTTGGGCAGCTTGGCCTTAATCTCGCTAATTTGCTTATCCAAAAGCTCGTTTTCTGCCTTGGCCTTATCAGGATTGCCATAGACATCGCCTAAAACCTGCACAGTTTGCTTTACTTCGTCATAGGTTTTGGCATCAAATTCGATGACGTTAATCTTGTTGGACTCTAAAAGCGGTACAAATTTTTCGTGCTGATTGCGCCCTGCCAGCACTAAATCAGGACGTAACGCCACTAAGCTTTCCATATTGATATTAAATACAAAGCCAATTTCCGGCACGCTTTTCATGGACTCAGGTATAGTGCCCACCTTGGAGGAAGCACGGCCCACAATTTTACCGCCCACGGCTTCAATCATGCCTAAATAGGAAGGACTTAGGCTCACAACCCGCTCCGGCTTTTTCGCCAGCACCACCTGACGTCCTGCCGCATCCTTTAAGGATAAATAGGCCTTACCAGTATCAACAGCCTTTTTATCGGCACTACCTCCACAGCCAGCCAAAGCCAAGACCGCTACACACAGGCACGCGCCCACAATCCTCTTAAACTCCATATATAATCACCTACTCATTATCATATTATGCCCATCATCATGCTCCTGCTTGCCAACCCTTCTAGGTTCACTCAAAGCCCACTACAGCGCTTTTTAAGTTCAGGAGACATTCTTATTAACACTTCTATCATAATAACACAATAAGCATAACCAGTCAATAAAACTAGCTTCTTCTTGCCCCTTTTAGCCTACTTTGCTATAATATAGTGAACAAGAAAGCTACAAAAAAACGAGGGCCTTTTGCCCCATTTTAATTGTTAAAAGGAGTTGTTTCCCATGGAAATGAAGGATATGATTGAGCGCATTAACGAGCTGGCGCACAAAAAGAAAAAGGAAGGCCTTTCTGCCGCAGAATTGGAAGAACAAAAGGAGCTCTATAAGCGCTATTTGGCTAATATCCGCGGCCAATTAAAGGCCCAGCTGGATAATATCGAAGTAGTGGATAAGGCGCCCATCCAGCTACACTAAGCCATGGAAGCAATTGAGCTATTAAGCGCCAAAAGCTCTCCTGTGGACGTGAGTTCAAAGCAAAAGCCTAGGGATCCCTGGCAGCCCCAGCTGCCGCTAGCCCTCTCCCCGGCCATGATTGCCTACGAGGACGATTATTTGCTCATCATCGATAAGCCCGCAGGCATGCTAGTGCACCCAACTGTGAGTCAATGGAAGGACACCCTTTATGATTTGGTGAAGTCCTATTACGCTAAGCATGGTATTACGGCCGACATTCATCCTGTTTCACGACTTGATAAAAACACCTCTGGACTGGTGATTTTTGCCAAAGAGCCCATCATCCAGTTCTGGCTGAGCCAACAAGAGGTTGTGAAGGAATATTTGGCTATTGCCCAAGGTCATATTGTAGAGCAGGAAGGCAGCATCGATGCGCCCATTGCCCGTAAGGAGGGCAGTATTATTGAGCGCTGCGTGGATTTTCAGCGTGGTAAGGAGGCTAAAACAGCCTACAACGTGCTGGGCCATTACGGCGCAAATACCCTACTGCGCCTGCGTCTCTTCACCGGTCGCACCCACCAAATTCGCGTACATATGGCTTATATGGGCCATCCCCTTGTGGACGATAATCTTTATGGCACACCCGGTCCCCAGTCCCGTCACGCCCTGCATGCCTATCGCTTGGCCTTTAAGCATCCTGTGGGCGATTTTGAGCTAGAAATTACCCGCGCTTTACCGGAGGATTTACGAAAAATTCTATACTAAATAATCAAATAGTGTGCTATAATTAGTATATAGTAATTGGATAACTCAGCCCGTTGGCTGATAATTAAGGAGGAATCTTAATGCCTTTAGTAACTTCTACCGAAATGTTCAAAAAAGCTTATGAGGGCCACTATGCAGTTGGTGCCTTCAACGTTAATAACATGGAAATCATCCAAGGTATCGTGGCTGCAGCTAAGGCTGAGCAATCCCCGCTGATTTTGCAAGTATCCGCTGGCGCTCGTAAATATGCTAACCACATTTACCTGATGAAGCTGGTTGAGGCTGCTGTAGAGGACACCGGACTGCCCATCTGCCTGCACCTGGATCATGGCGAAGATTTTGAAATCTGCAAGGCCTGCGTTGATGGTGGCTTCACCTCCGTTATGATTGACGGCAGCAAGCATCCCTTTGAAGAAAACATTGAAATCACCCGTCGCGTTGTTGAATATGCTCATGAGCGTGGTGTTGTAGTTGAAGCTGAATTGGGCAAGCTGGCAGGTGTGGAAGACGCTGTTAAGGTTGCCGCTAAGGACGCTACCTATACCGATCCTGACCAAGCTGTTGAATTTGTAGAGCGTACCGGCTGCGACTCCTTGGCTATTGCCATCGGCACCAGCCACGGCGCTTATAAATTCAAGGGTAAACCCGAGCTGGACTTTGCTCGTTTGGAAAAAATCACCAATTTACTGCCCGGCTACCCCCTGGTGCTCCACGGTGCTTCCACCGTTATTCCGGCCTTCGTTGAAGAATGCAACAAATACGGTGGCAAATTAGACGGCGCTCAAGGCGTTCCCGAAGATATGCTGCTGCGCGCTGGCAAGTTCGGCGTTTGCAAGATTAATATCGATACCGACCTGCGTTTGGCTATGACTGCTTCCATCCGCAAGCATTTCGTAGAAAACCCCGGCGATTTCGATCCTCGTCAATACCTGAAGCCTGCTCGCCAAGCTATCCAAGACATGGTTGCTCACAAGATGCGCGACGTGCTGAACAGCTCCAACAGACTGTAATTTAAGCTAGTTTATCCTGACCGCTACACCGCTTTTGGTGTAGCGGTCTTTTCTTGTCTTTAAGCTTTAGCTGATTATTCCCGCTTGCTTTAAAGCCTTGATGCTGTCCGCCAAGGTGAGCATGCCAGCTTTAGCCCCAGTTTGCAAATATGTTTGTAGCTGATGGGTTTGTCCCTCGCGAATTAAATGACGCACCGCATCCGTAGCCAAAAGTAGCTCGAAGGCTGCCACACGCCCCTTGCCATCAGCGCGAGGTAAAAGCCTTTGGGAAATTACAGCCTGCAAGCATTCTGCCAGCTGACTGCGCACCTGCTGCGGATTATGGGGCAACGAATCCAAAATTCTGTTAATACTACTGGTCACATCCTGAGTATGCATGGTAGCAAGCACCAGATGCCCTGTTTCCGCCGCAGTGAGGGCAATGCCCATGCTTTCCGTATCCCGCAGCTCTCCCACCAAAATAACATCAGGATCTTCTCTAAGAGCGGCCCGCAGCCCACTAGCAAAGCTTTGCGTATCACGCCCCACCTCCCTTTGATGAACTAAGGATAAGCCTTTTGGATATTCATATTCTATGGGGTCCTCCAAGGTAATAATATGCAGTGCCTTAGTAAGATTGATTCTTTGTACTAGGGCAGATAAGCTTGTAGTTTTGCCGCTACCAGTGGGCCCCACAAAAAGCACCAAGCCCTGCTGTAATTCGCTTAATTTGCCAATACTAGAAGGCAGGCCCAGTTCCTTGCAGGTAGGAATGCTGCTATTTAAAAGGCGGCAGGCAAGGGCATAACACTCCCGCTGGCGAAAAATATTCAAACGATATCTTTCCTCACCCCAGCTCCAAGCGCAGTCCAGCTCACCATACTGCTCCAGCTGCTGCTTTTGCTCTGAGGACAATAAAGCTATAAAATTCTGCAGCTGCTTTGCGGTTACAGGAGCTGTTTTAAGAGGCTTTAGCTCGCCTAAAAGGCGTACTACTGGCGGTGCACCAATTGTTAGATGTAAATCCGACGCGCCCATCTGACGGGCTTGAGCGATGAGCTCAATGCACATAGCCAACCTCCTGACCGCCGCAATTAGCATAACCCATATTCTCCTCGCCTAAAATACCCACGCGCCAAAGCTCGCTTACGCTAGTTTGGCCCCCTAGCACCTTGTTCACCCCGTCCGCATACAGGCTGCGCCAGCCCCTGCTTGCCCCATGGCTAAGCAGGGCGGCCTTGCCTGCTCCCGCGCTAATCAGCTCCGCCATGTATTCGTCCACCGGTAGCAGCTCCTGCACGGCAAGGCGCCCGGCAAAGCCGGTGCCGTGGCAGTGCTCACAGCCCCTGCCCCGTACCAGCTGCCTAGGAGCCGTCAAGCCCAAAAAATTTTGCTCCACTGTGGTCGACTGATAGTTCTCCATGCACCTTGGACAAATGCGGCGCACCAAGCGCTGCGCCAGCACGCCCTTAAGCGCCGCTGCTAAAAGATAGGCCTCCACACCCATATCCACCAAACGCGCCACTGCACCCACAGCGCTATTGGTGTGCAGGGTGCTCAAAACTAAATGCCCGGTAAGAGCAGCCTGCACAGCCATGCTTGCTGTTTCGCTATCGCGAATCTCGCCCACCATAATGATATCAGGGTCCTGGCGCACCAAGGAACGCAACCCCGTGGCAAAATCCAATCCCGCCCTGCGATTCACTGCCACCTGATTGATTCCCTCCAGCCTATACTCCACAGGATCCTCTAAGGTTACCAGATTTAGGCCCTCCTGCTCCAGCTCCCGCAAGGTTGCATAGAGGCTGGTGGTCTTGCCACTGCCAGTAGGGCCTGTTAGAAGAACTAGGCCATGGGCTGCAGCATACATTTTTTGATACATTTGGAGATTTCTTGAACTCATGCCCAAATCAGCCAAGGACCACAAGCCCTGCTGTCTATCTAAAATACGCACGGCTACCTTTTCACCCCTTATAGTAGGCAAAGTCGCCAAGCGCAAATCAACAACCCCCGCTGAATGCAAAAACTGCCAACGCCCGTCCTGGGGCACACGCTTTTCGGCTATATCCATGCCGCTCATCACCTTGAGCTGCGTCACAAGTGTGGTGTAAATATTTAAAGGCATACGACAAAGCTCCCAGAGTAGGCCATCCACCCTCAGGCGCACTCTTGCATCCCGCTCCATGGGCTCTATATGCATGTCACTGGCTCCTTGCTCCACCGCCGCTTCTAAAAGCTGCTGGGCCAGCTTACCATTATTACTTAGTTCCATAATCCATCCATCCTTCTGCTTTATATTGAGCACGCTAGCCTTGCTTGCTACCATTATAGCATATAATTTTCAAAATTCAATACTTTATTCTTATTTTTCTGATATTTCGTAATTATATCTTGCATTCAGACTATTCTTGCGTTATACTATAATCGATGCATCAATATTAACTAAAGGAGCAGTGTTTATGATAAAGCTAAAAGCATTTCTCAGCTTTTGCTGCTTAAACTATTTATTACTAGCAAACTCTGTCCAAGCTCAGGAGGTAGCGCGCAATCCCTTCGTTGCCCTTCCTCCGCCCAATTATATAGCTGCCAATCCTCTCTTACCCAGCGCAAGTGCCCCTCTAAATAGCACTGTAAAGCTATATACCTTAAGCTATGCAACGGCGGAGGATATTGCCCCCTCCCTCAAGGAGCTCTTTCTCGGCAAACTAAGTGTCGCAAAAACTACTAACAGCCTCATCCTACAAGGCTCGGAGGAGGAGCACAATAGGCTTGCTAGTATCATTAAGGAGCTTGATAAGGCTACGAAGCAGGTTACCTTAGAGGCCAAAATTATCGCTTTAAATAAAGAAAATAATAAAAGTCTGGGCATCAACTGGAATTGGGACACCATTCCCCAAAGAGACACTAATGATGAGGACACCAGTGATGACGAGAGCGACAACACCTTTGGCGGTAATTTCAAGTTTTGGCGTGGTTATTCCTTTCGCTTTAATGCTACCCTCAATGCTCTCATTAGCAAGGGTAAGGCCAGGGTATTGGCCAAGCCCAGTATCATAACCATACCGGGACGTGAAGCCAGTATTTTTATTGGTGACCACATTCCCGTGCAAACGGAAAAGCACGATAACAGCGGCAGTTACACCGCTACGGAATATATCGATGCAGGTATCAAGCTGCAGTACACGCCCCTAATTAGCAAGGATGGCAAAATGGTCACCGCCAAGGTACACACCGAGGTTAGCACGCCCGTACTGATTAGCGAGCTAAAAAACTATCGTATCACCAGTCGCCGCGCTGATACCCATGTGCGCATGTTTTCCGGACAAACCCTTGTCATTGGCGGACTCATTAACGAAGAAGAACAAAATACGCTCCAAAAAATACCCTTCCTAGGCGATTTGCCACTTCTAGGGCATCTGTTTCGTAATCGCACAAAAAAGAGCAGCAAGGTCGAAGTTATTCTCCTTTTAACGCCCCATATTACGGAAGCGGGGGCTTCACCAGCCATTCATGAGGCCACACTTCACGCTCCCTTCACAGAAGCAAACTCTTTGTGAAACGCTATCTATTTTTATTATATTGGTGTATAATTTAAGTACAGACAATAAAGATAGCAAAAAGCTAATCACAACATTGTCACAAATTTACGGCTGTTTCAAGCGAAGGAGTGAACTCACATGACAGCACACAAATTCTTTATCTGCAAAAAATGTGGAAATATTGTTGGTATGGTAGTGGATAGCAAAATGCCCTTAAGCTGCTGCGGTGAGCTTATGCAGGAGCTGGTACCCAACACGGTGGATGCTGCTAAAGAAAAGCATGTACCAGAGGTATGCATCGATGGCAACATGATTCATGTGCATATCGGTAGCACGGAGCATCCCATGATGAACGAGCACTATATCGAATGGGTATATCTCCAAACTAACAAGGGTGGTCAACGCAAGCTTCTCCATCCTGGCGACAAGCCCCAGGTAGTTTTTGCCCTCACCCCGGATGATTTCCCCGTTGCGGCCTATGCTTACTGCAATCTGCACGGGCTGTGGATGACTAAGTTTTAACACAAAAAGCGCTCTGCCACCGGCAGAGCGCTTTTTTATGCCCCTAATGGAGCAAGCTTCCATATAAAATTAGTAGTTAATTACCTTCAGCTCAAAATAACCTTGCGGATGGTCGCAAACGGGGCATTTTTCGGGAGCTGCTTCAGCAACAACGATTTTACCACAGTTGGTGCAAATCCAAACCTTTTTCTCTTCGCGTTTGAATACGCGATCATTTTCAATGTTCGCAATCAAAGCGCGATAGCGTTCTTCATGCTCCTTTTCGATTTTGCCAACCTCTGCAAATTGCTCAGCCAGGCGGTCAAAGCCCTCTTCCTTAGCAGTTTTTGCAAATTCAGCATACATTTCGGTCCATTCATAGTTTTCGCCAGCGGCTGCATCACGCAGATTCTCCATGGTTTTGGGAACACTGCCACCATGCAGAGCCTTGAACCACAGCTTAGCATGCTCCTTTTCGTTACCTGCAGTTTCAGTGAAAATAGCACCGATTTGGTTGTAGCCTTCTTTTTTAGCTGCACTTGCATAGTATTGATATTTTACATGTGCTTGGGACTCGCCAGCAAAAGCGGTCATCAAATTTTGTTCAGTTTTGCTACCCTTTAATTCCATAATTATTTCCTCCTTAGGCCCTTCAGGCTTTAGTTTTTATCCTCACCTAAAACATTTTCACTTTCAGTATGCACATGCTCCAGCTTTTGGCATTCGGGGCACACGCCGCTGAAAACGATATCGTGGTGATTCATTTTGTAACCGGTTACTGCTGCAACCTTTTCATCCATGTCCGGAATATAATCAAAATTTTCCACATTCATAAATTTGCCGCACTCGGTACATTTAATGTGGTAATGTCTTGCCAAAATATGGTCAAAACGGTCAGCGCCACTGGGCACGGACACCTTGCTTAAAAGGCCACTTTCCACTAAGCTATTTAAATTGCGATATACAGTACCCTTACTAATATCGGGATATTCCATAGTAATGCGGTCATACACTTCTTCAGCAGTAGGGTGATTTGCTAAAAAACGTACAGCAGCAATAACGAGTTGTCTTTGAATAGTATTTCTTTTAGCCATGCTCATCATCCTTTATCAAAAATAGTTCTTAATTAGTATTATACATTTCAAGTCAAAAAAGTCAAGTGTTTTCTAGCACAAGCTACACTTTATTCACAATTAAAATTACCAATTTATTGGTCGCTTAAGAGTACAAGCTGAATAAGTATCAAATTGTTTATTTTATATTAGTAATCAATTCACAAAAAGTAATCACTTAAAGAAAATGCATGACTTAGTAAATCCACTATATTTTTTGTTAATAATTATATTAAACTGCTCTATTCCAATATCTGTCCAATTTTTCATTTGCTTCATTTGACAATGCTCCCCAAGAACTATATAATTAAAACTGTAAACAAGTATAAGTATAGAAGGTCTTATTTATGTCTCAAATCACCTTAGATAAACTACCTATTGGACAGGAAGGAATAATTCAAAATGTTGGTGGCGAGGGCATTTTACGCCGTCGCCTTTTAGATATGGGGCTTACCCCTCGCACCCGCGTTATTGTGCGCAAGCGCGCTCCCCTTGGCGACCCTTTGGAGATATATATCCGTCGCTATGAGCTAACCCTGCGTGCCTCTGAGGCCAGCAAAATTACTGTATTAGTGGAGGCGGAAGAGGTATGAAGCTTCATTTTGCACTTGTTGGCAACAAAAACTGCGGTAAAAGCACGCTCTTTAATTATTTGACCGGCAGTAATCAGCATGTGGGCAATTTCCCTGGTGTAACCGTGCAAAAAAAAGAAGGTGCCCTGCGCATCAACGAGGATATAACTGTTATCGACCTGCCGGGTATCTATTCCCTCTCTCCCTACACTTCGGAGGAAATCGTTACCAGAGATTTGCTGCTTTATAACAAGCCCAGTGCCATTATCAATGTTATTGATACCACCAATATTGAGCGCAGCCTGTATCTAACGCTGCAGCTCATTGAGCTCAATATCCCCACTGTACTAGCCTTAAACATGATGGACGAGCTCACCACCAGTGGCGGTAGCATCGACATCAAAGCCTTAGAGGAGCAGTTAACCATACCTGTTATCCCCATAACAGCCAATAGCGGCGAGGGCGTCGCAGAGCTCATCAAGCGTACTGTGGAAGTAGCACAGGACGCAACACTGCCCAAAAGGCTGGACTTTTGCTCCGGCCCCGTACACACTGCCATCCATGCTGTGGCTCATCTGATTGAAGAAAAGGTGCGCCGTAAGGGACTGCCCCTACGCTTCACCTCCACTAAGCTGCTGGAGGGCGACGAGGATATTATGCAGGAGCTACAGCTTTCGCCTAACGAAAGGGACATTGTGGGCCATTTTACCCAAGAAATGGAAAATGCCCTGAATACGGACCGAGAGGCAGCGCTGGCAGATATGCGCTATGCCTATATCGAAGAGCTGTGCATGCGCACAGTGCATAAGCCCCAGGATACGGAAGCCCAAAGGCGCAGTGTACGTTTGGACTATTATCTGACACATAAATATTTGAGCATCCCCATTTTCATTTTGATTATTGGCGCTGTTTTTTACCTCACCTTTGATGTTATCGGCGCCTTTTTAAGCGGCCTTTTAAGCCAAGTTTTGGATAAGCTTACTGCCTCCGCTGATACAGCCTTGGGCAATATGGGTATAAATCCTGCCATGCATTCCCTTATTATTGATGGTGTTTTTGCCGGAGTGTGCAGTGTGCTTAGCTTTATCCCTACCATTGTTACCCTGTTCTTCTTCCTTTCGCTTTTAGAGGACAGCGGTTACATGTCCCGTGTGGCCTTTGTTATGGATAAGCTCCTGCGTAAAATCGGCCTTTCCGGCTCTTCCTTTATTCCGCTCATCATAGGCTTTGGTTGTAGCGTTCCCGCCATCATGGCAACGAGAACACTGGCTAGTGAAAGGGACCGCAAAATGACCATCATGCTCACCCCCTTTATGAGCTGCAGCGCTAAGCTTTCCGTCTATGGCATTTTTATCGGAGCCTTTTTCCCGCATACGGGTGCACTGGTAATGCTATCCATTTACCTTTTGGGCGTGGTCATTGCTGTGCTCACTGGCGCCCTCTTAAATAGCTTTATTTTTAGTGGCAAGCCCGTGCCCTTTGTTATGGAGCTGCCCGCCTATCGCATGCCAACAGGTCGCAGCATTTTGATGCATATGTGGGAAAAGGCGGAGGATTTCATTCATAAGGCCTTTACAGTCATTTTCATGGCAAGCATTATTGTCTGGTTCCTGCAAAATTTCAATAGCCAATTTTATATGGTGCACAGTGACGAAAGCATTATCGCAGAGATCGGCAAAATCACCGCCCCCATCTTTGGTCCTCTTGGCTTTGGGGATTGGCGTATGTCCACGGCCTTAATCACCGGCATTACCGCTAAAGAGGTTGTCATTAGTACCCTCTCCGTGCTGGCAGTTGATGCCAGTGGCAATGTAAATCTGCCCAATTTATTTACTCCCCTCACGGCCTACACCTTTTTAGTATTCTGTTTGCTCTATCCACCCTGTATTGCCTCTCTTGCCACCATGCGCAAGGAGCTGGACTCCCGCTCCAGTACAGCGGCCATCATCGCCTATGAATTAGTCATCGCTTGGGTAGTAGCTTTTATCGTAAGACATATTGGTCTCATGCTAGGCTTCAATTAAAAGCAAAAGCTGTAGTTAGGTTTTTAGCCTGACTACAGCTTTTTTGTGTTTTTATTGTTCTTGGTTAAATCATTTTTTACTAAAACTACTTTTTGCAGTGCTCCAAACAAGTTCAATGGGCAAATTAGAAGCACCGGGAGGGGACCAAATGAAGGTATATTTCCCACTTTTCAGCTTGCCCAGCTCCACAGCCTCTTCAACAGTTTCGCCCAAAGCTAGGTCATACTCCGGTAAAGCGATAAGCTTGCGCTCACCATTATGCTCTAAAACGCCGTACCCGGCAAAATAACCACCAATGGGATTGAGAATGAAGCCCACAGGCTGCTTGCTATCAATGGTGAAATTAACCCTGTAGATCACGCCGTAATTTCCATAATTTTCTGCTGGTAAATTAGTGGTAGCATCCACGCCCTTGATATAGCCTTCTGCCTCGGCGCCTGCCAATTTAAGCTTAACTGTCTTATTTCCATTGATAGCGCGCTTTAGCGTATATTCCCAATCACTCTTAGCGAAGCTGCCGCGCAAAGGATGCTCATCCATGGGCTGAATTTTCGCATTATCATTAAAAAGCTCCAAATCTGCCTGGGGTTCGCACATCAAAAGGCTTACTTCAGTCGGAGCATCCAGCTGCAAATCGATGGTGCCTGTGAGTAGCTCGTTGGTGTCCAACAACACACCCTTGCCACTGAGTAGCTCCACACTTTGGGCAAAGCCCATGGTACCTTCTGCTTTTTCTGGTTTTACATTTTTAGGCTCGACCCCAAAATACCTACGTTGGGCTTCCTTGCCCACCTCCATATAATTATAGCCAGGCCCTGCCACACCCTCCTGCAAAAGCTTATAATGCACAGGGCGCATTTTCGTGTTTTTGAGCATTAAGGCCAGCTTTTTCGTGCCTTCCACAGCATTCACATGATGAAAAAAGATACGCACTTTGCCCTGCACTGTATCACGATATAAAATGCCATTGTGATATACCATTTCGGGACTATCCGAAAAAAGCAGCTTAGGTCCTTGGGTGCTATACTTTACAGAAACAGTCTTCGCCTCGTAGTCCTCTGGAATGCTCAAGGGGATTTGCTGCATGGCAGCTAGTGCTGAACTACTATAAACACAGGCTATAGCTAACGCACAGAGTATTTTTTTGAACAACTTACATCACCTTACAAAAGCTAATGCTCCCCCTAAACAAAGCATTCTCTGGGGGAGCATCTTAGATTATTTTAAAGAATTTTGGTAATCAGCCATGAATAGAGCTAAGCCCTTATCGGTAAGCTCGTGATTAATCATTTGCGCCAAAACCTTGGTAGGAATGGTAGCGATTTGGCAGCCGGTGAGCATAACCTTTTCCACATGCTGAATGTTACGGATGCTAGCCGCGATAACCTCAGTCTCAATACCATAAAGCTTAAAGGCTTTAACGATATTGTCCACTAATTGCACACCATCCTGCTTGATATCATCCAAGCGACCAATGAAGGGGCTTACGAAGGTAGCACCAGCGCGAGCAGCCAAAAGTGCCTGAGACATGCTGAAAACTAATGTTACATTGGTTTTGATGCCTTCAGCACTCAGAATTTTGACAGCCTTTAAACCTTCGGGAATGCAGGGGATTTTGATAACCACATTACTAGCAATTTTAGCCAGCTTGCGTGCTTCCTCCACCATGCCAGCACATTCAGTGCTGATTACCTCGGCGCTAACAGGACCGCTAACCAAAGCAGCAATTTCAGGAATTACTTCCGCTTGGGTGCGACCACTTTTAGCAATCAGGCTGGGGTTGGTGGTAACGCCGTATACAACGCCCCAATCCACATATTGTTTAATCTCGTCTACATTGGCAGTATCCATAAAAATTTTCATATAAATCTCTCCCTAAATAAATAAAAATATTAACAAAAAAACTGCGTAATAACAATATCATACCGCTCAGAAGAATTTCTTACGCTCATTTCGTGGGGTACAATTACGAAGCTGCGGTGTCCAATCTGTTCGCAGAAGGATTTAGGTTTTCGAAACGCTTGCTTATATTGTACCAGCCACTCATGAGCTAAAATTCTTATTCGCTCCATGATATTATTATTACTTAGTTTTTATCATTTCAATATTACAACCTTCTCCGCATTGGTCTGACCAGGTAGGCTTAAGGTCATCACTCTGCTCCAAAGCAGTAACTCATCGCCCTGCTTGATGCTTGCATATTCTTCACAGGCATATTTATCAATACGGGCGATAACATCATGGGTGCTGTTGAGAACACGCACACAGCTGCCGTCGGCAGCCTGCTGTACCTGGTCCACCACAAAATACTGGGGTAAGTAATCCTTGCGCACATCACCAATAATGATGGCATAGGCCTGTGCCTGAGGCGGCAGGCTGCGAGTCATACGGGCTGAATAATAAGCCATCACCTCTTGGCCCACCTTTAAATCCTTGGCAGAGCGTAGCTTGCTCTTGGCGCCTTTAATTACATAGGTTTCATCATCAATCAAAGCTACTATACATTCCTGCCCTTCGCCACGAATGACAACCTTATCGCCATCAATTTCTGTAATGGCACCGCTCATGCGCAGCATGCTGGGATAGCGCATTTTATCTTGATCAAAGGTAAATGCTTCCATAGCTCCTACGCCTCCTTTAGGGCTGCAGACGGCAGAACGAACACAGTGGGACTCCCCATGGTGATAACCAGCCTCAACGTTTTTCAAGGCCACAGAGCTCCCTAAAGCCAGCACACATCCCAAGGCTAAAGCTAATTTTTGCAAGTTTTTCATATTAATATACCTCCGCCATAATAATCTTCATGGTTTCAGTATAACACATAAATATGTCTAAACCATGACATCTGCAAATCTTTTTAAGATGAATTAGGTGATGCCTCTTAGCTCGCTCTTTTATTTATTGGTAAAGTGAATAGCTACCTCAGCTAATACTGCTGCAGCCTTCCACAGCACCTCTTCATTAAAGTCAAAATGACTATTATGATGACCCGCAGCAATCTTCGTACCATACATCATATACAGGGCACGACCGCCATTTTGCTGCACACGTTCCATAAAATAGCCGCAGTCCTCGCTGCCACCCATATCAACATATTCAGAAATCTCGTCAAAATGACATTTGGATTTAGCCAGCTCGGCAACCTCATGTCCAAGCTCGGCATCGGGCAAGCAAGCAGGAGCACCACCAGCCATGGTAACCTTCAGCTCCACATCATACATTTCTGCGCAAGCCTTTAACATGCGACGAGCTTCATTAACCATATAGTTGTTGATTTCTGTGGTTGCGCCACGAGTTTCCAGCTTTAAGGATGCAATATCAGGCACCACATTGCGACCTGTACCAGCGTTCAAAACGCCCACATTAATGCGGCTAGAGCCTTGGCTGTGACGGGAAATAGTGTTCAAGGAAATAGCTGCCTGACACGCTGCTAAGAGTGCATTTTTGCCCTGCTCCGGTGCTGCACCCGCATGAGCAGAAACACCTTTAAACTCGGCATCCAATTTAGTAGTTGCCAAAAAGCCATCGGTCATAGTAACCAAAGCGTTATCATTTGTAGCCTTAAAGCCAATATGACCGCCAAAGAGATAGTCCACATCGTCCACAACACCAGCGTTTACCATGGCGTAAGCGCCACGCACGCCTTCCTCTGCAGGTTGGAAAATCAGCTTGATGGTGCCAGCCAACTCATCCTTATGAGTCGCAATCAGCTTAGCTGCTGCTAAGCCAATAGTCACATGACCGTCATGACCGCAGGCATGCATAGCATTCTTGTGGCAGGAAGCAAAGCCCTCGGCAGTGGGACGATGAGCATCGCCCTTGTCTTCTTCCACATCATTGCAGTCCATATCAAAACGAAAGGCCACAGTTTTACCGGGCTTGCCAGTCTTAAGCACAGCCACGATACCGGTTTTACCCCCAGCCATTTGCTTAACAAGCTCCGCATCAGCGCCCTCGCTAATTGCTCGCTCCATATAGGCAGACAAATCAGTTGCACTGGGAACGCCCATCATATACTCTTCGTTTACAACAGCTGCACCAAAGCTAACCTCATAGCCCAAAGCTTTTATCTCCTTAATGATCAAGCTGGCGGTGCGGAACTCGGTCCAGCCGGTTTCCGGATGCTGATGCAAATTTCTACGACGAGCAATCATTTCCTCACGCAGACCCTGAGCCTGCTCCCAAATACTAATCATATCCTAACCCCCATTGTCAAAAAAGTACAGTTTGTTCGCTGTCCACTGGTAAAAATATCTCCACCTGCGGTCGCTTGCGGTTCTTGCTAGTCACCCACATGCCGCATTTAGGACAGCTTATTGCAGCAGTTGGCAGCGCCCAAGCCAGATGCTTCCCACAGCCGGGACAAATAAATTCCACCTGCAAAGGTCCCTGTTCTCTCTTTTTCATTGCGCCACCTCCTGCGTGAATACGACTTTTAATTATATCACACCTTTATTTAACAGGCAAAGAAAATGCCCGAAAACCAGCCTTCTACTAAAGCATTTTCACTAAAAATGTGATACAATAAGCATATAAAACGAAAAGTGAGGTGAAAAGCTCCAGTCCAAAAATGGTCTGAGCTAGAAAAGAATATGCTTACTGCTGCTGATTTTGAAAAACTAGGCTTTTGGGAGGATGCAACCCCTGAAGAAAACATCACTGTTTATGGTATGGACTTTGGCACTGATTATATTATGCTGACGGATGATTTGGGCAAAACTCCTGTTGATGCCAAGAAATTTATTGTAGTCGCTGCCTATAATGATGATGACTGCTTCCTGTGGGGCGTGGAACTCAAGGATTTCGCTGCTTTAAAAGAGCTGTGCGCTCAATTTCCGGCCGGCAGCTCTGAGCTTTTAGAAGCACTGAGAACCTATACCTTGCCTAAGAACAAATAAACATCACAATAAAATGCCAAAAGCTGTAGTCAGGCTAAAAACCTAACTACAGCTTTAATTTTTCCTATTCAGCTATCACTTACAGAAAATCGCCATATAGCCGTTGACAAAGATATACAGCACGATTAAGGGCAGAACATAGGTCGCATAAAAGCGAATCCATTTAGGAAAGCCCACACCCGCACCGGTATCAGCCTCGGCAATAAAGTTATCCCAGCCCCAACCATAGCGACTAGTGCAGAAGGTTAAGTATACCAGGCTACCCAAAGGAAGCAGGTTGTTGCTTACTAAAAAGTCCTCTAAATCCAAAATGCAGCTTCCCTTGCCCATGGGCTGGATATTACTCCAAACATTAAAGCCCAAAACACAGGGTAAGGAGAGCAGAATAATCGCAACAATGTTATAGCGAATTACCTTCTTGCGCTCCCAGCCAGTCAAGTCGCAAATGCAGGAAGTAATATTCTCAAACACGGCAATTACCGTGGACATAGCTGCGAAAAGCATGAAAAGGAAGAACAAGGTTCCCCAAAGCTGGCCACCGCTCATAGCGTTAAACACATTGGGCAGAGTCACAAAGAGCAAATTGGGCCCGCTACCAGGATTAACACCAAAGCTAAAGCAAGCCGGGAAAATAATTAAACCGGAAATAATGGCTACAAAGGTATCCAAGGCCATAATCCACATAGCCTCGCCTGTCAAGCGCTGCTCCTTGCCAATATAGCTACCAAAAATAGCCAAGGAGCCGATGCCCAAGCTCAAGGTAAAGAATGCTTGACCCATGGCAGCAAAAACTACCTCGTGCACACCATGCTCGATAACCTTGTTGAAGTCAGGATAAAGATAGTACCTTAAACCCTCGCCACTATTGGGCAGCAGCACAGAATTAACTGCCAAAATAATCATCAAAAGCAAAAGGCAGCTCATCATAGCTTTAGTGATGCGCTCCACGCCATCCTTGACGCCCAGATAGCACACGCCAAAGCAGGATAAAACAATCAACACCATGTTGAACGCCATGGTATAAGGATCGCTGAGCAGTGCGCCAAACACTTGACCCACGCCCTTAGCGTCCAAGCCCACAAAGCCGCCCATAGCCATCTTGTAGAAATAATAAAGCATCCACCCGGAAACGGTGGTATAAAACATCATCAGGATAACATTGCCCGCGATGGCACCATATTTATACCAATGCCATTTTGTGCCCTTGGGCTCCAATACATCAAAGGACTTAGCCGCACTGCGCACACTGGCGCGACCTACAGCAAATTCCGCTACCATGATGGGCAAGCCCAAAAGCAAAAGGAAACACAAATAAATCAAAACAAAGGATGCACCGCCATATTGGCCGGTGATAAAGGGAAAGCGCCAAACATTACCCAAACCAATGGCGCAACCTGCAGAAATCAAAATAAAGCTAATACGTGAGGAAAAGCTCTCGCGTTCCAAAAAATAACCTCCCTAAAAGCAAATATCCCCCTAATATTTATCTTTGTATTTTATTTTTATTTCTATTCTCTATTATTTTTCTATTATCTTATTTAGCCTTAGCTTCAGCCGGCTGTTGTTCTTTTACAGCATTCAAATTAACTGCCAGCAAAGCATTCTTCAAATCGAAGACAAACTGCATCAGCACAACCTTTTCCTTGTCAAAGCTGCCCACATAAACAACACGGAAGCCATCAACGAAGCGCTCAAACAGGCGGAACTTTGCTTCCTTCAGGGTTCCCAGCTGCTCTTTAGCACTCTTTTGAAAAGCAGCATAGGCCTTAGCATCAAGCTTCTGGGCAAATTTTTCATTGAGCAGGGGCGCAATCATAGCATAATCAGGAGCCGGAGCTGCGTCCAGAGCATCGATAAATTTTTCCACAGTCTTTTGCTGCTTATTCAAATCATTGCCATCGGCGGCAAAGCACAGGCTGCAAGCTGTTAATGCTACCAAGGCAGTGATGCACAAAAGTAACTTTTTCATAACCAAACACCTCTTTCTTATAATTTTCTTAATATATCATAAGCTTTTTTGCAAAATAAGTCAAATACTATAATAAAAATACTAATGCCTTGGGCGCCGCGTAATTGATTATCACAGCTCCCAAGGCGTACTTTTGCTATATTATTTGGTAATTAATTCAATGAGCTTTAAGGTCATCTGACAGCTCTTTTCGATAGCGGTCATGGGCATGAACTCGCAGTAGGAATGGAAATTGTGAGCGCCGGTGAAATAGTTGGGCGTAGGAATGCCCTTGGTGGAAATAAAGGAGCCGTCGGTGCCACCGCGCATGGCAATATCCTTGGGAGTGATGCCTAATTCTTGCATAGCTTCAAAAATATGGTCCACGCAAGCGCGATTTTCATCGTTGATAGCATCGGCAATGTTGCCATACACATCCACAATCCTCAGCTCTACGCCTGCCTTAGGATTCTTGGCCTTCACATACTCTACGCTATCGGCAATAAACTTTTTGCGAGCTTCGTACATGCTCTTGCTATGGTCACGAATCTTCAGGTTCAAGGTAGCCTCGGAAACATTGGTCTGCATGGATTCTACCCAAATAAAGCCCTCAGTACCCTCGGTATGCTCAGGAGTTTGCATTCTGTCGAGGCAGTTAATTAAATCCACGCACACAAGAGTGGGATTAACCAGGGTATTTTTAGCGGACATGGGATGAGCAGTTACGCCCTTCACCTTAATGGTAGCACTGCCAGCGTTAAAGGTTTGATAAACCACCTCGCCCAGCTCGCAGCAATCAATGGTATAAGCAAAATCCACGGGGAATTTGCTAAAATCCATCTTCTTAGAGCCACACAGGCCCACTTCCTCGTCCGGCACAAAGCATACGTAAATATCGCCGTGGAGAATGCTTGCGTCCTCCTTCAAGGTTTCCAAAGCAACCATTAGATTGGCAATAGCAGCCTTGTTATCAGCGCCCAGCACGGAGGTGCCATCGCTGGTAATCAAATCGCTACCGATATATTTTTCTAATTCAGGATGCTCGCTAACCTTGATATAGATTTGCTTTTCAGCATTCAGTAGCACGTCCCCACCCTGATAATTCTTCACAATTTGCGGATGCACATCGCCAGAAAGATTTACGTTCACCGTATCCAGATGGGCAACCCAGCCCACGGTGGGCACCTTATGGTAGCCTGCGGGTAAATTAGAGGGTAAACGGCCAGTAAGCACGGAATATTCGCTGATTTCCAAATCAACAAGACCCAGCTCAGCCAAATCATTTTTCAAAAGCTCCGCCAGCTGGCGTTGGCCAGGAGTGGAAGGAACAACGGAAGCACCCTCCACACTTTGAGAGTTAATAGCAGCATAGCGCAAAAAACGCGCAGTAAGACGCTCTTGCATAGATGTCATAAAAACTACTTCCTTTCGCATAAATAGTAAAAACACACGGGTCGTTCAGAAGGTACCAGAGACAAGGCGGAGGCTCCGCAGACGTATCGTTAATACTTCAAGGAGCCTCCAACGCAGTATATGGTGCCTTATGGACGGCCTCTTTTAGAGAACTACATTACTCTTCTAGGATATACATAGTCTGCTTGCAATCCCAAAGGAATATCCAAGCCCCAGAATACATAGAGCATAATGGTCAAGCTAATGAGCAGTGCCACAGTATAGGGCAGCATCAAAGAGCTCAGGGTGCCGATGCCGGCGCTCTTCACATACTTTTGGCAGTACAGAATAATCAAGGGATAAAAAGCAAACATGGGGGTTACTACGTTCACAGCGGAGTCGCTGACACGGAAGGCCACCTGAGTCAGCTCCGGCGCAATGCCTACAGCCATGAGCATGGGCACGAAAATCGGCGCCAAAATAGCCCATTTAGCAGAGGCAGAGGTAATAATCAAATTCAAGAAGGCAACAAAAATAATGATGCCAAAAACGGTGATTTGGGGCGGTAAAGCCAAGGATTTCAAAAACTCTGCGCCAGCAACTGCGATTAAGGCGCCCATATTGGAAGCGCCAAAGGCATAGAGGAATTGGGCAGCAAAGAAATAGAATACAATCAATTGTACCAAGGTTTTAGTAATATCCTCCATAGCCTTGGTCACATCCTTGGAGGATTTAAATTTGCCAACCAAAACACCATAAACCAAGCCCACTGCACCGGTGAAGATGAAGAGCAGGGATACGATGGACTGCATTACGGGAGCCTTAAAGCTAGCCAGCATGCCGTTGGAGTCGCGGAGGATGGAGTCTTGAGGAATCAAGAGAGCCACCAAGCCTACGACCATAGCCAGCAGCACGGCAGTAGCAGCATAGAAGGCCTTGTTTTCGCGCGGGGTTACTTCGGTATTGCCATCCTCGCCCACATCAATATCTGCATCCAAGGGGCAGTTTTTCCACAGCCAGGGCTCAACAATACGCTCGGTTACATACCAGCAGCTGGGAATAACCACGAAGGTGGCACCGAAGGCATAAAAATAGTTGCAGAGCACGTTTACTTGATAGCTGGGGTCGATTATTTGGGCTGCGCTCTGAGTAAAGCCTTGGATAACAGGGTCAATGGCGGAGGGGGTATAGTTAGCAGCGAAAGCACCTGCGATACCGGCAAAGGAAGCACCAATACCTGCCAAGGGATGCTTGCCAGAGGCATAGAACATATAAGCAGCCACAGGAATGATGATAACATAACCGGTATCAGGGCCTAAGTGGCTCAGCATGCCTACCAGAATGATGATGGGTGTAATCAAAAACTTGGGAGTTACAGCCAAAATCTTTTTCAAAGCAGTGTTGATGTAGCCGGAGCCATCGGCAATACCGATACCCAGAGTGGCTACTATAACCATACCCAAGGGCGGGAAGCCGGAATAATTAGAAACCATTTTAGACAGCAACGTAACTAAATTCTTGCCGCTGAGCATATTATTAACAACAATTTCCTTACCGGTGGTAGGATGCACATAACCAAAGTGCATGGTGGATAAAATGGCAGAAAGCACGCAGCAAATGACAAAGGCACCGATGAAGAGAATTGTAATATCGGGAATTTTATTACCAATTCTTTCAATCAGGCCTAAAATGCCGCCTGCCTTGTTCTTGTCTTGAACAGCTTGCATGAAATAAATCACTCCTTATAAAAATAAAAATACCCTACTATTGTAACACATTAGCAGGGTATTTATCAAGCATAGAATTAATATTGTACAATATGGTCAAACATGTATATTATATTAAGCTTCAGCGTTAGCTTTTTTAACTGCCTCCACCATATCCTTGCAATACTCATATACATATTTGGGGGAGTCCTCACCATACTGCTCCACGATTTTCACGATGGCACTGCCAACAATGGCGCCGTCGCTGGCCTTGGCCATAGTATAGGCTTGATCGGGAGTGGCAATGCCAAAGCCTACAGCACAGGGCACGTCTGTAACCTGGCGAATCTCGTCCACAATGGCGTTAATATCGGTGGTGATTTCCTTGCGCACACCGGTAACGCCCAGGGAGGACACGATGTAGATATAGCCTTGGCCAATCTTGGCAATTTTTTGGATGCGGTCACGAGAGGTGGGCGCAATGAGGGGCACTAAAGCTACCTTATGAGGCTCGCTGTAGGGACGCATTTCCTCGCGCTCCTCGTAGGGAATATCAGGGATAATAACGCCGTCCACACCGCTTTCCTCACAACGGGTGAAGAACTTTTCGGCGCCATAGGCGTAAATGGGATTAGCATAGGTCAAGAACACTAAGGGCACCTGTGTTTCCTGACGCAGCTCGGCCACTAGGTCAAAAATCTTGTCAGTGGTAGTGCCAGCCTCCAATGCACGCAAGTCAGCACGCTGGATGACAGGACCTTCCGCCACCGGGTCGGAGAAGGGAATGCCAAACTCTACGATGCCTACCCCGGCCTTCACCATGGCCAGCACCAGCTCCTTGGTGGTAGCCAGATTGGGGTCACCGGCGGTAACGAAGCCGATGAACAGCTTTTTATTTTTTGCAAATGCTTCCTCAATTCTACTCATGTAAGTCCACCCCCATATAGCGTGCGATTGCGGCTACGTCCTTGTCGCCACGACCGGAAATATTGATTACGATAATCTTGTCCTTGTCCATGGTGGGCGCAATCTTCATGGCATGAGCCACAGCATGGGCGCTCTCGATGGCAGGAATAATGCCCTCGATTTTGGACAGATAGTTAAAGGCGTCTACTGCTTCTTGGTCCGTAGCGGGCACATATTCAGCGCGACCGCTGTCGTGGAGATAGGCGTGCTCAGGGCCAATGCCGGGATAATCCAGGCCTGCGGAAATAGAATATACAGGCGCGATTTGGCCGTACTCATCCTGCAGGAAATAGCTCTTCATGCCGTGGAAAATGCCTAAGCGACCGTTAGCGATAGTAGCAGCGTTCTTAGGATTATCCACGCCAAGACCTGCAGCTTCTACACCAATGAGGCGCACATTTTTATCCTCAATAAAGTCGTAGAACATGCCCATGGCGTTGGAGCCACCGCCCACGCAGGCGATGAGCACGTCCGGCAAACGACCCTCTTTTTCCAGCATTTGGGCACGAATTTCTTCGCCGATAATCTTTTGGAAATCGCGGACGATTTCAGGATAGGGATGGGGACCCATAACGCTGCCCAGCACGTAATAGGTATCCTCAACACGCTCAGTCCATACGCGCAAAGCCTCGTTGACAGCGTCCTTCAGGGTGCCGGTACCGCTTTCCACGGGCACTACCTTGGAGCCCAACAGCTCCATACGGAATACATTCAGCTTTTGACGCTCGCAGTCCTCCTTACCCATGTACACCACGCATTCCATGCCCATGAGAGCTGCTGCAGTAGCGGTGGCTACACCATGCTGACCTGCGCCGGTCTCGGCAATAACGCGCTTTTTGCCCATCTTTTTGGCCAATAAAATTTGGCCCAAAACATTGTTGATTTTATGCGCGCCGGTATGGTTCAAATCCTCGCGCTTTAGATAAATCTTGGCACCGCCCAAATCCTTGGTCATGCGCTCTGCATAGTACAGCAGGGACGGTCTATTGGCATATTCATGATATAATTGGGCCAGCTCGGACTTAAATTCAGGATCATTTTTATATTTTTCGTAGGCCGCCTCCAGCTCCAGCACTGCATTCATCAGTGTTTCCGGCATGTATTGGCCGCCGTGAATACCATATCTACCCTTGGTCATATCTTTTCTCTCCCCTTACTTAGTTTGGTTATATGTTATATTACAAATTCACACGATTTTCTTGACGTTCATTTATTGCTGAGTCCTTTAGCATCTTGCTTGAGTATGAGTTTTAGACACTCCTAACTTGCTCCACAAAGGCTGCCATCTTCTGCGCGTCCTTGAGGCCAGTTGTGCCATCCTCCACCCCACCGCTCACATCCACGGCAAAGGCCTTGGGATTGGCCTCAATAACCTCAGCTATGTTACTGGCATCCAAGCCACCGGCGATAAAATAAGGCTTGGGAATATGAATGGACTCCAGCTCTAGATTGAAGCGCTCCCCCGTGCCACCATAGAGCCCCGCCTTAAAAGTGTCGAAAAGGAAGTAGTCCACCGGATAGGCTGCTAACCCTTGCAGGGACGCCTCATTGCGCACTCTAATTGCCTTGATGATGGGCACGTTAGGCTTAGGCAACGTCTCGCGAAGCTTACGAATATAAGTCTCATCCTCGTCTCCGTGGAGCTGAATTATATCTATTATACCAGCTTGGGCCAAATTAGCAATAAAGTTAATTTCATTATTTACGAAGACTCCTACCGCCTTGATTGTCGAAGCCAGCTTGGTCTTTAGTGCCGCCGCCTGCTCGGCAGTTACGGCGCGCTTACTTTTGGCGTAAAAGACCATACCAATAAAGTCAGGCCCTAGTCTATTGGCGCACTCAATGTCTTCCATGCGAGTCAAGCCGCAGATTTTTACCTTGGTCATTAGCTTCACGCCCTCATTTCCTTCAGCATAGCCGCCGGGTCGCTGCTGCGCATCAGCGCCTCGCCCACCAGCACCGCCTGCACTCCTGCTTCCTTCAGTCCAGAGCAATCGCTGGCCTTGGCAATGCCGCTTTCCGCTACGAAAATTTTATCCTGCGGAATTTGCTCCCTAAGGCGCAGACTGTTCAGCGGATTGACGCTAAAATCCTTCAGGTTGCGGTTATTCACACCGATGATGCCAGCGCCGGCGGCTAACGCCGCGGCTACCTCATCGGCATCATGTGCTTCTACCAAAGCGCTCATACCCAGCTCGTGGACTTGGCACAGGTACTCGGCCAGCTGAGCCTGGCTGAGCAGACTGCAAATCAGCAGCACTGCGTCCGCTCCCAAGCACTTGGCCTCGTAAATTTGGTACTCGTCGATGGTAAAGTCCTTGCGCAGGATGGGCAGCTGTACAGCTGCCCGTACCTGGCGCAGGTACTCGTCGCTGCCCAGGAAGAACTTGGGCTCCGTCAGGCAGGAGATGGCGGCGGCGCCGCCATCTTCGTACTGACGCGCCTTGGTCAGGTAGATGCCCTCGAAGTCAGGGGCGATGAGCCCCTTGGAGGGCGAGGCCTGCTTTAATTCTGCAATTACACTTAGCCCCGGAGCAGCCAAGGCTGCTTGAAAATCCTTACCAGCGGGCCTTCCTTCAGCCTCATCCCGCACCTCATAAAGACTCTTATATTTTTTCAAGGCCTCAATCCTTGTGCGGGTGTAGGCCGCAATATCGTCTAATATCATGTCACTGTATCCTTTAACTAAGTTTCTTCTTTAAGCAATCTGTTGCAAGCATTTCGTGCCTCGTCCCTGCTCGGCACCCTGCTTATTTATTGCTAATCTCGATGAATTTCTCCAGGGTAGCCAAGGCTTTGCCGCTGTCGATAATTTCTGCTGCCAGCTTGATGCCATCGGCTAGGCTATCTGCCCTGCCACCGATGTATAGTGCTGCACCGGCGTTCATTAGCACGGCATTGCGCTTGTGGCCTTGCTCGCCACTTAAAATCGCTCTGGTAATCTTGGCATTCTGCTCCGGCAGACCACCCACTAAATCGGCCTTAGTGCAGCGCTCGAAGCCAAAATCCTCAGGCTTGATTACATAATTTTTCA
The DNA here is from genome assembly GCA_051866495.1 of Phascolarctobacterium sp. Lineage (GTDB taxonomy): Bacteria > Bacillota > Negativicutes > Acidaminococcales > Acidaminococcaceae > Phascolarctobacterium_A. The sequence continues at coordinate 11,240 of JBJDXD010000042.1, read as the reverse complement.
TCCAGCCATCCTTGAACTCGCAAACAGTTGTAGGTGCGCTGAGAGAAATTTCGTCCAGCTTATCCTGGCCGTAAACAACCATGCCGCGGGTTACGCCCAGATTAATCAATACCTGAGCCAAAGGCTGTACTAAATACTCGTCATAAACGCCCAAAAGCTGCATCTTGGGGCTACCCGGGTTAGTCAAGGGTCCCAGAATGTTGAATACGGTGCGGATGCCCAGCTCCTTGCGGATGGGACCCACGTACTTCATGGAGGTGTGGTATTTTTGGGCGAAGAAGAAGCACATGCCTACTTCCTTTAAGAGCTCCACGCATTTTTCCGGGTCTTGCTGAATGTTCACACCCAAAGCCTCTAGGCAATCAGCGGTGCCGCATTTGGAGGAGGCAGCGCGGTTACCGTGCTTAGCAACCTTCATGCCGCCAGCTGCTGCCACCAGTGCGGAGGTGGTGGAAATATTGAAGCTGTTGGCGTTGTCGCCACCGGTGCCCACGATTTCAAAGACATCCATGCCAGTTTCGCATTTGGTGGCGTGGTCACGCATGGCAGCAGCGCAGCCAGCGATTTCATCAGTGGTTTCGGCGGTAGTGCTCTTAGTGGAAAGAGCTGCCAAAAAAGCCGCATTTTGCGTGGCAGTGGTCTCACCGCTCATTATCTCGTTAATTACTGCATAGGCCTCGTCATAGGTCAAATCCTTTTTATCTACGATTTTTACAATTGCTTCCTTGATCATGTTTATCTCTCCCTTATTTAAAACAGTAATTTTTAGCTTGCCCAGTTTCCCGCATATTTTACGGAATAACAAGCCTTATAGACTCAAGAAATTCTTCAAAATTGTTCTACCCTGCGGCGTCATGATGGACTGGAGTAGCGAGCCCAGTGCTCGCCGCCCTCGATACTTTCTAAGAGGAAATATGTGCGGCTACTGCGCCGTACATTATCCAAGAAGGCCAAAGGCGTTAGCATATCTGCCAAGCATTCCTTAGCAACGGGCACGGCCTTGTATTCCTTGGCGTAAGCCTTAACCTGCTCTAAAGTCAAATTCAACATCTTGTCACCTCATATTACTACAATAAAAAAGACCCGTCCTCGAACATATCAAGGACAGGCCATACTATACTTATACCTGCGGTACCACCTTGTTTCGCTACTTGTAGCGCACTCTAGCAGGATGCCATCACATCCCTCGCCCCTAACGCAGGCGTTACGTTGCAGAATACTCTCAGGCTCTAAAGCCCGATTTGACTGCACCCTCAATGGTCCATTTGTCGGTCTGCATCTCTACCCGGCTTTCAGCTCCCCGGACTCTCTGTAAGCGCATCTACCGATTTGATCTCCATCTCAACGGTTTGTGGTCTTTTTTGAAGTTGTGCCTATTGTACTACCACTTCTAGTGGGCGTCAACAAATTTTTACAAAAAGATGCTAGTTTTTTATAAACTTTCTTTTTTTGTAAAGCAGTTTACAAAAATATGCATTTACATGCTTAATATTCCTAGGCCAATTATTGATAAGCGTGCCCATTTATTTATAGAATCGTCTTTAGAGCACTAATATACAAAGAGAGCGCTGCTCACGCAGCGCCCTTTTTACGTCTAAACTTAGCTACCAATTATTGGTCTGCCCTCCATAGTATTCACTATCTTAGACAGCTCCCACTTGATGGTTTCCTCCGGATGCTCCACATTGCCAATTTCTCTTAGCTCACGTTCACGCAGCTTTTTCTTCAAGAACTTATTACCCTCCTTTTTATACACAAAAAGGTCAGCGCAGGCAGAAGTTTTAACATAGGTATCGTTGTCCTCACGCAGGCTGAGACTAGGCACAATGTACTCGTCCAGCTCATAAACACGGGCCACAACCAGCACATCCACCTTACTCTTTTCTGCCAAAGCAGCTAAGGAATCCTTGTCCAGCTTTGCACCGGTGCGCACAGCGTCGCTTACCAGCTTCTGAGGTGCTCCTCCGTCGATAATCTGATAATACGGAAAATGGTACGCCCATTTCACAACCTGGCGCCAGGTATTATATACTGCGCCATTCACATCCCCATCCTGGTCGATAACCACAAAGCCCACGGGACGCTCCGGAAACTCCGCCCGCGCTTCGCGGGGCAGCGCCGTTACCGCCATGGCCATCACCATCAATAAACAGCCCAAAAAATGCATTAGCTTTTTCATATTCTTACCACCTTTCCTAGCAGAGCTAGCCCTGCTTACAAGTAAAAACACTCAAGCCAAAAAGCAAAGGGGCTTAAGCTTCATCCTCAAAATAACACGCTACTTAAAATGTTACGCTTTAGCAAAGCTATTTACTCAAGCGCTCCACCGCACCGCGCACAATAGCGATTTGGTATTGCAATGCCTGGTCATAGAGCTCCTTGGGCACAATGGCTTCGCCCTCGGTACGCTTGGCTACCACGCCACACACAGCGCCTGCCTTAAGGCCCAAGGCTTGGCAGGTCACAAAAAGAGCGGAGGTTTCCATCTCATAGTTTAAAGCGCCTAGGCGCTGCCACTCGGCCATGGTGCCTTGGAAGGCCAAGGGCACATAACCAGTGAAGCTATCATAACGCTCCTGTCCCGGCCAAAAGGTGTCGCTGGACACCGCAATGCCCACATGATAGGGTGCTGCGCAGGCCTTAGCCGCCTCAATCAATGCCCCCGTCACAGTGAAGCTAGCCACAGCAGGAAAGCTAGCCGGAGCATAGTGATGAGATGTTCCATCCAAGCGCACGGACGCCTTGTTAATGATAACCTCGCCCGGATTTATATATTCTTGAATAGTCCCTGTGGTGCCCACGCGAATAACCTGCTTAATGCCCATGCGCGCTAGCTCCTCCAGGCAAATAGCCACGGAGGGGCCACCCATGCCCGTGGAACAAACCAAAACGGGCTGCTGAGCAATATGTGTTAGCCAGCTGGTGTACTCCCTATGGCAGGCAATAAAGCTAGGCTCCTCGCCCAGCTGCCTAGCCAAGGGCTCAACCCTGCCCGGGTCCCCCGGTAGCACGGCAATCGTAGCACCGGCAAGCGCTTCCTTGGCAAAGCCCACATGGTATAAAACTTCCTTTTCACTTGTGTAATGCTTTTCCATGGGAGTCGCCTCCTTATTTATCCTCATTTATCCTCGCTCAATCCCAAATTTACATAAGCCGCCGGCGTCCCTGTAAAGGTGGGCTCGATGCCCATATAATTAGCGATAGTACAGCCAATATCCGCAAAGGTATCCATGGGCTCAAGCTGTGCTACTTTCACATCCGCTCCGGAGAACAATACAGGAATCTTTTCCCGCGTGTGGTCCGTGCCGCTCCAGGCGGGGTCATTGCCATGATCCGCCGTAATGAGCAGCAAATCGTCCTCCTTTAGCAAAGAGGTGATTTCCGGCAGACGGCTATCAAAATACTCCAAGGCTTCGCCATAGCCCTGAATATCACGGCGATGGCCGAAGCTAGAATCAAAATCTACCAAATTGGTAAAAACAATGGACTTATCTGGCGCATCCTTAACGGCCTGGATAGTTGCATCCACCAGCTTATCCAAGCCACCGGCAGCATAATGCTTAGTAATGCCACGATGGGCAAAAATATCTGCAATCTTGCCCACAGCATAGACACTGCCCCCAGCAGCCACCATTTTGTCCAAAAGGGTGGCCTCCGGTGCCGGCACGGCGTAGTCGTGCCGGTTGGTGGTGCGGCTAAAGTCGCTGGCGCAGCTGCCCACAAAGGGGCGCGCGATAACGCGGGCAATATTATAGGGCTGCACCAGCTTATAGGCTAGCTTGCACAGCTCATAGAGTCGCTCTAGTCCAAATGCCTCCTCATGTGCTGCAATTTGCAGCACGCTGTCCGCAGAGGTATAAATAATGGGCTTGCCAGTCGCCACATGCTCCTCGCCCAGCTCCTTAATTATCTCCGTGCCGGAGGCGTGGCATTCGCCCAAAACGCCCGGCAAATTGCCCTCCTTAATCAAGGCAGCTACTAATTCTTGAGGAAAGCATTTGGGTACATTGGGGAAATAGCCCCAGTCAAAATCCACGGGCACCCCCGCGATTTCCCAGTGTCCGCTCAGGGTATCCTTACCCCGGCTCACCTCCTGCGCATAGGTGTAGGCGCCAATAGTGTGCTCCGCACCTAAATTTGCAGGCAGTGCGCAGCCACGGCTCAGCTCCGCTGCCTTGGCAAGACCTCGCGCTGCCAAATTGGGCAGGCGCAGGGGCATTGCCTTACCTGTAGCGTCCTTGCGATTATTAGCAACCCACTCACAAATATGACCCAAGGTATCGGCGCCCTTGTCACCATATTTTTCGGCATCATGAGCGTAGCCAATGCCAAAAGAATCCATGAGTAAAATTATAGTACGCATAATTTTTCTCCTAAGTAAAATAAGACGGTCTAGAAGCCTAAACTTTCGCCTACAAGAATTATCTTAATCCTTCCCTTCACCCTACTAACTCTAGTAATCACCATTTGACAGCAAATAGAATCAGGAGAGATACAATCAGCGCAGGTGCCCAGCTTAGCACAGGGAGTGCCCAGGCCAGCAAAGCGAGCTGCATTAATAGGCGCTGCCACATGACGCGCTCTATCAATAGCACCCTCAAGGGTGCCGGCAACCTTGTTCATGCCCACTACCATAACAACCTGCTTCGGCCCAAAAATCATAGCAGCTACACGATTGCCATTGCCATCGATATTCACCAATTGCCCATCCTTGCTAATGGCATTGCTGCTCATCAAAAAGGTGTCGCACAAGAGGCTATTGCGCATGAGCTCCATTTTTTCTTCCGGAGTATCTGCCATTTCTCTATCAATAACAGGATTGCGCTTTTTGATGGCATCCAAAAGGCCCACTTCCTTAACAGAAACACTGCCGCCCCAGGATACCACATCGGTTTCAGGAATCAGCTCCAATGCCTTGGCTAAAGCTTCCTCCTTGGTAGCGCAATAATAGGCTGCCATGCCACGTTTTTGCAAATTCTTTACTAAAGTCTCGCCTAAAAGCTGATTGCGTAATACTTCTGCTTGCTCCATACTGATTACCTCACTTTTATGGGTAGCTACAATATCCCGAAAAAAATTTAACCTAATCACTAGAGTAACGAAACGTTACCCGAAATGTATGTTTGCTTTTATTTAAATGCTAGATGCTTAACCCTCTACATCGCCAATGGCAACTTCATCCACACTGTCCTGCTCAGCCAAATATACCTCGATGGCTTCCTTATGGGAGGTGGGCACATTCTTACCGGCAAAATCAGCACGAATGGGCAGTTCTCTGTGACCGCGGTCAATCAACACTGCCAGCTGGATTGCCTTAGGACGACCCATATCGATAATAGCGTCCAGGGCGCAGCGAATGGTACGACCAGTGTACAGCACGTCATCAACCAAAATTACGGTTTTGCCATCCACATCAAAATCAATTTCGGTGCCATGGCAAACAGGATTATAGGCCAAAGTAGACAGGTCATCACGATAGAGAGTGATGTCCAGCATGCCAACAGGCAGCTCCACATTTTCAATATCCTTAATAGCTGCAGCTAAACGCTCAGCAATGGGCACACCGCGAGTGCGAATGCCAACTAAAACCACATTCTCTACGCCCTTATTTCTTTCAATAATCTCGTGGGCAATACGCACGATGGCACGACGCATAGCGTCAGCATCCATAATTACATTCTTTTTAACAAAATTACTCATAATATGGTCACCTCTAACCTGTAAATTTGCTTATTATTATCTATTTAAGCTCAGCAGAGCTGCTAAACTAATTGAATTGTCCCAAATGCAAACGAGTGATAATCTTGTGCATATCCTCCGGCAGGGGCGCTTCGAAATGCATGCGCTCCCCTGTGCGGGGATGGGTAAACTCCAAGGTTTGGGAATGCAGTGCCTGCCCCTTAATGGCAAAGGGAGTTTTCATGGGTGAATATTTGGGGTCACCCACCAAGGGATAGCCCAAATACTCCATATGCACGCGAATTTGATGGGTACGACCCGTGCGCAGCTTGCAGCGCACCAGGGTGTATTTGCCAAAGCGCTCCACCACCTCATAATCAGTAATGGCCTCACGTCCATTTTCCTGCACCACCGCCATCTTTTTGCGGTCGTTTTTATCGCGAGCAATTTGGGTTGCAATGGTACCGCTATCGGTTTTTATATTACCCCGCACCACAGCCAAATAAGTTCTCTTGGCTGTTTTTGCCTGAATCTGCTGGGATAGCGACAAATGGGCCTCGTCATTTTTGGCACAAATCATAATGCCGCTGGTATCCTTATCAAGCCGATGCACAATGCCGGGACGGATAACTCCGTTGATACCGGACAAATTCTTACAGTGATAGAGTAATGCGTTAACCAAGGTACCGCTGTAATTGCCTGCCGCCGGATGCACTACCATGCCACGGGCTTTATTCACCACAATTACATCATCGTCTTCATAGATAATATCCAGGGGAATATTTTCCGGCTGCGCATCCAAGGGCTGGGGCTCCGGCAAAGTCACCACAATCTTATCCCCTGCCTTCAGCTTGTAATTAGCCTTCAAAACCTTGCTGCCCTTCACAGCACGCCCATTCTCCAATAGCTTTTGCATATTGGAACGAGTGATATCCAGTAAAGCAGCCAAGCCCACATCGGCTCTTTGTCCCGCCTGTTCCTCCGTTATAATTAGGCTTTCTTGTTCTCCTGCCACTCCGTCAATAATATGCTCCATATAATACAACCCACTCCTACACATATTGCAATATCAGCCACATTAAAAACAGGCCAGATACGAAAATCAAAAAAGTCAATTACCAAACCCTGCCGAGCCCGGTCAATAAGATTACCAACGGCTCCACCGCCAAATAAAGCAGCTCCATAGGTACACCAAGGGCCATATTCAGCTATTTCCCGGCGCAGATACCAAATGCCGCCCATCACAGCTATGGCGATGATAACGAAAAACCAGCGGCTGCCCTCCAGCATGCCAAAGGCAGCGCCGGGGTTTAAAATATAAGTCCAATGAAAAATATCTTGGATAACCGGTACGCTTTCCCCTACAAAAAAATGCTTCACCACATAGAGCTTCGTCATCTGGTCTAAAATTACCACTGCCAAAGCCACTAACAAATAAACCATGTAACTACTCCTACGCCGGTCGCGCCAGCTTTTTTAGATAATTATACGAATATATTATACCATACTCGCAGTATAAAAATACACACTTCACGAAAACTTAATAAAAAATCCTCCACCTTTTTACAGATGGAGGATTAAGAACTAATGCACAATTTACTAAACCCCTCCCCTTCAAAAGGGAGGCACAGGGGCATAAACAGATTAGTACAGCAGCTTGTTAGCAATAACCAAACGTTGGATTTGGTTGGTGCCTTCGTAGATTTGCATAATCTTAGCGTCGCGCATCATCTTCTCAACAGGATATTCCTTGGTGTAGCCATAGCCACCCATTACTTGAACAGCATCGGTGGTTACTTGCATTGCTACGTCGGCAGCATAGCATTTAGCCATAGCTGCTTCCTTAGAAAATTCCATGCCTTGGTCGCGCATCCAGCAAGCCTTTTGTACCAAGAGACGTGCAGTTTCAACCTTCATAGCCATGTCAGCCAGCATTGCTTGTACCATTTGGAAGGAAGCAATGGGTTGACCAAATTGACGACGCTCCTTAGCATATTTAACAGCGCAGTCCAAAGCTGCTTGAGCAATACCAACGGATACAGCACCTACGAAGGGGCGAGCGCTGTCCAAGGTGTTCATAGCAATACGGAAGCCTTCGCCCTCGCGGCCTACGCGATAGGACTCAGGGATAACAACGTCCTGCAGCACCAGCTCGCAGGTGTTGGAGGGACGGATACCCATTTTGTTTTCCTTCTTGCCAACGCTAAAGCCCGGAGTGTCCTTAGGCACGATGAAGGCAGTCAAGCCACGGATACCGCCGGTTTTACGGGTATTAGCAAATACCAGGAAAATTTCAGCCAAGCCACCATTGGTGATGAACATCTTGGTGCCGTTCAGGGTATAGGTGCCATCCTCTTTATTCTTTTCTGCACGAGTGGAAACGCCGCCGGCATCGCTGCCTGCGCCGGGCTCAGTCAGAGCAAAGGCAGCCAAGCCACCATTGTTCAGCACATCGCAGTACATTTTCTTTTGTTCGTCAGTGCCAGCCAGCAGTACGGGCACGGTAGCCAGGCTGTTAGCAGCCAAGGAGGTTGCAACACCGGCGCAGCCCTTGCCCAGCTCTTCATAAATGGTAGCAATGGCAATGCTGTCCAAGCCGGGGCCATCCAGCTCTTCCGGAACGATAACATTCAAAAGACCCATTTCGTTAGCCTTTTCCATCAGGCCATCACGCCAATGGTTTTGCTCGTCCATTTCAGCAGCGTAGGGAGTAATTTCCTTTTCTACAAACTCCCTCACCATTTCCTGTAACTCTAATTGTTCTTCGTTTAATGCGAAATCCATCTTATCCTCCTTAATCACCTTGCAGCTCTAGCCGCGTCATTCTCCCTTGCCAAATTAACCCGTAAGTCACCACTTGGCGGGTATTTCTTCAAAGCGTCCCACGATAAACATGGTTGTCAGAATCGTGGCCATCAATTTATCATCGGCATCGAACATTTCAGCTTCTATTACCATGGTTGTATGTCCATGATGACGAATCCTACTCCTAACGTAGACCCGACCCGCACTATGCACATTCCTGATAAAATTCATACTAAAATTTAATGTTGCCACTGCTGCGCCCACACTAGCACCGGTCACACCCAAAACAGAGTCGGACAATGCTGTTAAAACGCCGCCATGGCAAATGCCTCGATGATTAAAATGCTTCAGGGGGTCAATATCAATACTTACCACTGCCCCACCACAGGTTATTTCATCAATATGCACACCAAAATTGTTCATAAATGAATTATAACCATACATTTTGCGAATGTAGGCAGGAACATCCTTTACCTGTTCCACCAAAGCCATCGCCTTCCTTCCATCGGACGCAAATACTTATGTCATTATATCTCCGTTATTTTACCACAATTTTGCAATTAACTCAACAATTTTATGCAAAAAAAGGCTGAAAGGAAAGCCATTTTCTTTCCCTTCAGCCCATTGCTATTTATAATTCAGTTAAAGTGACTACTTAGTCAATAATGTTTTGTTTATAATCATGATAAAGCGCCTTGAGCTGCTCCATCACAGCGCACATTTCAATCTTCAAATCAGAAGCCTTGTCGTAATCATGAACAGCAATAGCTTTGCGAATGCTGGTAAAGAGACTCTTTTCTTCAAAGGAGTCCTTAGCAAGGCGAGCACGCAGAACCTGAATCTTATGCCACAGGGCCAAATCGCAGTCCGTGGAGCTTTCGGGGCTGTGCAGCTTCTTCATATCTACAACTGCTTGATAGTATTCGGGGATAAGACGAGTCAAGAGCTCAGTGGTCCAACGAATCAAAGCACCCTGACGGAAGGACTCGATATATTCCTTGCGCAGAATATTGCCCTGAGTCAAAACTGCCACCTTCTCCGGATATTGGTCAAAGGCCTTCAGATTTTCCCAAACAGTTGCCGGGGGCTCACCAAAGAGCTTGCTGCGTTCCTCCGCAGTAAAGTCTTCAAATACATCGTCCTCAGTGCGGTATTGACGATCCTTTTCTAAATAGAAGCCATCCTCACCGGCAGCCTTAGAAATTTCCTTTTCCAAAGCAGCCAAATCCTTGCCGGATTCTACGCAGGCCTTGATGCCGTCCAGGCAGGACAGATAGAAGGCAGCGATAGCGATATAGGTATTGGTATAGGGGTTAGGAGAACGCATTTCAATGCGGGTTGCCTTGGGGTTATCCAAGTCGCGAATCAGGCCAGCCAGAATGGTTCTGTTACGGGACGGATTATCCGGACTCATGCCGAGGCTGGTAACGATGCACACAGGTGCCTCAAAGCCGGGCTTCAAGCGGTTCAGGGAGTCGATGGTGCAGGAAATAAAGGGATTGGTAACCTCATAGTTTTTCAGCAGGCCCATTAAAGCGCCATAGCCGATGGCAGAGAGGAATTCCTTATGCATATCCTTGGGAGAGAACAGGTTGACAATCTTGCCATTTTTCAGCTTCGCAGCCATGCCCACATGGGTATGCTCGCCGCTGCCGGCAACGCCAGGAATGGGCTTAGCCTGGAAGGAAACCTCAAGGCCGTTCATACGGAACACTTCCTTGACGATAATACGAGCCAAAATCTCGTTATCACCGGTCTGAACGCCGGTAGCAAACTTCCAGTCCACCTCAAGCTGCTCCATAACGTGGGTCATGTGACCAGCGCCGTCGATTTGACCCTTAACACCGCCGCATTCCTTGTGGCCCATTTCCGGCTCTAGGCCGTAATAATCCAAGGTCTCCACGGTTTGCTCCAAAGCAGTGCGCACATTGCCGCGGGTACGCTGCCAATATTGCTCTTGCATCATTTGGGAGGAGCTCAGTGCTTCAATAGGAGCATCCTCGCGGGGAGATTTTACCCAAAACTCCAGCTCGGTAGCGCTGGTAAAAATCAATTTTTCAATATCATTGGCATTGATATACTCCAGGCCGGGAATCACGGGATGCTTTTTAAAGAGCTCCATGATTTCGCCTTCCACATAATCAAGGGTGTTTTTCAAAATAGAGCGGGAGTCCACAAAATTACCATTGTGCAGCAAGAAGCAAGGAATGCGCAGTGTGCCGATCATTCTGCCGGTTGCAGCATCAAAATGCTCATAGTTATAATCCACAAACCAGTTTACGCTTTTATCTACAACCATATCTACACGAGCATTGTTCAAGGTTGCAATGCCGGTGAGCACAACGGAGGAGCCGTCGGTTTGAGCAGCGCTGCCCTCTAAGAAGCTTTCCATATCCTCTAAGAAAATCTTCATGGGGATTTTTTCATCGGTATCGTTACCGGCAAAATCCACGCCCATTAAAGAAACAAATTTAACCTCCGGATGCAGGGATAGCAAAGCACGCAAATCCTGCTCATTTTGTTGTTCAGGTTTAATTACATACAATAATTCTTTGTTATTCATGATAGTGTGCAGCCAAGGGCCGCTCTCCTTTCTCAATACTCCCTAAAAAGATACCAGAAAAAACAAAAAGACTTTTTTAAGCAGGGCACACTACGCCCGGTCTCAAAAAAGTCCTCGTTGACTTATCGTTTTTATTATACCAATGAATGCTGTCTTTGTCCAGCTTTTTATTAGCTATGGGAGACAAAAGGCT
>JBJDXD010000041.1:0-13169 GCA_051866495.1 Phascolarctobacterium sp. | reverse complement strand
CTTGGAATGTTTCACCGATGCAATAGGCGGCTTATCAACTTTGCCTGAAGTTTGTCCACACCCATATAAAGCTATAGTCAAAACAAAAAAACTAATTAACAAAACTAATTTTTTCATCATAAAACTCCTTCTGTATTTATTAAAAAAGACAAAAAGCAGATGAATCATTAAAATGATTAACCTGCTTATTATATAAGATCACGTCCCCTCGATTTTCATTACATATCATATTTAACTAAACACCTTACTACCAATCTGCCTATACTTACTTATCAGTATAGCACAACTGTACCCCCCCCGCAAGACATTTCATTTGTGTTTAGCCGAGATTTTTAAGGTCTTGCGGAAAAAAACTGAAACTCTTACTTAAATTCTTTATTTTATATTCAGAAATAAAAAAGCTTCAGCTGTTTACAAAACATGCTGAAGCTACACTGAAATAAAACAATAATTCATGGACAAAGTCTTCACTACTATATATTTGTCAAATCAACCCCACCGGTATAATTAAATTCCTACTATCAAAAGCACTCAGCCTATCGCTCAAGCAGATTATTCCACCTGTTTTCCTCTCAAGTGAAGCCTTATCCAATAAGCCAAATACTTTAGTCAATCTTATATCAGGTAATGAACTGCGTTTAATCTCCAAGGGATATAAACATCCATCGCTTTCCAGCACTATATCTATTTCTTTGTTATCCTTATCCCGATAATAATATAAATACGGAGTTTTGCCTGCATTCTGATAGCTTTTAATTATTTCACTAACCACAAAATTTTCCAAAACAGCACCACTCATTGCACCATTTAACAGAGTTTCTGGGCTTTGCCATTTAGTCAGATAGCATACTAAACCGCAATCGTAAAAATACAATTTCGGTTTAGAAACTATGCGCTTTAACAGATTATTGGTAAATGGATGTAGATAAAAAATTATTCCCAATCTCTCTAAAATATTGAGCCAGTTTTTCACTGTTGGCACGGAAACATCTGCCAAATCAGCTATGGTTTTATAATTAAGCATTTGTCCTGCTAAAGCTGCCGTAGCTGTAACAAAGCGCAAAAACTTGAGGGAGTCAATTTTATCTGCAATTTCCCTAACATCACGATCAATGTAAGTAGATATATAGCTACTATAAACAGCGTCGTGTTCAGTATTGGTGCCATTTAGTAAAGCAGGCATACCTCCTTGCCAAATACGTTTATATATTTCTTCCACTCCACTGCCTTGAATCGTCCTGCTTCTCTGCAAAAGGTGTTCTAAATCAACTGAAAAAGGTTCTGACGCTACATTAATTATTTCACTTTGGCTTAAAGGAGACATATGCAAAAGGCAAACGCGTCCAGCCAAGGATTCTTGCACTCCCTCCATGAGTTTAAAAATTTGGGAGCCTGTCAGCCAAAAATCTCCAGCATTTTGATACTCATCTACATAAATCTTTATATAAGGGAAAAGTTCAGGTGCATACTGCACTTCGTCAATAAATACAGGTGGCTTGTGGAGCTGCAAAAATAGCTTGGGGTCTTTTTTTGCTAAATTACGCTCGTTGATATCATCCAAGCTTACATATTCTCTATTATTACCTTCTTCCATAGCTAACTTTTTTAACATTGTTGTTTTTCCTACCTGCCTAGGTCCCGTAAGCAGGATAACGGTAAACTGGCGCGCCATCCTTTTAAAAGTTGTTTCCATCGTTCTGTTGATATAAAGCATGAACCGTCGTCTCCTTATCTTTACCATTTCTTAACCTCAGTATATACTATTTCCCATTCTTTTACAACGAAAACTTCGGCTAAAATAATATTATACTTATGTTTTAGCCGAAGTTTTGAGGGGTATCATGCATTGCACTTACCACAAACGTTTATTCCTGTTGCGTTTTGCAAGATGAAGCACCGCTCATATGTAGAATAGTAAGAAGAAAAAATATCATATAGTGTATAGGAGCTTTGTATATATAAAAACCCTCCCTACTGGTTTGTCCAGTCAGGAGGGTAAACAACACCAATAAAGTGCTTTTTATTATTGAGCCTTAGATTGCAATTCTTTATAAAGCTTTACTGCCTGGTCATAATCCGAAGTGAAATAGGGGCTTTCAGAAGCTTTATATGCTTTATTATTATCCCCTACCCAAACATCATCGATCTTTATCGTACCATTGCCTCCTTGGCTTATATTAACCATGCCACAGCCCTCTGTAACAGCTCTATGCATCGTCCCGTCCATGCCGTGAACATATACTGGATTGGTATATGCTACACCATAGCTAACTGTTTTATCAGTTTTATCAATTCTTGCATACATACAAGCTGTTTTAGAGTTTTTATTATCTAAAAAGCCGCCACTTTCCCAATTTGAGTCAGTCCAAATTAGGTACGCATATTTTTCCCCTTTTAGTTCCCCTTCGTTAAGAAAACGCCAGGAGTCTAGCGGAACATCGCCGAAATTAATTTTTGACAGACATTCATCCGCAAACTTTTTAGAGTTTTCAAGTGATCTTTGGTAAGCGGCGTCATTATCTATAAATGTTTGATCCTTTTCAAACAAAGACCCTAAGGATGTATGTTTACCACCATGGTCATAACAAACAGATTTATACTCTGAATCAAGCAATCCCTGCAACGCTTTCTTAAAAGCTTCCTCGTTAAATTCATTCAACCCTAAAATCATATTGATGGCATTACTTGCCTTATTTACAGCTCCGCTGATACTGCTACCCAAGCCACCACTGCCCACAAAAGCTAGAGCAATAGCACTAATAAAGGACAGCAACACCGCATATTCTACTAAAGCAGCGCCTTTATTGTTGAAAAGTTTTTTCATAAACGTTTACCTCTATCCGTAGTATAAGTGATTATTGTAATAATACAGTTGATGTTCTCATTAATTCAATTCTATATATGATATTGTATCATGTATGTAGAAATTTAGCAAAAAATTTCCCAAAGAAAGCCATTTAAAAAGAGGGCCGCAAACAAAAAAAACTTCGGCTAAAACATAACTATAGTTACGTTTTAGCCGAAAAAGTCCAATATGTTAGCTATTTATCTGTCCTCATGCACAAAAACATAGAACACGGCATCATCCTTACGATGAGAAAGATGCCCATAATCCACAACAGGAAGCCTATGCCCATCCCTATGAATAATATGATATTTGACAAAATCCATTTCTCTAGCAGAATTATTTATTTGGCTAGTAATGGACGCTTCCACGGTCTCCAGCTCCTCAGGACACACTATACCCTTAAACGAACCATGCACATGCTCCATAAAATCGGCCTCATTATCAAAGCCAAACATGCGCCAAAGATAGCTATTAGACGATAATATCCTTTCCTCGCCAAAAGCCTCGTAGCAAAAGAAGCCGCCCGGCATGTGTTCGTATAAATGAGCCACATTAAAGGAGGGTATTCTAGTGCTCACAGTGTATTTTAGATAATCCTCTAAGCGCTCAAAGCCTTTTTCCTTTAGCTTTTGCTCAAATTCATCTAGTGGCAACGGCTTGGAATAATAAAAGCCCTGAATAACCTGACATCCCCTGCTCTTTAAAAACTCCAGCTGCGCATTTGTCTCCACACCCTCCGCTACTAGAATAACGCCCAATTCCTTGCCTAAGGCAATGGTGTGATCCAAAATCAGCTCACCATTTTCTTGCCCGATAAAATCAATCAAGCTTTTATCAAGCTTCACAACCTCAAAATTAAGCATGTTTAAGCCGTTCAGGGAAGACCTTCCTGAGCCAAAATCATCCATGTGTAGCGAAAAGCCTGCGCTAATAAAAGCGTCCGCTGTGGGCTTGATTTGAATATTCTCCAGCGCCACACTTTCTGTTATTTCAATGGGCACATACTTGGGGTCAATGCCATACTCATTCACAATGGTTTTATATCTATAAACCACATCCCGCGTAAAAAGGCTGTTGCGAGAGATATTTACCGAGATCGGAAATAATCCCCTTCCTTCGTCCTGCCACCTTTTTTGCTGCAAGCACACTTGCTCGAAAACATATCTATCCAGCTCCGCAATCAAGCCGTCAGACTCAAAAATTGGCAAAAATTCACCGGGCGAAATAAGCCCCTGCTTGCTTTGCCAGCGCACTAAAGCCTCTGCTCCCACAATACGCTCGCTATTAGCATCAAATTTTGGCTGATACCATACCGTAAATTCCTTTTGCTTTAGGGCATCCGTAAACCAGGATTCATAGGTTTGGGCCTTCATCTCGTTTTGGGTTATTTTATCACTATATAATACAAAGGTCCTGCGATAATCCTTAATGGAATTTAAGGCAGCCAAAGCCTTGGAGCACATGCTATCTATGGAGCTATTATGGTCGACATGCTCATATATACCATAATTGACCACAGCATTGGCAATGGAGGATGTAACAAAAATTCCTTAAAGGCCTTCAGAAAAGCTAATCTTCTAATCAGGGAAGGCGATTGATAAAGCATCACAAACTGGTCAACACTATATCTACCAATAATACCGCTATCACACATATTAGAGCTATAATCCGCAAAGGCTTTTATCAGCTCCCTAACCCTTTCTTCGCCATAAGTGGCAGAAAGCACCTGATAATTTTTTATACGAACGATTGTAAGATTATAGCTTTCAGCAGGATGCTCCTTGAGAAGCTGTTCTGCATATTTTACAAAGGCATCCCTAGTATAAAGGCCCGTCGTTTTATCCTTTTCGCTTGCTTCCTTCAATACTCGTCTGTCTTTTTTATAGTCCGCTAAATTATATTTCAAACAACTCAAATTGGGCTTATTGTTCTTTTTATCAATTATAAACGAAACGATATGTAGCTGCTCACCATCGGGTAAAGTAAGCTTCATATTGCTCTCAGACGCAGCCTTATTGGCTACCTCTTTATGACATTCTTCCTTTAACAAGGGGCAAAAAACACAGGGCTCTTCCTTATTTAAAAAAGCCTGATAGCACTTTTTGGCAACAGTAACCCTAGGAATTGCAGTAGCCGCAGCTTCATTATAATCCAAAATATTGCAATTTGTATCAATCGTCACAGTTCCTAGAATAATTGTATCCAAAGCACTCACTCCTTTGCAAGAATGTATACTTACGTTAGTATTATACCATAAAACCGAATATATATCCACCCTAAGCAAATTTGACTCTAGTATATTTCAACAAATGTACTACATCTTGTATTATTATAGCTAATACTTTTTAGTGATAGTGCTTCAAAAGCAAACGAAACATTATGCACTCTAGCCTAGTAAGAGGATTTTAAGAAATTAAAAAACAGGCTTACCTGCTACGAAGATAGTAAGTAAGCCTGTCTATGTTTTGCTGGTATTTGTATATTCTAAGCCTGCTACAGCAAGCCTAGCTTAACCTATGAGCATCAGCCGATTTCGCGTTCCTTTTCGGTGCCACGCACGTTAATGGGACGGTTCTTTTCGTCCACCATAACTACCTTAGGCTCGAAGGTTTTAGCTTCCTTTTCGTCCATCATGGCATAGCCAATGATGATAACGGTATCGCCTACTAATACCTTGCGAGCAGCTGCGCCGTTAAGGCAGATTACGCCGCTGTCATATTCACCGGCGATAACATAGGTTTCCAAACGGTTGCCATTGTTGTTATCCACGATTTGCACGCGTTCGCCCGGCAGAATGCCGCTGAGCTCCAACAGATGGCTGTCGATGGTGATGCTGCCCATGTATTCCAAGTTAGCTTCGGTTACGGTTGCACGATGAATTTTGCCATGAAACATATTATAAAGCATTATTTTTCCTCCAAAACAACATTATCAATTAAACGGGTAGTACCAAATTTTACTGCAACAGCCAACAGATTGCTGCCAACCATGGGGTTAGCAACGGGCTCAAGACCGGGCAGTGCATAAATTTCAACATAGTCGATATTGCTCATAGGCTCTTTTTCGATTTCAGAGGTTACCGCTGCAGTAATTGTAGCTGCATCACGCTCGCCTGCTTCGTACATAGCCTTGGCTGCCTTCAGGCTGCGGCTCAGTACCAATGCTGCAGTATGCTCTGCCTCGCTCAGATAGGTGTTACGAGAGCTCTTAGCCAAGCCATCTGCTTCGCGGATGATGGGCATTACTCTCAGCTGCAGGGGGAAGAATAAATCCTTCACCATACGCTTCAAAACTTCAACCTGCTGCGCATCCTTTTGACCAAAATAAGCGCGGTCAGGCTGTGCCAGATTAAAGAGCTTGGTTACAACAGTGGTTACGCCACGGAAATGGATGGGGCGGGTGCGACCGCACAGTACCTTGGTAATATCACCGGTTACTTCTACCCAGGTTGCATCCTCGCTGGGATACATTTCCTTGGGAGAGGGAGCGAATACTACATTGGCTCCCTTTTGCTCAGCCAGCTTGCAATCGGCCTCCAGAGTGCGCGGATAAGCATCCAAATCCTCGTTAGGACCGAATTGGGTGGGGTTAACGAATACGCTGACTACTACAAAATCGTTTTCTTTATTGGCAGCAGCGATTAAGGAAGCATGGCCCTCGTGGAGAGCACCCATGGTGGGTACTAAGCCAATGGTCAGGCCTTGAGCCTTGGCTTGCGCAATTTCCTCGCGCAGCTCAGCAACAGTGTGAACTAATTTCATGACAGAATCCCTCACTTTTCCTTCTTCAAACATCTTTTAAAATTTTAATATAATTTCTCTAACACTGAATCGTCTATTTTAAAGGTATGCTCCTCTGCCGGGAAGCTTCTATCCTTGCACTCAGCAATATAGGCCTTCACAGCCTCCACAGTGATATCGTGGAGATTAGCATACTTCTTCACAAATTTGGGGCAGAAGCCATTGGATACGCCTAACAAATCGTTGCAAACCAAAACTTGGCCGTCGCAGCCATTGCCTGCACCGATACCAATGGTAGCCATGGTTTTCAGCTCGGCAGTAACCTTAGCAGCTAATTTAGCAGGAACGCATTCCAAAACGCAGGCGAAGGCACCTGCTGCCTCTAAAGCCTTGGCATCCTCAATCATTTTTTGAGCAGCTTCAATATCCTTGCCCTGTACCTTAAAGCCACCCAGCTGATTTACAGATTGGGGAGTCAGACCGATATGAGCACACACAGGAATGCCTGCAGTGGTGAGCTTCTTTACAAGGGGAGCAACCTCAGCGCCACCCTCCAGCTTTACTGCGGTGCAGCCGGTTTCCTTAAGGAAGCGTGCTGCATTGTACATTGCATCAATATCGCTAGCCTGGTAGCTCATAAAGGGCATATCACCCACTACCAGAGCTGTGCTGTTGCCACGCATAACAGCCTTAGTATGATGAATCATTTCGTCCATGGTTACAGGTACGGTGGAGTTATAGCCCAGCATAACATTACCTACGGAGTCACCTACGAGAATCATCTCCACGCCTGCTTCGTTCACATTGCGTGCCATGGCTACATCATAGGCAGTAATCATAACGATGGGCTCTCCCTTTTGCTTCATTTCCTTGATGGTTGCTACAGTAACATTTTTTGTTGCCATTGTTTTTACCTCCGACAAATTCCTGCGCCAAAAGTCTTTATAAGGACTAGCGCTTGAGCAGCTGGGTTAGTTTTGCAGCTGCTTCCTTGTCAATAGTGCCATTAGTCAGGGCTAGCTCCGTTGTCGCTAGCCCCAGAGAGCAGTACACATCCAATAGCTCTGCCGGTAGCACCGCCAGGTGCCGCGCCACCGTGGTGGCATCACCACGGGCGATGGGTCCTGTCAAGGCGGTGCGAGGAGAGGCCGTGCGCTCTAGGTTGGCGCTGGTACCCTTGAACAAGGGCAAAAGCGCCTGCCATGCTGCAGCCTCGTCGCCCAGCCAGCGGCTCATGAGCCGCTGGGCCAGGGCTTCCACCGCCACAGCGTAATTAGAGCAGATGCAGGCGGCAGCATGATAGGCGGCGCGCTCCGCAGCGGGCACAACAAAGGGATGCCCGCCAAGAGCGGTGGCCAGGCTAGTGGCTGCCGTGCAGGCAGCCTCGTCGCCATCCACCGCCATGTACACGCCGGCGAGCACTGTAGCGCCGCCGGCGAAGCTTTGCAGCGGATGTAGGCTGCCCACATGGGCGCCTAACCTTGCAAGCGGAGCCAAGTCCTCAAGGCCCAAACTGCCGCTGCAATGCAGGAAAATTTTTCCTGCCAGCAGCGTGCAAGCTGGAGTCTGGGAGCTAGCCGTGGCGATGGCGCTCTGCGCCTCGCCGGCTAGTTGCTCTGCCACGGTGCCTATTAGCCGATCCGGCACCGTGAGCAGGATCACCTCAGCGCGCTCTACCAGCTCTGCATTGGAGCAGGGCGCCAAGCCAAGGCTTTGCGCCAGCTGCTCCGAATGCTCCCTAGAGCTAGCAGTGATACCCACTAAGTCAGCACCCAAATAACCTGACAAACAACGTCCAACCTTGCCGCCACCGATAATGCCAATCCTCATGTTGCTCTCCTTCCTGACCATAGGCAAGACGCGCGTCAAACAGCAATTGATGCTATTGCATTAAAAAAAGCGCATTCCTAACCGGAATGCGCATAGTAAACCTATTTTGCGTCTTCGTCCCGGTCTAATAGATCCAAGCGATTATTGACTTCATTATAAACATTAGCAAAATCTGACTGCCTCAGCTACAGCTCACCACAGGGTGCTACTGCGCTACAGCCCAATTTACCGCCATTATGATAACACATTAAGCCCTGTATGGCAAGCATAATATCTCGAAAAAAATGCATATAATTGTATTTTTTGTACATTTTTCGTAATTAAGTTAATCTAGATGACACTATGGGCACCTCTTGGCTTTAAGAAAATCTTTCGTTAACCATACCATTTTACTAGGTTGACTTATGCTCTTTTCGGGTCTATACTAATTACGTTAACACAATTTTTAGAGGTGGTTTACTTGTTAGAATCTTCAACTGTCCGCCCGCAGAATAAAACTCGCGAGCTAGTTTTTATGGCTTTCTTTTCCGCATTGATTGCCATTGGTGCCTTTATCAAAATCCCGGTACCGGTGTGCCCCTTCACCCTGCAGCTATTGTTTACAACCATGGCGGGCCTACTTTTAGGCTCACGCCTAGGTAGCGCAGCCGTTTGGGTTTATATTGCTTTAGGACTGTTAGGCTTACCGGTCTTTACCAATGGAGGCGGCCCTGGCTACGTTTTTCAGCCCACCTTTGGTTATTTAATTGGCTTTGCCCTCGGTGCAAAAATTACTGGCAGCATTTCCGCTGGCACAGTAAGCATGAAAAAGCTGTTTCTTGCTAATTTCGCAGGTCTGGCCATTGTGTATCTTTGTGGCATGGTTTATTACTACATTATCGGTAATTTTGTTATTGGCCAACCTATTGCCCTCTGGCCCTTGTTTTTATACTGCTTCTTGCTGGCAGTCCCCGGCGATATCGTGCTCTGCATTATCGCTGCCCTGTTAGGTAAAAAGCTTATTCCTCTGGTAAGAGAAAATAGAAGGTGAAAAAATGAGTAAAGGTATTTTTATTACAGCGACAGGAACAGATATTGGCAAAACCTTTGTCACTGCACTAATCGTAAAAAAGCTGCGTG
The DNA here is from genome assembly GCA_051866495.1 of Phascolarctobacterium sp. Classification (GTDB taxonomy): domain Bacteria; phylum Bacillota; class Negativicutes; order Acidaminococcales; family Acidaminococcaceae; genus Phascolarctobacterium_A. The sequence continues at coordinate 3,632 of JBJDXD010000041.1, read as the reverse complement.
ATGCAGGACTCAATGCAGGCTATTACAAAGCTGCGCTGAGCGGTGCCGAGAAGCAGCCCGACGGTAGCTGGCTGCCCGGTGATGCTGCTTATGTAGCGAAGGTTTCCGGTATGGAGGAAAAGCCAGAAAGCTTGGTTTCTTACATTTATAAGACAGCTGTTTCTCCCCATTTGGCGGCACTACGCGAGGGTAATCCTGTAGAGCTTGGCAAAGTAAAGGAAGACTTTGCAGCCGCCAGCGCTAAATATGATTATGTAACAATGGAAGGCAGCGGCGGCATTATCTGCCCCATTCGCTGGGACGAGCAGCATTTACTCCTTGAGGATTTAATCAAGGCTACAGGCCTTGGCACCCTGGTCATCTCCAATGCAGCCCTAGGCTCCATCAACGCTTGCGTGCTGACAATTTTCTATCTGCAGCAAAAGGGCATTCCCGTAAGAGGTATCATCCTTAATAATTACGATGGCAGCGACTTTATGCAGGCGGACAATAAAAAGATGATGGAAGCTATCACCGGCGTACCCGTTATAGCCGAGGTAAAACCAGATGACGCTGAGCTGAACATTGATGTAGAAGTTTTAAAGAATATTTACGAATAATTTAGATTTGCGAGAAGGTGCCAGAGACGAGGAATGGCGACGCCGGCGTATGGGAAATACTTCTAGGAGCCATGACGAAGTACATGGCGCCTTATCGCAAGGCCGGAAGGAGAAAGACATGAATATAGATAAAGTTAAAGAATTGGAAGCTCGCGACCTCGCCCACATTTGGCATCCCTGCTCCCAGATGAAGGATTATGAAACTCTGAGACCCATCGTAGTCGAGCGCGGCGAGGGCCCCTATCTCTACGCTGCCGATGGCCAAAAATATCTGGATATTATTTCCAGCTGGTGGTGTAACCTTTTAGGTCACTGCAATCCGAAGATTAACGAAGCCATCAAGAAGCAAATCGATACCTTAGAGCATGTTATTTTCGTAAACTTTACCCATGAGCCCGCTATTAAGCTCTGCGAAGAACTTGTTAAATATGTTCCCGCAGGTTTAAATAAATTTAATTTTGCCGATAATGGCTCCTCTTCCGTAGAAATTGCCCTCAAGCTGGCCTTCCAATACCAGCTACAGACCGGGCACAGCGAAAAGACTCGCTTCATGTGCCTCAGTGAAGGCTATCACGGTGAGACCATCGGTGCCCTTTCCGTAGGTAGCATGGATTTATTTGCCCAAATGTATAAGCCCATGATGATGAATAATATTCATGTACAGGCTCCTGACTGCTATCGCTGTCCCTTTAACAAGGACCGTGAGCATTGCCAATGTGAATGCTTTAAATATGCTGAAGAAGCCTTTGCTAAGCATGCGAAGGAAACTGCGGCCATGATTGTAGAGCCCATTGTACAAGGCTGCGCCGGCATGCGCATTTATCCGCCCCTGTATCTGCAAAAGCTGCGCAAGCTTTGCGACGAGTACGATGTGCTTTTAATTGCCGACGAAATCGCTACAGGCTTTGGCCGCACCGGCAAAATGTTCGCCTGCAACCATGCGGGCATTACTCCTGACATTATGTGCATCAGTAAGGCTCTCACAGGCGGCTATCTTCCCATGTCCATCGTCTGCACCACTGATAAAATTTATGATGCCTTCTATGATGATTATAATAAGGGCAAACAATTTATGCACAGTCACACCTACGCAGGTAACCCCATCGGCTGCGCCATCGCATTGGCTGTACTTGATATCATGAAGAATGAGCATATTTTAGAAGAAAATGTTGAGAAGGCTCAATATTTCCACAATGCCCTCATGGACACCTTCGGTCAGCACAAAAATATTGGCGAAATTCGTCACATCAACTTGATTAACGCTATGGAGCTTGTAACTGATAAAGAGAAAAAAATCGGCTTTGACGGCAATCTGCGTATAGGTTACGAGATTTATAAGAAAGCCCTAACCCATGGTCTCCTGCTCCGTCCCTTGGGCAACGTCATCTACTTTAACCCGCCCCTGAATATCGACAAGGCGGATCTGGATAAGGCTGTAGCCTTAGCTAAGCTGTCCATGGACGAGGTCTTGGGCTAACACTTTCCCATGCTCTAGAGGTAACTTTTACCTTTTTTAGTGTACATAGGGCGTAGCTCCCACTACGCCCTTATATTTTGGCCTTATAGTTAACTAAAATTTTCTGGAGGTTAACGTAAATATGAAGATGCATGATCTTACCACCACAGCTCTTTTAGCAGTACTGATTTTACTTTCCGGCAGCATGAAAATTCCTTCCCCCGTGGCAGGGGGCGAATTTCAGCTCTCCGCACCCATCGCTGTTTTAATCTGCGCCCTCTTCGGCTTTAAGCGCTATATTTTGGCAGGCATCTTGGCCAGCTCCTTGGGCATGATGCTAGGCATCCACACCATCTTCAGCGTCATCATTCAAATGTCCTTCCGCGTCATAACAGGTGCCGTCATGGCACTATTCGGTACCAATTTGCTCACCGTTATCATTAGCGGCCCCTTGGGCACCCTCTTCGCCCGTATTGTGATGTGGCAAATCACCGGCGTCAGCTGGATTGCCCTCACCGCCGCTGCCGCTCCCGGCATGGTCTTCACTGCCGTGGGCGCCGGCCTCATGTACAAGCCCGCCCAAAAGCTGTTGCATAGAGTTGTTTTATTGAAGCAAAATTAAAGTATGAATTGTAGTTTGTTGATTTGTTTCGGCGTTATCGCTCAAAGGTATACGCTTTTCGCTTGCGAAGGCTCGATAAAATAGCTGAAATTGAGTAATAAGTAATCAGCATAGGAGATGTGATTTTTAGCAAATGAGTGGCTGGTACAATGGCCTCAAGGGTTCGAAAACGTAAATTATTCTGCGAGACAAATAGTACCCCGCAGAGGCCAATTGAACCCCACGAAATTTGCGTAAGAAAAGTCGTCGCGAGCGGCTGATTGCTAATTGCGAATTTCATGTTTTTTAATATTCTTTAACATCATATGCACTTCTTTGACTGGGCAAAGAAGTGCCAAGAAACCCACCAGCATTGCATGCTGGTCCGCACGCTTTTTGCCTCGCCGCAAAAAGCTTAGCAAAAAAGGCTTTACCATCTGTTCGGGCTCGAAAAACTACCCTTTGTTACTGCTTTTGGTTCGCCGTTCCAGGTTTATTTTCTGCGATATTCTTTGCAGTTGCTTCTGCCGAAATTAATATTTTACTACTTTGTTTTAACCTAACGATTCGGAATATACGATTGTAAAGCCATTAACTAGCTAATCAACAACTGAAATTTGTAATGAGCAATTTCATACATTGTTCTATTTTCACAATGGAGAAGATTTGCTAGAAGAATAGAGTAAATCAAGCAATTAGCAAATCAGCAAGCGAGCTTGACTTTTTAGCGAATGAGTGGCTGGTACAATGGTCCCAAGGGTTCGAATGAGTGAATTGTTTTGCGAGCCAAATAGTACCCCGCAGGGGCCTTATTGTACCCCACGAAATTCGCGTAAGAAAAGTCGTCGCGAGCGGCTGATTTGCTAATTGCGGATTTACTAATGTACTTACATCAGTTAGACAAACTACAATTTTACAGTTAAAGAAAGGATTTACACACCATGCCTACATATAGCATAAAGATGCGCGCGTCAAA
>JBJDXD010000040.1:0-13483 GCA_051866495.1 Phascolarctobacterium sp. | reverse complement strand
TGCTAAAATTGCTAAGTTCATGGCTGACAAATATCATACTGAAGTAGACCCTGATGATATCCTGATTACCACCGGTTCCCAACAATGCCTGGACTTCGCTGGTAAACTGTTCCTGGATCCCGGCGATGTTGTACTGTGCGAAAGTCCGTCCTATTTGGGCGCTTTGAATGCCTTCAACGCATATCAACCTAAATTTGTTGAGGTTCCCACCGATAACGGCGGCTTGATTCCTGAAGAGCTGGATAAAATTCTGGAAACCACTCCTAACTGCAAATTTATCTATGTAATTCCTGACTTCCAAAACCCCACTGGCCGCACCTGGTCCATGGAACGCCGCAAAGCTTTTATGGAAGTTGTTAATAAGCACAACCTGCCCGTTATCGAGGATAATCCCTATGGCGAGCTGCGTTATGAAGGCGTAATTCTGCCTTCCCTGAAATCCTTGGATACCAAGGGCTTGGTAATGTTCCTGGGTACCTTCTCCAAGATCTTCTGCCCGGGCCTGCGTCTTGGCTGGGTAGCTGCTGAGCACAGCCTGCTGACCCAATTCGTGAAGATTAAACAAAGCGCTGACCTGCATACCTCTAACTTTGACCAAGGTGTTGCTGATGCTTACATGGAAAGCTGCGATTTGGACGAGCATGTTAAAGAAATCGTTGCTCTGTACAAGCATCGTCGCGATGTCATCCTGAAGGCTATGGAAGAAAACTTCCCTGCTGGCACCGAATGGACTCATCCCGAAGGCGGCCTGTTCCTGTGGCTCACCTTCCCCGAAGGCGTAAGCGCTCGCAAGGTATTTGACAAATGCATCGAAATGAAGGTTGCCGGTGTAATCGGTGATGCCTTCTATCCCAACCAAAAGACCGATCGCAGCATGCGTATTAACTTCTCCAATATGCCGGACGACCGCATTGTAGAAGGTATCGGACGTATGGCTAAGGCTATCAAAGAGTGCATGTAAAAAAATAAAATCGATTATAAGGCATCATCTACTTCATAACAGCTCCTAGACGTACCTCTAGTACGCCGTCGTCGCTGTTACTCGTATCTAATACCTTCTAATCGATTTTGAAAAATTGTGTTATATAAAGAATTAAGGCTCCGAGTAAGCTCGGAGCCTGCTTTTTTATGCCTTTGGTTTAGCGGTGAGCCACTGGCGCAGCTGGTCCTTTTTGCTAAAGAGCTGGCTATCGAACCACATGTAGAAGAAGCGTTCTGCAGGTACAACGTTATAACCATCCTGCAGATGGTCGCTAGTGTCAAAGGGGTCTGCCATAAGCAGCACATCGTCACCTGTATGCTCAGTGCCCATGGTATCATAGCCGATAATTACGCGCCAATGTCCGCCCCAATCCACATTTTCTACCATAATGGGAGTGTTATCCTTTAAATTATCGCTGACAAATTTCAGGAAATCCTCATACTTATCAGGAGTTTTATCCTTGGCGGAGGATTTTACTTCCCAGCCAATTTTTTCAAAATACTTCACCATACCCTTGGTAGTGGTGCCATTGGTGGGGCTAGTTCCCATCATGCGGCAAATCTCTTGATCCATATGCAGCTCCTTGCCCATAAAATGAGTTACTACTGTGTTGGCGGCCACAGGACCACAGCTATAGCCATCATTTTGCTGCTTAGTTTTATAATGGGAAAGTACAATTAAATGGTCGTTGGACTGCATATTATAAATATCGGGTTGGGCAAAATAAGGTGAGCTTTTAATATCCAGCTTGCCTACGAATTGGCGTGCTCCGCCCAGGGAGCTGGTACTCACATCGGAAGCAATGGCAATGCCTGCATTGCCGTATTGATTTAAAAGATAGTTAACGCCACCTAAAATGGCTAGGCAGCAAAGGCCGCCGATAACAGTTTTGCGTACATCCATAATATTCTCCTTTTCAGACTCTGCCTGCACTTCAACGCAAATGTATATAAAAATTATGCTTTAGTAACGTTAGTATTACCTTACTCAGAGCGACGCTCTTGGCGTGCTAGCTTTTTCTTTAAAGCAGCCAATAGAGCATCATGCTCATTGGGCAAATTACCGCTCTGCACCCGATTGATTAAATAAGCAAAGGTCTCTTTGATAGTATTTTTAGGCACAAGCGCTAGCAGCTCCCGTCCGTTCACTGCCAAATCCTGGGTAGCAATAGGCATGGAGCTCTGAGCCATGGCGATGACCTGGTCGCCCAAAGAACGACCTTCCGTCATCAGCTGCTGGTTTTCCCTGGCATGTGTGGCACCCATGTCCGCTAAGAAAACCTCCGTCAGCAGCTTATAACCCGCTACAAGCTGTGCCTGCATGCGGAAAATGCCGCTCTGCGCCTCGTGGCGCAGCCAGCGCCGCAGTGTTTTTTCGCCGGTGAGCAGCATGGGTGCAAAGCGCATGTGCTGCGCCACTAGCCATACTACAAGGCGCACAAACTCCGCCGGATAGCGCAAACGCTGCAAAATGGCTTCTGCCATTTTGGCACTTTGCGCTTCGTGGCCCGGATCGCTGGGCTGGCCATCGGGCTTGATGATGCGCACGGTGGAGAGGCCCTTGCCCAAATCGTGCAGCACCAAGGCCCAACGAATGGCCAGCTCGCGGGGACTGTTATCGATAGCTAAAAGGGTGTGCTCCCAAGTGTCATAGATGTGGAAACGCGGATTTTGGGGCAAGCCCAAAAGATGCTCTGCTTCTGGCAGAATGGGCACCTCAAGGTCGACTCCATCCCGGCGTATCCTGCAGCTTTGCTGCAGGAGGCCCGTGGCTAGCATCAGCATGAGGCCCTTGCCTGCATGCTCACTGACAAGGAGCTTTTCAAGTTCCGTTCGCACACGCTCTAGAGATAGACCACGACAACGCTCTGCCGGAAACACCGGCACCTGCGCTAGATGGTAGGGTGTGGCGGGCATGCCACAGGCAGGGCCCGGCACGCCATCCTGCACGTAGTCAAAGCCCAGCTGGGCGACAAAACGGCAGGCGCGCAGCATGCGCAGCGCGTCCTCTTGATAACGCTGAACAGCTCTACCAACCGGACGAAGTATGCGCTTTTGTAAATCCGCTTGTCCATCATGATAATCGTAAACATTGCCATGAATATCCAGCGCCATGGCATTGATAGTGAAGTCGCGGCGGCTTAAATCCTCCCGCAGGGTATCGCAAAACCATGTGGCAGCGGGACGATGGGCATCGCCATCGTCATAACGCTCGCCACGAAATGTGGTCACCTCCGTGGGCTCGCCCTCTAGCACAATCATCACGCAGCCAAAATTATGGCCCAGCTGGTCCACGGTATGCCAGCCCTTGGCTTGGCACAGCTCCAGCACCTGTTCCGGATGAGCGTTGGTGGTAATATCATAATCACCGGGCGTGCGACCTAGCAGCAGGTCACGCACAGCTCCACCGACTACATAAGCTTCATAACCAGCGCCATTTAAAGCTTTCAATATGGATTTGGTATAGGTGGGTAGCTTGGCTACCAATTGCGCTTCCTTCATCTTTGTTCACCAAATCAATCAAAGTCTATACCATCATCCTTCAATTGATATTCTACATTGATACCAAAATATTCCCAGAGGATTTCCTTTAATTCGGCACCGGTGCGGATTTTATAGCGATATTTCACACGCCCGCCAAGATAAAACTTGAGAAAATTACCACGTATAGTGATATTACAATCCTCTCTAAAAATGGAGAGGGTTTTATTTTTAATAAAGGGTGAATCAGGGTGGGCATCGCACCAAAAGCTGACAGGAATAAAGTCCTTATCAATCATGGGATCCTCAGTGAAGCCATAGAGGCGTTTCCAAGGCTTACCTTTTTCCTTTTGCCAGAGCAGCCAGCCAAAGAACTCGTCCCGGCTCAGCTTATATTGGCTGATGCCATCGCTTTGCACTAATCCCTCAGTCATTTCCAAGGGCACGCGAGGACTCTCGCTGTTTACGCCCACATCCGTAAGATAACGTTTATTGTTTAAGGTAACACACATGACACGGTGACGACGAATTTGATAGACCTCTAGCTTATCCGTATAGCGGGCAGCATAGCTCTTTACCTCAAAGCCCAAGGATTCTAAAAGCCAATTATAAAGGCCGTTGAGCTCAAAGCAAATGCCACCGCGATTGTGCATAATCAGCTTGTCAAAAATATCTGCACGCTTTAATGAGGTAATACGCCCGTTCAAGCAGTCAAAATTGTCATAGGGAATAAATTTTAAATGGGCGTCCTGTAGCTTTTTCAAGGTTTCTAAGTCAGCTGCTGGCTCCAAATCCGTGAGTTGCAGCTTATGTAAATATTGCTCAATTTGCAGGTCATGCATGGGTTTACCATTAATAGAGGGGTTCAAGTCGTTCATCTCCGTGTTTTGTATGATTCTACAATCCTTATAATATTACTATTTTATCACGAATGGACAAAATAATAAACAGTCTAGCAGGCTTATCCTAAGGCTATAACTTATAAATTTTTTCTAAAAGCTCTCGAAAAAATTTGTCTAAGCATTTGAAAAAATTAAGAAAGAGGTGTATAGTAATATGCAAGATATGAGGTTACAAAAAATGGAGCCTTCCTGGGCGTGGTGCCCTCAGTGGCCCCTAAGGTGGAGGTGTAGCTATGGCCTTATTATCTTTGGCTTTTTTATTAGTTGCAATTTTTTTAGGTTTCTTCCGCAAGATGAATACGGGCCTTGTGTGCGTGGCCTTTGCTCTGGTGCTGGGGCGCTTGGCCGGTGTGCCCGATAAGGAAATTATCCGCGGCTTTAATTCGTCCCTGTTCATCATGCTCTTGGGCGTTACCTATTTGTTCAGCCTAGCCCAAATCAACGGCTGCTTGGATTTATTAGCTAAAAAGGTTGTGTCCTTGGCAGGCAAGCGCGTCTATCTGGTGCCTATTATTATCTATGTTTTTTCGACGGTTTTGTCAGCCATTGGTCCCGGTACCGTGCCCACCATGGCCATTATGATGGTTTTTTCCATGGCTCTGGCAGCAGAAATGGGCATTCATCCGGCTATGCTGTCCGCTCTGACGGTGCTTGGTGCTAGCGGTGGCGGCGTTTCTCCCTTGGCAGCAACGGGCATTATCGGTATCAATCTGTGTGCTGAGTTTGGCTTGACCGGCATCGAAACCCAGTTTTTGCTGAATGGTATTTTATCTTCCACGGTTTATGCCATTGTAGTTTATATTCTCTTAGGTGGCTACAAGCTGCGCATGGATGAAAGCGTTGTGCACGAAAAGACACCGCCCTTCAACGGCAAGCAAAAAATTACTTTAGCAGGCATCGTAGCCATGGTAATTTTAGTTATGGTTTTCAAAATCAACGTAGGCTTGGTAAGCTTTGCGGTGGCAGCGGTTCTCTCCTTCCTAAAGGTTTCTGATGAGGGCGAAGCCCTTAAGCGCATTCCCTGGGGCACCCTGCTTTTGATTACCGGTGTAGGTGTTTTGATGCAGTTGATTATCGGTCAGGGCGGTATCAAGATGCTCAGTGCAGCTCTGGTTTCTGTGATGAACGAAAAAACTGCTGTGTCCATCATGGGCATCTGCTCCGGCCTGTTGAGCTGGTTTAGCTCCACCAGCGGCGTGGTTATGCCCACTCTTATCCCGACCATTCCCCATATTGTAGCTCAAATGGGCGGTGCAGTCAGCGAGCTGGAGTTGGCTACAGCTATTACCATGATTAGTAATACGGCGGGCATTAGTCCTCTGTCCACTGGTGGTGCGCTGGCCTTGGCAGCTTATTCCTCCGCTGCCGGTGCCAACTACGAGGAACAGCACAGCCTCTTTGTGAAGATGTTTATGATTAGTGCCTTCGGCGTGTTGGTTTTGAGTATCTTCGCTTACTTCGGGCTGTATCATTGGTTACTGTGATTATATAATTCAAAAGCATAAAAATAGACCCTGCTCAGTGAGCAGGGTCATTTTATTGGCCTGAGCGCTGGAGGAGGGGATGAGCGCTCAGACTGCTGTTCTCATTGTGAAAGGATTATTTCAAAAGCTCTTGGGCAACCAGATGACCCATTTCTACAGTAGAAACCTTCTTCAGACCCTCTGCATAGAGGTCAGGAGTGCGATAGCCCTGCTCCATAACAGCGTCTACAGCTGCTTCCATAGCGTCAGCAGCAGCGCCTTGGTTCAGAGAGTAGCGCAGCATCATAGCTACGGAAAGGATGGTTGCTAAGGGGTTAGCAATGCCTTGACCGGCGATATCGGGAGCGGAGCCGTGGATGGGCTCGTACATGCCGGTGCCGTCACCGAGGGAGGCGCTGGGCAAGAGGCCGATGGAGCCGGCAATGGTGCTGGCCTCGTCACTCAAAATGTCGCCAAAGATATTATTGGTCAAAATAACGTCGAATTGCTTGGGGTTCAGCACTAATTGCATGGCACAGTTATCAACATAGAAATTGTTGAGCTCGATTTCAGGATATTCCTTAGCCTGCATTTCGGCTACGATTTTGCGCCACATACGGCTGGAGCCCAGTACATTGGCCTTGTCAACGCTGGTAACCTTGCCACGGCGTTTTTTAGCAGCTTCAAAGGCAAAGCGAGCAATGCGCTCGATTTCGGGGCGAGTGTAGAGCTCTACGTCACTGGCTTCCTCAACGCCGTCAGCATTAATATGAGCTTCGTTGTGCTCGCCAAAATAGATGCCGCCGGTGAGCTCGCGCACGATTAAAAGGTCTGCGCCCTCAGCGCGCTCAGTTTTCAGAGGAGACAGGTGAGCAGTGAATTTAGAAACGGTCATGGGACGCAGGTTGCAGTACAGACCTAAAGCCTTGCGAATGCCTAAGAGGCCCTTCTCCGGACGGATGGAGGGGTCAACATTATCCCATTTGGGGCCGCCAACGGCGCCCAGCAGCACTGCGTCAGCTGCTTTGGCAGAAGCTACAGTAGCCTCTGGCAGGGGAACGCCAGTTGCATCAATAGCGCAACCACCGATGAGCTGCTTGTCATATTCAATTTCAAAGCCAAATTTCTTGGCAGCAGCATCCAATACTTCAACAGCTGCGTCTACAATTTCTGCACCGATGCCATCGCCCGGCAGTAAGCAAATTTTCATTATGCGTTTTCTCCTTTTACGTAGTTAATCAAGCCACCGCAGTCAGCAATTTTTTGGATAAATTCCGGCAGGGGTTTGGTTTTGATAACGATATTTTTATTGACAATGGTGATTTCACCTTTGGCCATATCCACATCAATGGTGTCGCCGGGCTGAATTTTTTCTACATCCTTGCCAATCTCCAGTACGGGCAGGCCGATGTTAATAGCATTGCGATAGAAAATGCGGGCGAAGCTGTCAGCAACGATGCATTTAATGCCCTTAACCTTCAATACAACGGGAGCGTGCTCGCGGGAGGAGCCACAGCCAAAGTTTTTGCCGGCAACGATGTAGTCGCCCACCTTAACACCGGCAGCGAAGTTTTCTACCAAATTTTCCTTGGAGTCTTCCATAGCATGCTCTGCCAGCTCGGTGAAATCAGTAATATTTAAATATCTTGCAGGGATGATTACGTCAGTATCAATGTGGTCGCCATAACGCCATACTTTGCTCATTTTACTACCTCCTCGGGGCTGGTGATGTAGCCAGTGATTGCACTAGCTGCTGCGGTATAGGGGCTGGCCAGATAAACCTCGCTGTCCACGTGACCCATACGGCCGCGGAAGTTGCGGTTGGTGGTGGAAACAGCGCGCTCGCCTGCTGCCAAAATGCCCATGTAGCCGCCTAAGCAGGGACCGCAGGTGGGAGTGGATACGGCAGCACCGGATTCGATAAAGGTATCAATGTAGCCAAGATGCATAGCTGCTTGGTAAATCTGTTGGGTTGCCGGAATGATAATCATGCGAACATGTTCGCAAACCTTACGACCCTTGAGAATTTCAGCTGCTTGGGCCAGGTCCTCCAGTCGACCATTGGTGCAGGAGCCGATAACGACTTGGTCAATCTTAATGTTATGGCCTTCCTTAGCAGGATGAGTATTTTCCGGGAGATGGGGATAAGCAACAACGGGCACCAGCTCATCCAATTTAATATCTATAACGCGGGAGTATTCAGCGTCTGCATCAGCAGTAACAGCTTCCCAAGGACGGGTTACACCGCGCTCCTTGAGGAACTCGATGGTCTTTTCATCAACGGGGAAAATGCCGTTTTTGCCACCGGCTTCAATGGCCATGTTGCAAATAGTCAGGCGGTCAGCCATGGACAGCTCAGCAACGCCTTCACCGGTAAATTCCAAGGATTGGTAACGAGCGCCGTCCACACCGATCATACCGATAATGGTGAGGATGATGTCCTTGCCCTTTACATACTTGGGCAGCTTACCGGTCAGGTTAACCTTAATAGCTTGGGGAACCTTGAACCAGGTGGTGCCGCTGGCCATAGCGCAGCCAATATCAGTTTGGCCCATGCCAGTGGACAGAGCGTTCAGCGCGCCATAGGTGCAGGTGTGGGAGTCGGCACCGATAACGATTTCGCCGGGAGCTACAAGGCCCTTGTCCGGCAGCAGGGCATGCTCGATACCCATTTGGCCGACCTCAAAATAGTTGGTGATATTGTGCTTGCGAGCAAAGTCGCGCATTTGCTTGCACATGGTTGCGGATTTGATATCCTTGCAGGGGGAGAAATGGTCGGGAACCAGGGCAATTTTGTCCTTGTCAAAAACGGGCTTGCCGATTTTTTCGAATTCGTTGATAGCCGGAGGGCCGGTAATATCATTGGCTAATACCAAATCAACTTGGGAAACTAGCAAATCGCCAGCACTAACGCTGTCGCGATGAGCATGCTTCGCAAGAATTTTTTCTGTCATTGTCATTCCCATAGAATAAAACCTCCAATGTAATAATATAGTAAGAATAGTTTAATAACACATTAAAAAAGCCCCTACCTGCTTTAAGCAGATAGGGGCGAATATACTTCGCGGTACCACCCTAATTTGTACTTCATTCTTTCCAAGCTAGCCGCTCGGAGACATAACGCTGTTGTGCGTCCATTCCTAAAGTAAAAAGCTCTCAGAATGGCTGCTCGCGGGTGAGCTTCTTCTTCCAATAGGTGGCGGCTTGCACCTAACGCCGTCTCTCTAAAGCCATCTTGGAGGAATTTTCCCGGTCCTTGCATTTGTGATGAGTATGAATTTTGGTAACAACACTTCACTGTGTTCTCTACATTATGACAACTTAAGAGTAATTTGTCAAGAGAAAAATTTTAAAAAATGTAAATTGTACGTTTGGTGTACACTGTGAGTGGAAAGTGTACATCTATGGGACAATCTGATAAATTAGGACAAGTGATAATTGGCATGCCATAGTGGATTTAGACGAAATAGATGATTTATGATATAATACTTGCAAAATATCGAGCTATGTAAAAGCTCACAAGCTGCATGTGCTATGTATTGATTAAGAATATAAGCCATGGCCTGCTTTAGCTGCTTTGGCGTTGTGTATCAAGAGAGGTGTAAGGCATATGATGACATTTGTGATTAGTGAAAACAAGGATTTACCAGTTCATTGGTAAATATTAAATGCATGAACTGCTAAAGATTAGCTAGCTACGAAAAATTCACTGTTACACCATTGCATAAAGCTAGCAACTCACGCTATAATATGTATAAGTGGAAATTTGCCCTTTTTTAGCTTGCTGCTTAGAGCAAAGGCAAAATAGAGGGCTTCATGTCGTTTAAGTTTATTTTTGTAGTATAGAGGAGAAAAAGCATGTTCATTGACAGAGCGAGAATTTATGTAGAAGCTGGTGACGGCGGCGACGGTATGAGTAGCTTCCGTCGTGAAAAATTTGTAGAAAAGGGTGGTCCCAACGGCGGTAATGGCGGACGTGGTGGCGACGTAGTTTTAGTTGCGGATAAAAATCTCAACACCTTGATTGACTTCCGTTATAAGCGTAAATATGTGGCTAAGCGTGGTGGCCAGGGTGGCACTAAAAACTGCACTGGCATGCGTGCAGACACTGTTTTTGTGAAGGTACCCATGGGTACCTTGGTACGCGACGATGCTACTGGTGCCGTGATGGCGGATTTGGTTGAGGATGGACAGCAATATGTGGCTGCTAAGGGCGGCCGCGGTGGCAAGGGTAACGCTTGCTATGTTACCAGCACCAATCGTGCTCCCACCTTTGCTGAAAAGGGTGAGCCCGGTGAAAATCGTTGGCTGAAGCTAGAGCTGAAGCTTTTGGCGGATGTAGGCCTGGTTGGCTATCCCAGCGTGGGTAAATCAAGCATTATTGCCCAGGTGAGCGCTGCTCGTCCGGAGATTGCTGCTTATCACTTTACCACCTTGACCCCGGTTTTGGGCGTGGTACGCTTGGATGAGGAACGCAGCTTTGTTTTGGCAGATATTCCCGGCCTGATTGAAGGTGCTCATGAGGGAGTGGGTCTGGGCCACGACTTTTTGCGTCATGTGGAGCGCACTAAGGTGCTGCTGCATATTGTGGACGTGGCTGGCGTGGATGGTCGCGACCCCATCGAGGATTTTGATAAAATCAATAATGAGCTGGCTGAGTACAGCGAGCGCTTAGCTCGTCGCAAGCAGCTAGTAGTGGCTAATAAAATGGATTTGCCCGATGCTCAGGAGAATTTTGAGCGCTTGAAGGAATATGTGGAAGCTAAGGGCTACGAAATTTTTAAGGCCAGCGCTGCTACTGGTGAGGGCCTGAGAGAGCTGATGTATAAAGCCTATGATTTGTTGCTTCAATATGAGCCCGAAGAGGATGAGGAGGATTTGGCTCGTTTTGACGAGATTGATCCTGATAGCTACGAAATCGTGGAGGGCAACGACACTGATTGGGAGGTGCGTGGCAAGAATATCGAGCGTTTGGTAGCTATGACTAATTTTGATAATGATGAAGCGCTGTATCGCTTCCAGCTGATTTGGAAACGCTTGGGCATTGACGAAGCCCTGAAGGAAAAGGGAGTGCAAGAGGGCGAAAGCGTGCGTATTCGCGATATGGTCTTTGAATATAAGGATAATAATTAAGAAACAGGTGAGATTATGGGAGAGGGTAAATCCTGCCGTGAGGCCTTAAAAAAGGCTAAACGAATTGTGGTGAAGGTTGGCACAAGCACTATTACCTATGCCAATGGCAAGCGCAATTTTAGTCAAATTGACCGCTTAGCCAGGGAGCTGAGCGATTTACAAAATCAGGGCAAGGAAATGATTCTCGTTTCCAGTGGTGCTGTGGCTGTGGGTGTGGATCGCTTGGGCTTACCCGCTAAGCCCTCCACCATTCCCGGTAAGCAGGCCTGCGCTGCTGTGGGGCAGGGCGTTTTGATGCACACCTACGAAAAGCTCTTTGCAGATTACGGCCAAATCGTGGCTCAGGTGCTCATTACGCGCACCGAGGCCATTGACCGTCATCGTTATACCAATTGCCGCAATACCTTTATGACGCTGTTGCAACAGGGCGTTATCCCCATTGTTAACGAAAACGACGTAGTGGCGCTGGATGAGCTGAAGATAGGCGATAATGATAATATGTCGGCCTTAGTTGCGGGCATTGTGGATGCTGATTTGGTTATTATTCTTTCCGATATTGATGGCCTCTACACTGCTAATCCTGCGACCCATCCAGAGGCAACCCTGGTACACACGGTGCCGGAAATTACACCTGAGATAGAAGCCAGTGCCGGAGGCGTGGGCTCATCCCGTGGTACCGGTGGCATGGCAACGAAAATCCAAGCAGCTAAGGCTGCTACTAATAGTGGTATTCAGCTGGTTATTGCCAGCGGCACCGAAAAGAATGCCATTCCCCGTATCCTGCAGGGCGAAGAAATTGGTACCCTTTTCGTGAGCCGTGAAAATCGCCTGCAGTTTCGCAAGCGCTGGCTGGCCTTCGGTGCCAAAATTCAAGGCAGCATTGTGGTGGACGATGGCTGCGCTAAGGCCATTCGCAAGGCCGGTGGCTGCAGCATTTTGCCGGCAGGTATTTGCCAAGTAATGGGCGATTTCCAAACAGGTAGCACGGTGAGTGTTATTGATAAGGAAGGTCATGAGCTGGCTAGGGGCTTAGTGCACTATACCTCCAGTGAATTAGACAGAATCAAGGGCTGTAAGTCCGCTGATATAGAGAATATTTTAGGTCATAAAAACTTCGATGAGGTTATTCATCGTGACGATCTAGTTATTTTGCAATAATTCGTGTTCGCTATTTTAGAGGGCACCTATCTACGAGTGAGGGATGCAAATGGATACTTATGAACTTGTAAAAGCTAAGGCTAGTGCCGCCAAAAAGGCAGCTGCCAAGCTGGCTGTAACTGGCACAGCTGTAAAAAATAAAGCACTTTTGGCCATGGCGCAGGCGCTTTTAGATAAGCAAGATGAAGTTTTAGCAGCTAATGCTTTGGATATGGAGCGCGCTGCAGCTAAGGGTATGAAGAGCTCCATGCTGGATCGCTTAAAGCTTACTGCTGCACGTATTGAGGGCATGGCGGATGGATTGCGTCAGGTGGCTAATTTGCCTGATCCTGTGGGCAATGTGCTGGATGGTAAAACATTGGCTAATGGCTTACAGATTACGAAGGTGCGTGTTCCATTGGGAGTTATTGGCATTATTTACGAAGCGCGTCCTAACGTAACTGCGGATGCAGCTGGCTTATGCTTAAAATCCGGCAACGCCGTAGTGCTTAAGGGTGGTAGCGAAGCTATGGAGTCCAATAAGGCAGTGGCAGGGATTTTAAGTGAGGCTGCTACCTTGGCAGGGCTTCCTGAGGGTGCCATTCAGTTTATCGACACCAGCGATCGTCAGGCAGTGCAGGATTTAATCCATTTGAATGGCCTTGTGGACGTGGTCATTCCCCGCGGTGGTGCAGGCCTCATTAAAATGGTGGTTATGAATGCTACCGTGCCCGTTATTGAAACTGGTGCCGGCGTGTGTCACACCTATGTGGACGCCAGCGCTGATGTGGAGATGGCGGTGAAGATTGCCTATAATGCAAAGGTGCAGCGTCCTTCCGTTTGTAACGCTATGGAAACCCTGTTGGTACACAAGGATGCAGCGGCAAAATTTATGCCGGCTATGCTGGCTAAGTATGCTGAGGCAGGCGTGGAAATCCGCGGTGACGAGGGCGTGCAGGGCTTTGATAAGGCGGTGGTGCCCGTTACCGAGGAGGATTGGGCAACGGAATATGGGGATTTGCGTCTTTCTGTGAAGATTGTGGACTCCATCGAGGAAGCTATGGAGCATATTGCCCGCTTTGGTACGGGCCACAGCGAGTGCATTGTGACCAATGATTACGGCCAAGCACAGCTTTTCCAAAAAACTGTGGACGCAGCAGCAGTGTATGTGAATGCTTCCACTCGCTTCACCGATGGCAATGAATTTGGCTTTGGTGCAGAAATTGGTATCAGCACCCAAAAGCTCCACGCTCGCGGTCCTATGGCTCTGCCTGAGCTGACCAGCACCAAGTACCTAATCTGCGGTAATGGTCAGGTTAGAGAATAAGGCGAACATAAGTTTCCTACCGCGTTTGATATGATACCTCTTAAGTAGACATAGCAAAT
>JBJDXD010000039.1:0-2593 GCA_051866495.1 Phascolarctobacterium sp. | reverse complement strand
TCAAAAAGCGCTCGACCCGCACATTCGCTTTTTAATAGGTTCAATGTTCAGTTTTCAAGGTCCAACTGGTCTAGCGACCTTGGCTCTCATTCTGTGCCGTATCGCGTCGACTTGTATATAATACCACGCACCCCAAATTATGTCAACACCTTTTTCGTAACTTTTTTAACAATTTTTGTGTGAACACTAGGCTCCGTTGCAAAGAAAAGCACTTTGTATACAGGCTTTGAAGGCTCTCAAAAATTTCTCAAAACCTGCTACAAAGTGCTTATTTTTGTTCTAAAACACGCTTAAATTGATGCTTTAAACCATTTTTACTCTACTAATTTCAAGGTTGTTGTTGTACTTGTTCCAGCATCTTCACGACCATCAAAGGTACACATGCGAATGCTACTGTTGCTATCACTGCCACCGCCGTTACCGAACTCGGTAGGCCAGCGTCCATAATCGCCATACAAAGAACCTTGCAAATTAATCTTGTTATTATGGTCTTCCATATAGATATGATCTCTACCATCTATGGCTGCCCACAAGCTCTTCAAAAGCTCGATTTCATTTTGAGCTCCAGGATTATCCTTCACATACTGCTCATCATGAAAATTAAAGCCACTCATATCAAAAAGCTGGTTAGAATGCCTCAGCTGGTCCACAGTTGCAATACCTGCTTCCCACCAATTATCCTGTAACTCACCTGTGCCGGTACTGGTTTTATAGTTAGTTAAATCATCGTAAAAATGGGTACCCATATGTTTTTCATCAACAACAACATTAGGTCCAATTTCATACCCATAACCAAACAACACTACGTTGGCAGCAATTACAGCATCTTTTCCAAAATGAGGATGTGCTCTGCCTCCGCCACCGCATTTGTCATCGTAGGAAAAAGAAACAAATTTTTCGCTGAATACAGGCCCTGTAAAAGAATTACTGTTACCATCATCCTTTTGGTTATAAGGTGCACGAATTTCTAAGTTGGCCTGACTATAGATTGCTCCAAATTTGCAGCCGCTACTACCAGGCATAATAATGAAGCTGCCGGTTAGTTTGTCCGGTGAAAGTCCTTGGCCTATTTGCTCGGTAGTCGGATTTGTTTTGAGTTCAACAATTAATAAATCTACACTTTTAAGCTTATCAGTTTTTGGATATGCGCCAAGCCAAACAGCACCTTCCCTGCCTAATTCCAAATCCTGCTCGGTACTATCCCCTTGGATTTCTACATAGAGTACATTTATATTATCCTGACCATAGTCTATATTACTGTATTGGTGGTTCATGTATTGAGAGGTTTTGCCCATCCAGCTATTCTCTTCTACGCCCTTATCATTGATTCTCTCGAATTTTAAATCAGGGACTATTATTCCTCTAGCATCTAAATCTTTCTTTACAGCCTGATTACAAATATACCTGCAGTTTCCCTCTTTATTCATAGCCATGCGTTTATATTCGCCGCTCGCTATCATAGAGCTTAAGGTACTGGAATACTCGCTCAGCTTCTGCTCCGCCAGCTCCTGCGCTGTACCACTCCAGCTAGCCCCCTTATAATCGCTTTTAGTCAAAGCACTCATGCCAGATAGCCAAGTATCACCATTTTTTCGACGCACATAATCACTGCGAAAAACTCTATCATCACTTGGATTATTATTAGCTCCGGTAACCCCGTTCTTTAAGGGTAAACCAGTATTCATCATATCTGCAAAAATATAACCATCCACGGACAGCATATTTCTTGCTTGTTGGGGATTATTTTGTTTATAAGACGCTCGCAGCATATTACCTGCGTAAATACTGCCCTTTATCCATTTATCAGGGTCGCCCTCAGCGCTGGCACCACTCAAATTGAAGAAATGGTCGTAAACGCCGTTCCTACCGATAATTCTAAAAACAGGCTCGTCCCCCACATTACCCTCTGCCGCAGCCACGGCCATTACGGGCATGCCCTTGTGCCAGCTGGGAACTAAAACGGAAATAAAGGGCATGGCAACCCGCTTATCAATGCGCACTCTAAGCCTTTCTTTATCGTTAACAGTGACTACTCCATAGGCAACGCGCAAATTTTGTTTATCACCAAGCTCCTGCAAGCTGGACCAGCCATCGCCACTAACGTGCAATAACTCATTATCAGCTATAGCAAGACCATTGGCCTTCACAAAGGCTGCCACAGCCTGCTTAACGGCATCGCCTTCCTCCCCTAAATGGGCTGCTCCAGCTAGAGCTGAAGCATCGGCAATGTCCTGCAGCTTACCCTTATGTACATACACAGTGCTAATATCAAACCCTAGGCCCACAAAGCCAAAAAATATCGGTAGTAATAAAGCAAAAAAAACCATAATCGCCCCTTTTTGCGAGCAATATGGTTTACTATGACGATTATTAAACATTATTAATCACCAGGTTTCAATTCGAAAAACATATACATCATTACGAATACTTGGATTATTTTCATAAATAATCTTATCACAACTAGGCTTTATTTTCAATCTTCTCTAGTAAAAAATGCAAAAAATAACTCCACCCTATCGCTAGAGTGGAGTTTGTCTTCGTGGTAGCGCTAAAGGGAATCGAACCCTTGATTTCGCCTTGAGAGGGCGACGTC
>JBJDXD010000038.1:0-2612 GCA_051866495.1 Phascolarctobacterium sp. | reverse complement strand
TTTTGGCAAATCACTGAGGATGTTTATATAATGGATTAGGTGCTTCTTCTGGCGCCCTGTTTGCCCAAGCAAATTATTTGTGTAAGCTTGAACTTCCGTAAGCGCGCCAACGAGTTTGGCGAGGCCGTTCCACAGGAGCCCATGCTGTGCTGCAAGGCTTCCCACACGGTTATCGGCACCGGTGAGAAGATTATTTGGCCTAAGCCTGTAGAAGAGCTGGCCTTTGGTGTGGAGCTGGCCATTGTTATTAAAAAGAAGATGAAGGATGTGCCTGTGGAGGAGGTTCCCAAGTATATTTTGGGTTATACCTGTGCTAACGATATCACTGCTCGTGACCTGCAGCGCAAGGAGCTGCAGTGGCTGCGCTCTAAATCCTTTGATACCTTCTGCCCGCTGGGTCCGTGGATGGAAACCAAGCTGGATCCCACCAATTTGTCCATCAAATCCTGGGTTAATGGGGAGCTAAAGCAAAATGCTAACACCAAGAACATGGTTTATAATCCCTACGAAATTTTGAGCTATATTTCCCGCAGCTTTACTTTGGATGCAGGGGATATTGTCCTCACCGGCACTCCTGTAGGCTCCGGTCTATTGAATGATGGCGACGAGGTTAAGGTAGAAATAGAAGGCATCGGCTCAATTACTAATTATGTTGAGCGTGTTTAAATGACAACTAAATGCAAGGCGTATGCGAGCGCATACGTCTTTCTTTTTTGTGTTTAGTATAGAAAATATATAGAGCTTTACAATAAAAATTATTTGTGTTATAGTATGGTTTGCTAAGTTATTAGCTTCGTGGAGGTGAGCTTGGATGCTACATAATATGACCGAGGGCGAGCCCTTAAAGCTTATTTTGCCCTTTATGATACCGCTGCTCATAGGCAATGTCTTTCAGCAGCTTTACAATATTGCCGATGTGGTAATCGTGGGTCGTACCATTGGTGTGGAGGCCTTGGCTGCGGTAGGCGCAGTGACGCCCCTCTTTATGATGACCATGGTGCTCACTATAGGCTTATCCAATGGCTGCACTGTGGTTACGGGGCAGCGCTATGGCGCAGGCGATATGGAGGGCATGCGCCGCAGCATTGGCACCTGCACTGTGCTCAGTGTGCTCTTTACCCTGTTTATCATGGGGGTGTTTCATCTGATTATCGATCCGGCACTGGTGCTAATGAATATTCCTGCGGAGCTTTTGTCGGATGCTAAGGCCTATGTGATGATTATCGTGGATGGACTTTTTGCTATGATGGCCTATAATCTATTGTCAGGCATTATGCGTTCCTTGGGCGACAGCAAAACGCCTTTATATTTTCTTATTGTGTCATCCATCGTGAATATTGCATTGGCTCTGTGCTTCATTCTATATTTGGGGTGGGGCGTACCGGGTAGTGCCATTGCTTTGGTTATCGCTCAGGCTATTTCGGCAATTTTATGTATGGTCTACATTTATATGCGCTTTCCACAGCTACACATCGGTCGCAAGGATTTTAAGCTGGACGGTCCTGAAATCTGGGCTCATCTGCGTATGGGCTTGCCCATGGCGGTGCAATTTAGCGTTTTAGGCCTAGGTATTATCGTGCTGCAAGCAGTGTGTAATAAATTTGGCGGTCAACAGATTGCAGGCTTTACGGCCGCTACCCGTGTGGAGCAAATGGCTTTGCAGCCCATGATTTCCTCAGGTATTGCTATGGCGGTGTTTACGGCGCAAAACTATGGTGCTCGTCGCTTTGATAGGATTAGGGAGGCAGTGCGCAAGTGCTCCATGCTGAGCTTGGGCTTTAGTCTTTTTGCTGCTGCCTGCATGTTTTTATTTAGTGAGCATATCATTGGCATTTTCCTAGAAAATCCCGCTCAGGAGGTTATGGATGCAGCGCATATGTATATTCTTTATACGGTGCCGGTGTATTTTTTCCTGAGTCAGATTTTTATTTATCGTAACGCTTGTCAGGGTATGGGTATTGGTTTGGTGCCCATGCTAGCAGGCCTTATTGAGCTCATTATGCGCTCTGGTGCAGCGATTTTGTTGAGTGAGCATTTTGGGTATTTGGGTGCTTGCCTTGCTTCGCCTGTGTCCTGGACCTGCTGTGCAATCTTTGTTTTCTGCGCATATCACTATTTTATCAGAATTTTGGAGCGCCAATATCGTGTATAAGGGCGCGCACTGGTTTGAAATAGGAAAATAAAAGCTCCCTGCCTATAGAGACTCGCTAGAGTCGAGTTAGTCAGGGAGCTTTGTGCTATCCAAGGATAGTGTGACGCTAAACTAACGGCTTTGCCCTTTGTTTAGCAGCGTAGCGATGTGGGCTTAGGCGATTTCGATTACGTCAAAGCCGGTGTCTTCGATGGCGGTCTTGATAGCAACTTCGTCTAAGGCAGCGCCGGAAACGGTGGCTACGTTGTCCTCTAAGGAAACGGTGACACTGGTGATGCCGGGAACGGCCTTCAGGGCGTCGTTAACTGCCTTTACGCAGTGCTCGCAGTGCATACCGCCAATAAAAATAGTTTTAATCATGTGAATCACTCCTTTTTTTGTTAAATTGTTGTTTGTTGATTAGTCTAGGCGTTATCGCTCAAAGGTATACCTGTGAAGTGCTCCGGTCTGCGAATGCTTG
>JBJDXD010000037.1:0-14741 GCA_051866495.1 Phascolarctobacterium sp. | reverse complement strand
TTCTTCTGTAAAAGCTTTTGGGTAAGCGTGGTCAAAACCTTTATGGCAGGAGCTAGGGCAGCATGGTCAAAATGCATCTCCGGGTCATGCAGCCTTGGCAGGAGGTCGCAGCCAATACCTAAGCTAGCCGTCTTCAGCTTGGGCCGCTGCTCCTTGAAGAAGTTAAAGTCTTCTCCCACTGTGATTGAAGCAGAGGGAATAAGCCCCTCGCTCCCCAACTCATCCACAATGGTTTCGCAGGTCAAGGCCAAAAGCGAAGGGTCCGCCTCCGCCGCAGGGCAAGTGCCCACAATGTGGCACTGAGCCTCCGCGCCGTACACCTTTGCCGTATTGACTACTACATCACTGACTCTCTGGCGCAACGCCAGCATTTCTCTATTCGAAGTGCTGCGTAAGTCAAATCCAATCTGCACCTTGTCGCAGATTGCGTTGAGTGACCCGGCGCCGCCTATAAAACGCGTAGTCTTGACGCTGCCGCCTAATAATGGATTGGTATGCAGGGCATTAATCCCAGCGACGATGGCGGCGCCTACATCAATAGCGTTCACCCCAAGGTGGGGCTGGGAGCCGTGGGCTGCCAGCCCACGGATTTCTCCTTCCATTAGCGTGCAGGCCGTCCAATTGATTTGCGCGATAATCTGTCCACTTCTAGCCATGTCCTTGGGCATCAAATGATAGCCCAAGGCATAGTCCACATCATCAAGGGCGCCTGCCTTAAGCAAAGCCAGCGCACCCTGGCCAATTTCTTCCGCTGGCTGGCACAAAATTTTGACACTACCGCAGGGCAAGCCCTGCTCCACCAGGAGCTGGGCGACGCCCAAGGCGATGGTCATGTGCCCATCATGCCCACAAGCATGGATGGGGCACTCGCTGCCATCTGCCTGCTTGAAAAGCAGACAGTCCATATCCGTGCGCAGGGCCACCACCGGACCTGGTTTGCCACTAGCTAAAGTGGCAACCACGGCCGTGGTGCCGCCCACGCCCTCTTGAACATTATAGCCCAGCTTGCGCAGAAAGCCTGCCAAAAAAGAAGCCGTGCGGGCTTCTTTAAAGGCAGGCTCTGCCATTGCATGGAGCTGGGGCCAAATTATGTTTATATGACCTTCTAGATCCATGATTGTTCACGTTTTCCTTCCAAAATGCTAACTTAATTTAGGTAAGATTATTCCTTCCAGCCCAAATATACGGAGCCAGGGAATTTAGTCTTAATGAAATCACCATTTTCCTTAGATTGATAAGCTTCCTTGAAAATCTTCAGACGCGGGTCATTCAAGGTCTTTTCTTGAACAGCCACGATATTAACATACAAGGAATCAGCTGTTTCTTTAACAATGGGATCAGTTGCCGGGTTCAAGCCTGCATTTAAAGCATAGGTAGTGTTAATAGCTGCGCAGGTTACATCGTCCAAGGAACGAGGAATTGCCGCTGCTTCCAGCTCTATGATTTGGAATTTATGAGGATTTTCGGTAATATCGTTAACAGTAGTAGTGATATCCTTAGGATTTTTAACCTTTAACAGGCCATTTGCTGCCAAAAGCAAAATGCTGCGACCACCATTGGTGGGATCATTAGGAATAGCAATCTTGGCGCCATCAGGAATTTTGTCGCCAGGCTTTAATTTTTTAGAATAAATATTAATGGGGAACAGCGCAGTATTAAAGGCATTAGCCAGCTTAAAGGAGGGCTCCTTTTTCATAGTAGCCTTCAAGAAGGGCTCATGTTGGAAGCTATTGGCCCAAATTTCACCGGCAGCCAGTGCAGAATTAGGAGTTACAAAATCGCTAAACTCTTTGATTTCAATCTTTAAACCCTTTTTCTCAGCAATCTTCTTTACATTTTCCATAATAATGGCATGGGGGCCGGGGTTTACGCCTACAATAACGGGCTTATTCATATCAATTTTTTTCTCTTCCTTTTTATCGCCACCACAACCTGCTGCAAACAGAGTAAAGGCAGCCATAACACCAACTAAAGCGTATTTCACAAACTTGTTCATAATACATTTCCTCCCTTATATTTTAGGCTTTATAGCCTCAAAATGCATATTACTATTCTATGCTTCCTTAGAAGTATAGTCAAGCACTGATTATGTAAATAAAGCAACACTTATGCCAGCTTATTGCCAATACATAAAAGGCTCCCCGCCTAACATCAGGCAGGGAGCCATATTTATATGCTAGTAAAGCCTAGGCCACAGCTTACATCATGCCGGGCATGCCGCCGCCCATGGGAGGCATAGCGGGCATTGCGCCTTCCTTAGCCGGTTTATCAGCTACAATGGATTCGGTGGTCAGCACCATAGCAGCGATGGATGCAGCATTTTGCAGTGCGCTTCTGGTTACCTTAGTGGGGTCAACGATGCCTTCAGCAATCATATCCACATATTTTTCAGTAGCAGCGTTGAAGCCCACACCCTTGCGGCTGCGTTTAATAGCGTCCACGATAACTGCACCTTCCAGGCCTGCATTGTAAGCGATTTGACGAACGGGCTCTTCGATAGCGCGTTTAACGATATCAACGCCGGTCTTTTCGTCGCCGGTTACCTTCAGCTTAGCCAGAGAAGCTTGTACTTGCAAGAGGGCAGTGCCGCCGCCAGGAACGATACCTTCAGCTACAGCAGCGCGAGTTGCGTTCAGAGCATCCTCAATGCGCAGCTTCTTTTCCTTCATTTCAACTTCGGTAGCAGCGCCAACCTTGATTACTGCTACGCCGCCAGCCATTTTAGCCAGACGCTCTTGCAGCTTTTCTTTATCAAATTCGGAGGTGGTTTCGGGGATTTGGGCACGAATTTGTGCTACGCGAGCAGCAATTGCTTCCTTGTCGCCTTGGCCATCAACGATAGTGGTGATTTCCTTGGTTACGCGAACTTGGCCTGCACGACCCAAATCAGCAATGGTTGCGCTATCCAGCTTACGACCAACCTCTTCGCTGATTACAGTTGCACCAGTCAAGGTAGCGATATCCTGCAGCATTGCTTTGCGACGGTCACCAAAGCCAGGAGCCTTAACAGCTACAGCCTTGAAGGTGCCACGCAGCTTGTTTACAACCAAGGTTGCCAGTGCTTCACCTTCAACATCCTCAGCGATAATCAAGAGCTCACTGCCGCTTTGTACAACCTTTTCCAAAACAGGCATAATGTCTTGAATCATGTTGATTTTTCTATCGGTGATCAACACATAGGGGTTGCTTAATACAGCTTCCATCTTGTCAGCATCGGTTGCCATGTAAGGAGAAATGTAGCCACGGTCAAATTGCATACCTTCAACAGTTTCTACACAAGTATCCATGGTCTTGGATTCTTCGATGGTGATAACGCCATCGTCGCCAACCTTCTCCATAGCGTCAGCAATCAATTGGCCAACCTCTTCGTCACCAGCGGAGATAGAAGCAACCTGTGCCTTAGCTTCCTTGGTTTCAACCTTTTGGGAAACAGCCTTCAGCTCATCAACCAAAACGTCAACTGCTTTCTTGATGCCCTTTTTCAGAATCATGGGGTTAGCACCAGCAGCAACATTACGCATGCCTTCCTTAATCATGGCTTGAGCTAAAACAGTAGCAGTGGTGGTGCCGTCACCAGCAACATCATTGGTTTTGATAGCTACTTCTTTAACCAATTGAGCACCCATGTTTTCAAAGGGATCTTCCAATTCAATATCACGAGCAATGGTTACACCGTCATTAGTAATGGTGGGTGCGCCAAATTTCTTTTCCAATACAACATTGCGACCCTTAGGACCAAGGGTTACCTTAACAGCATCTGCCAAAGCATTTACGCCACGCTCCAAGCTGCGGCGAGCTTCTTCATTAAAACGAATTTCTTTAGCCATTTTAAATCGCTCCTTTTATCAATCAATAGAAATTATAATGACAAATTACTCAACGATAGCCAGAATATCGCGTTCTTCCAGAATCAGATAATCCTTGCCGTCGTGCTTAATGGGGGTGCCGCTATATTTAGCAAAAACAACCTCATCGCCTGCTTTTACTTCAGGCTTGATCAAGGTGCCGTTATCGGTATATTTACCAGCACCAACAGCGATAACCTTACCCTGCTGGGGTTTTTCCTTAGCAGCGGTATCGGGCAGATAAATGCCACTGGCAGTTCTTTCTTCTTGAACAACAGGCTCTACAACAACATGACTTCCTAACGGTTTTAACATTTTTCATGACCCCTTTCGAGTTCTTTATGCTTGCATTACGCTTGAGCTTTAATTTTTTGTTAGCACTCAATTTATCCGAGTGCTAATCACATTTATTATTATATCCATAACCAGAAAAAATGCAAGACCTTTTCCTCATTTTTCTTGCTTTTTTACAATTTTGTTGCAAATTTGCTTTTCTTAAATGCCTAGCAGCTTAATCACATACAAAAAATATAGCAGGCCCGCGTCCACAAAAGCAACGTACCTGCTAATAAAGCATCTATATTAATTTTTTTTAGCAGCAGCAGCGATAATGCTTTCTGCTAAAGCCTTTAAGGAAATACGCTTTGCCATACTAAACTGCTGCATCTTGCGATAGGCCTCTTGTTCAGTCATACCATGGGCTGCCATCAAAATACCCTTGGCTCTATCAAGCAGCTTGCGAGTTTCTAAGCTATCCTTAAGCTGTGCTAGCTCTGCATTCAGCTTTTGCATTTCCAAAAAGCGTTTCTCCGCAATTTCCATAGCCGGGAAGAGCTGCTCCTCGCGGATGGGCTTTACTAAATAAGCTATTACTCCAGCCTCAGAAGCCTTTTCTACAATATCCTGTTGGCTATAAGCAGTTAATAAGAGCACCGGAGCAATATTTTCTGCTGTAATCAGCTTAGCTGCAGTTAGCCCATCCATCACCGGCATTTTAACATCCATAATGATAAACTCCGGCTTCAGCTCGCGCGCCAGCTTGACAGCATCCTCACCATTGCTAGCCTCAGCAATAACCTCGTGCCCTGCATCGGTTAGCATTTCTCGTAAATCAAGGCGCAATATGGCCTCATCATCAGCAAGAAGGATTTTTAATTTCTTCAACATTATTTTTCACCTGCCTTGGGAATTTTTACTAATGCAAGTGTACCCCCTTCCGGCCTATTAGTCAAGGTAAAAGAGCCCTGTAAATCAGATTCTGCCATTGTTTTAATAATTTTTAAGCCAAGGCTTTTGCGGCCAGTAATCTGAAAGCCTTCAGGTAGACCAATTCCATCATCTGCAATGGATAAAACATACCCTTCGGCCTCTTCAGAAAAGCGAACCTTGAGCTTACCCTGAGCTCGATTTTCGAAGGCATGCTCGATAGTGTTTTGCAAAAGCTCATTCAAAATCAGAGCTATACTTGTAGCCTTATCAGAGGGCAATTGAACCTCTGCCGCTGAAAAGTCCGCTTCCAGTTTAAAATCAGGATCTAGCATACTGCTCATGATTGCTTGATAAATTCCCTTAGCAACCTTGCCCACATCAATAAGTCCGGAATCCTGTTGGGATAAATACTCATGCACAATAGCAATACTATTAACCCTACTGATACAATCTCTCAGCACCAATATAGTTTCACCGCACTGGGCACGACGCACCTGCAAACGCAAGAGACTAGCAATAGTCTGCAAATTATTCTTTACCCGATGATGGATTTCCTTGATAACCACGGATTTAATAAGCAGCTCCTCGTCCTTTTTACGCAGCTCGGTAATATCCTGCAAAATAACGATGGCACAACCACCCTTGGGTCTGGGAACCACAGGAAGCACGCGCATGGACAAAAGCAAATCATGCATGGTAAATTCCTTGCTTTCGGCAGTGCCTGTATCCATAACCATACCAACTAAGGGCCAGTTGATAGCCACATCGTTAGTACGACAGCCTATGAGCTGGGGAATTTCCATCACATCAAACATATGCTTTGCTCTATTATTGGCAGCAATAATGAGCTTATTGGGGTCAACGACCATAATGCCATCGGAGGGCTCCATGCGCTTATAATGCTCATTATCGACTAAGCCCTGATGCATATTGCAAATTAGCTCCATGCTTTGGGCCATGATGATGTCATCAGGGCTGGAGCTTTCAAAGCTAATAGCTGCATAGCAGCGACCACGTGAATCGCGCAAAGGAAAAACCTCCATGGTGTTAAAAACGCCCAGCTCCCACTCCCTTTTGCCCCGCACAGGCATATTCTTCATAAGGGCACGGGCGACTAAGGGCTCTTCCACCACACGCACACGACGCCCGGTCATATCGGGGCGCACACTGCCCTTTTGAGTGCGTGGCTGCTCCTGCTTATAAACCTGCAAAAACTTTTTATCCTCACAGGGAAGATAAATCGTCACCATGCCGTGTGCCATATCCGCGGCTAAACCCAAAACAGCCTGCATTGTTTGTAAACTATTTTTTTGTTCTGCTGTTAAATTGCTCAGCATGTTTCCCCTCTTCTTTTCAAAACTGTCTTTTCCACAGTAAAATGAAATAATCCACTTATTTATCCACAATATCCACAGTCTTATCCACTAAGAAAATGGCATTTTTATGGTATTTTCTCTAACTTATCCACAATATCCACAGTTTTTTCCACTGTTTGGATATTTGTTCAGCCCAGCTTTAGTGATGGAACTGCGTTCAAATCCAGTGGACTTTCCATGCCTGCCTGATACATAAAATGACCACGACAAGCAATCATCACCGCATTATCCGTACACAGGATGGGCGTTGGGTGAACCAACTCGGCGCCAATATCCTCCATGGCTTTCGCTAGTGTATTTTGCAATGTCTTGTTAGCGGATACACCGCCAGCCAAGACAATCTTTTTATAGCCCGTTGCCTGCATGGCAAGCACGGCCTGCTTAACCAAAGCATCCACCACTGCCTTTTGAAAGGAGGCTGCCACATCGGCAAAACTAACCTCACGGCCAGCCTGTTGTTGGTTATGCAAATAATTGATAACGGCAGACTTTAAGCCGCTAAAGCTAAATTCATAGGGCTTATCAAGCTTTGCCAAAGGAAAATGCATGGCCTCGTCGTTACCATTTAGTGCCAAACGTTCAATCTCCGGACCACCCGGATAGGGCAAGCCCATAACACGAGCAATTTTATCGAAGGCCTCGCCAGCTGCATCATCACGAGTTTGGCCCAATAGTTCAAAGCTATTGTAGCCAGTCACCTTTAACAAGGCCGTGTGACCGCCACTGACTACCAAGGCCATAAAGGGAGGCTTAAGCTCTTCATCTGCTAAAAAGTTAGCAAAAACATGTCCCTCTAAATGATTAACACCAATCAAGGGCTTGTTGGCCGCCCATGCCAAGGATTTTGCAGCAGAAAGGCCCACCAAAAGGGCACCTACAAGACCGGGACCATAGGTAACAGCTACAGCATCAATTTGCTCCAAGGAAACCTGCGCTTCCTTAAGAGCAGCGTCAATTACAGGCATAATATTTTCAATATGCTTGCGAGAAGCTATTTCCGGCACCACGCCACCAAATTTACGGTGAATAACAATTTGGGAGGAAATGATATTGCTCAAAACCTCGCGTCCGTTTTTCACTACGGCAGCAGCTGTTTCATCACAGCTGCTTTCAATTCCTAAGATGTAAATATCTTTATTCTGATCCATTTTTCTTCCTCGTTTATAGGGAGACTCCATTTTTGTACAGCCACATTATTATTGCATTCTCATGATTATCTTCGTAATAATTAGGACGCACACCCTCGCTAGCAAAGCCACAGGTAAAATAGGCCTTTTGTGCTGCCAAATTGCTCTCACGCACCTCTAGGGTAATGGCCTCAGCTCCTAACTCCCAAGCCTTGTTTACTAGAGCAGCAGTAAGCCGTGTTCCCAGTCCCTGTCCGCGCTCTGCCTCGGCAACGGCTACTCTTGTAACCTGGGCTTCGCCAGCCACTAGCCAAAAGCCTGCATAGCCAATGATTCTACCGGCGGACTCCATAACTAGATAGGTTGTTAATTGATTAGCAAGCTCGTTTCTGAGCATGTTCTCACTCCACGCATCATAAAACGCAGTGGCTTCAATTCCTACAATGACAGGAATATCTGCCTCATGCATAGGACGAAATGTTATTGCTGTTGTTGCTTCTTCTCCCACAGTTCCTCTGCCTCTGATCTTCTAATATAGTATGGCTCTAGGCCAAAGATTTTTTTGTCAGCCTCCCCATCAAACTCTGCCATGGCTGCCCAAGCTACACTGCTAGCCCGCGGCATGCATAATGCTGCGGGTGCTTCCTTGAGCCAAGCGGGCAGACCCTGCGGACATTTTTTCACCAACCGTTGGCACTCACCCATGAGCAAGGCAGGACTGCCTTGCAGAGCGATACGCTCCAGCGCCTGCTGGGTATTCACCACTGCCACAGGAGCCAGCTCCACCAGCTTGCCCTCTCGCCACTCATACAAGGCTTGGTAAAAATTACCCTTTTGTGCATCGAGCACAGGAGAAAGCACTACCCCTTCCAGCTGAATATTATAGGCCAAAGCCTTCAAAGTATCCACACCATGAAGGCAGCACTGCCAAGCATAGGCCATGGCCTCCGCTGTAGCCAGTCCAATGCGTAGTCCTGTGAAGGAGCCCGGCCCCATGCTCACAGCCAAAAGCTCAATATCCTGCTTTTGTATGCCCGTACGCTCTAAAAGCTGCTCCAGCTGTGGCAAAAGCCCCTCAGAATGAGTCATACCCATATTTATTGTATATTCTGCCAAAAGCTCCTGCTCACGGCACAGTGCCACTGTGCACACCTTTGTTGCAGTATCAATGGCTAAAGTCAGCATCTTCTTCTACCTCCTTGAGCAAGCGTTCATAGCGCTCTCCATGGGCGCTCAGCACTGCTCGGCGTCCATCGCCCTCGTGGCGCAGCACCACCTGCAAATAATCCTCCGGCAGCTGCTCCTTAAAAAGCTCTGCCCATTCAATCAGCGTTACGCCCTCGCCACCAGCATACTCCTCAAAGCCAATATCCTCTAGCTCCTCAGGACGGTTGAGCCGATACAAATCAAAATGGCGCACCTCCAGCTCATGCCCTTGGTACACATTCATAATAGCGAAGGTGGGACTTGTAACCTCATCCGCGGCTACACCCAAGCTAGTGGCAATACCTCGACTGAGCATGGTTTTGCCAGCACCGAGGTCACCACTTAAGCACAGCACATCTCCATCCTCTAAATGCTTACCCAATAGGCAACCAAAAGTCTCAGTGGCAGCACTGTCTGCCAAATATTTTTCCATATAAATCACCCAAATTGGTAGTAATGGCCCTACACAGCTTCATTAACACAGCTTCATCAAAAAAAGCTGCAGGCCATACTCCTCATATCATAAAAAGTCCTTATTTCTAATTAATGGTTCTTCCACATCCATATGCCCGCTGATAGTAGTCACCTTTTTGCCTTCAATAAGAATCTGCACCCTTTTGATTTCGGGAAACTCCGTCAAAGTGTTGGCAATGGCATAGCAAAGCATCATCTCACCATAGGAGCCTTGGCCTTTTTTACATAGCTCCTTAGAAAAGTTCGCGTAAGCCGTACCCTTCTCATCAATCTTTAAGCCCAGTACCTTAGTACCAATGGGAATCACATCTTCCATACTAGCGTCCTGTGGCTTGGTGCTTACTAAGGCAATTAAAGCATTTTCAGCTACAGTTTTACCATTATCATTAATCGTAAATTTTTCTGGCAACAGCTTTTCCCGACCATCTGCAGCAGCCCTATAAACTATAAAGCTTTGCTGCTTGATTTCCTGCTTGGGTGGATTTACCGGAGCAGGCTCCTTTTTGCCAAAATCACAACCATTCATCACTACTGCACAGATAAGCAGCATGAGTAAAAAGATTTTTTTCATAACACTGCCTCCGTTGCTTATTTAAAATAATTTTCTACGCCCTCTACGATAAGACGAGCGGTCTTCTTTTGAAACCATCTGCCCTTCATAAGCTTTTCCTCTTTAGGATTGGAAATAAAGCACATTTCAAGCAGGGTTGCAGGCATGCTACAGCGTTTTACCACGTAGAAATTAGCTTGGCGCACGCCTAAATTATCCACGCCAAAATTCTTGGCAAATTTATCCTGGATGGCCTTAGCAATCTTTAAATCATTATCCGTTTTGGGATAATAATAACTGGAGAAACCACCCACGCTCTTGTTCACAGAGGAGTTGATGTGCAGGCTCAGGAATAAATCAGAATTATTTTTTTCAGCCACATTAACTCTTGCCTGAAGCTCCGCTCTATCGCTGGCATTAGGACCATATACATCCACATCAGTGGTACGAGTCATATATACCTTAGCCCCCTCTTTTTCCAAGAGCTCCTTCACACGCATACTAATTTCCAAGGTAATTTGTTTTTCCTTAAGGCCACTGGCACCAATAGCGCCAGGGTCACTGCCACCATGACCTGGGTCAAGGGTAATAATCTTGCCCTTAATGCCGCCGCCCGTACGGAACTTAGTCTTGCTCTTAATGGCTAGGGGTTCGTCCTCCTTGATGGATTTGCCGGATTTAGTTGTCTTGCTATCCTTGGAGTTTGTTGTGGACTTATTCACGGTAATAACCTTAGAGCCACCCTTGGAAACAACAGTGTTACCCTGACTGGAGGATGGCTTTTGGGGGGATATCACCGGTGTACTACTACTGGACTTTGTAACCACCTGATTAGTATCTGCTCCACCCTTCACCGGACGTGAGCCCACAACCGGCTTGTTGCTTACATTTACTTTGCCGCTTGTGTTAGCTGCCCAAGGAGCAGCAGTGCTAGAACCAGTACCTGTTTTAGCCGCAGTCACATCAACCACTACCCTAAAGGGACGACCTGTCTTGGGGTCCTTTTTTAGTACAAAGGCCTTGTAATCGCTACTACTAATTTGCTGATTTAAAGGCAAATGCACCTCTGTAAAGCTGCCACCATCCACAACCCTTAGCTCATCAGCCAGAGTGCTTTTTATTTTTTTCACCTTGGGAATCTGACCTGCCGCCTTAGCATTCACAGTCAGCTTCAGCTTAGAGCCCACCAGCTCCACCGCATACCCAGCTGTATCGGTAACATCAACTACCAAACGCAGCACATTGCTCTTATCAACGCCCCATTTTACATCTGTAATCTGGGCCGCTTGGGCTACCGCTGCCGTAAGCAGCATACAGACCATCAGAGCCAATAGTATTATTCTACGCACAGTGCCACCTCTTCCACTTAAACACGAATTTATAAAGAAAACCTAATATTTTATTTTACCATTTTTACGGCGCCAGTGCAAATTTTTGCTGCTTCCTTCTGGACAAATCCCCTAGCTTTAGGCAAAAATGCAGCAATTTCGCCTGCAGAAAGTCCCACATTACTGCAAGCTAAGCTTCCAGCCAAGCCATGTAGGTACACGCCGCAAACTGCTGCCTCGGCAATGGAAATTCCTTGGGCTACAAGACCAGCGATAATACCGGTCAAGACATCGCCACTGCCACCGGTAGCCAAAGCGTTGCTACCGGTGCTATTAAGATACACAGTGCCATCAGGACAAGCAACAACAGTCGGTGCGCCCTTCAAAACTACCACAGCCTGCCATGCTAGCGCAAATTTATGAGCAGTATTGATTCTATCCTTATTGATTTCTTCAACAGAAAGTCCAGTCAAGCGTGCCATCTCCCCTGCGTGAGGCGTGAGCACCTTAGGAGCTTCCATTTTAGTCAGAAGCTCCGTATTATCCTTAAGAGCTGTAATAGCGTCCGCATCAATAACCACGGGCACCTCTGCCTTAGCTAAAATATCTCGCACTGTTTGCTGAGTGCTGTCGCTCAGGCCTAGACCGGGGCCGATGGCCAATACATCGGCCTTGCTGGCACGCGCCAGCACATCGCTGGCAGCTGCACTGCCCAGCACGCCCGGCATGCGCTCTAGTAAGCCGTGCACCATGACCTCCGTCAGCTTCACAGCCAAAACCTCCCGACTGGAAAGGGGCGTGAGCAGGGACACCAGTCCCGCGCCCGCCTTCACAGCAGCATGGCTAGCTAGCGCTGCTGCCCCAGTGAAGCCAGGGCTACCGGCGCAAACAACAACGCGGCCTGCGTCGCCCTTATGGGCGTCCTCGGCGCGCAGGGGCAGCAGACGCTGCACCATGGGCGCCGTGATACGATATTTGTGGCTTGGGTACTCTGCCAAAAGCTTGTCCGGCATGCCTATGCCGGCCACCAGAATGCAACCACACAGCCTTTTGCCAGGGTAAAGCAAAAGGCCTGTTTTTGCCAAAGCCATGGTCACAGTAAGCTCCGCCTCCACTGCGTCCTCAGCAGCGGAGCCATCGTCAGCATTAACGCCCGTGGGCACGTCCACAGCCACAACGCACTTAGCCAGCTGGTTCACTAGCTGGCAGGCACGCCTTGCCGCCGGGCGCAGCTCGCCGGCAAAGCCAGTGCCAAGTATGGCGTCCACCACTACGCTGGCCCGTTCCAGCGCCAGCTCAGCGGTGAGCCAATCCTCCTCGCTGGCTAACTCTTTTAGCTTGCCACCGGCTGCCTTAAACATGGCCAACTCGCTGGCGGCGTCCCCTGAAATTTTTTCCACAGGAGTGCCAACCAAAAACACCTTAACCTCAATGCCATAGCTCAGCAGCCAGCGAGCAGCACCAAAGCCGTCGCCACCATTATTGCCGCCGCCACAAAGCACCACAACTTTTCCCAAGGACACTGCTTGAGCGCTAGCGCTGCCTGCGGCTCCTTCGGCGCCAAAGCCAGAGCTACTTCTTGCTGCATCGGCCTCCTCGCTTAATATTTTTACCACCGCATCAGCCACCTGCTTGGCGGCCGCATCCATCAAGACCAATCCTGGTACACCATATTTTTCCGTAGCAAGCTTATCTATTTCCTTCATCTCTTGGGCAGTAACTAGCTTCATATTATCCCTCCATTATTACATATGCCATAGCAGTTTCTCGGCTATGGCTCATACTAATAGCTATATTGTTAACTCCAAGCTGCGCCGCCAGCTCTGCGTGATAGCCCAATAGCTGCACACTGGGCTTGCCCAAAGCATCATTGGTAATGACGATTTCTTGAAGCTCGCCGCCACGCAGGCCCGTTCCCAAAGCCTTGAGCACGGCCTCCTTGGCCGCAAAGCGGGCAGCAAAGCTAGCCGCTGCTTGCGCGCCACGGCTCATGCAATAGGCAATCTCCTCCTTGGCAAAAACTCGCTGCAAAAAAGCATCACGCTCTATTGCCTTCCTCACCCGTGCAATCTCTATCACATCACAACCAACGCCAATCAGCATGGTCATCCTCCTTTGCGAATTTATTATTAGATTCGTAACTATATTCTATTCTTCTAGCAGAAGCGAAAATCCTTTTTTTAAAGCAATATTTCACAAAAAAGTAAAAAGCCTGCCACACTTAAGTGACAGGCTTAAATTACTAATTACTTTTCCTTAAATCGCGGAGAGTGCGTTAGATGCGAAGAATAGCGACGCAGGCGTACTATAGGTACGTCAAGGAGCTATGATGAAGCAGATGACGTGCTATACGCGATTTATTTACCGGGGAAGAAGGGCCATACCATCGGGATAACAACCAAGGATACGATAAAGGCAACCAATACCAAACCAGTACCAGCCTTTACATAGTCCATGAATTTGTAGCCGCCGGGGCCGAGCACCAGAGTGTTCGGAGGAGTACCTACAGGAGTTGCAAATGCGCAAGAGGCTGCAACAGCGATAGCCATCAGAACGGCCTTCGGGTCAGCGCCCAATTGCTTGGAAATTGCAACACCGATGGGGCACAAGAGGGCTGCGGATGCAGTGTTGGACATGAACTGAGTCAAGCCGCAGGACAAAATGAACAGAACTGCGGTTACAACCAACGGAGAAGGAGTGCCGCCCATGAGGCCAACGGTCCATTGAGCGATCAGCTTGCCAGCGCCGGTCTTATCCATAGCGCTGGATACAGGCATCATACCTGCGAACAGGAAGATGGTTACCCAGTCGATAGAAGCATAGGCTTGTTTTTCAGTCAAGCAACCGGTCAGTACGCAAACCAAGGCGCCGATAACTGCTGCCATTTCCAAGGTGATACCCTTGATACCCAGAGCCATTACCAAAACAACGGCCAACAGGATAACGCCGGAGATGATCATCTTGTTCTTAGAGGTTTCGTTAGCTTCGATTTCTTGCTCGATTTCTTGATCAGCAGACAATTCTTGCTTCGGCAGCAAATATTTGCCTACAAACATCATGTAGAGCATACCTGCTACGGAAACGGGAATACCTATCCAAGCGAATTCGAAGAAGCCAAAGGGCTCCAAACCTGCAGCAGTCAAAGCGCCGGTAGCGATAATGTTAGGCGGAGTGCCTACCATGGTGATGATACCGCCCCAACCGCAAGCAAATGCCAGAGGCATCAACTGACGGGAAGCAGGAATCTTAGCAGAGGCGCAGATACCCAGTGCTACGGGGAGCAAGCAAGCTGCAGTACCGGTGTTGGACAATACGGCGGACAAGCAGGTACCAACGGCCATCAAGCCAAACATCAAGCTGTTTTCACCGGTACCAACCATCTTAACAACGGTGTTACCGATAGCTTGAGCAAGACCGGTGTAGAACATGGCTGCACCAACTACGAACATGCCAGCGAACAAAACTACGGTGGAGTTAGACAGACCGCTAAATACTTGCTTAGTAGGGATCAAGCCTAACAGGCCGCAGGCAATGGCGCCAGCGGTAGCAGTAACTGCGAGGGGAATAAGTTCGGTTACAAAAAATAACGCAATTACGGCCAACAGAATTAAACATTTAATTGCTGG
>JBJDXD010000036.1:0-2706 GCA_051866495.1 Phascolarctobacterium sp. | reverse complement strand
CATGGAACGGAACTTATACATTTTAAAAAGCTTACCATCCTTACCAGGCCTAATCTGTGTAAATAGCACTGGAGAGCCTAGTCTAGTTTTCACCAAATAAGCTATATATAGTAATACTGGGGATAGTAGTACAAGAACTACTCCAGAAGATACTATGTCAAACATTCTTTTGAAAAAGATCTTGTACATGTTTCATTCCTCACTCAAAGCATCTCTTAATTACTTCAATAATTCTATCCTGCTCTTCCACAGTCATCTTATTATCACTAGGCAAGCACAGTCCCCGTTGGAAAATATCAGCGCCAACATCTTCTACTACACCAGCAATATAAGCATTAGTACGACAGCGTCCGCTTCCATCCCCTGTTATAAACTCATGCATGCGGTACATGGGCTGCATATGCATGGGCTTCCAAATAGGACGCCCTTCAGCGTTGATGCTAGCAATGGCTTCTAAAATCTCAGTAGGACAGCTCTTGCCATGTTCAGGATTGTAGCAAACATTTTGCTCACCACGTACCTGCTTACACATAGCTTCAGGTTTAATAATCAAAGCGCTCAGCCAGTAGTTTGGCTCACAGCGCTTTTCATCGAAAGGATTCATCTCTATAGGCAAGTCCTTAAGGCCTTCCTTATAGCGCTCGTAAATTGCTTTCTTTTGCGCGATATGCTCTTCCAAATATGGATATTGGCCACGGACAACACCTGCAATCACATTGCTCATGCGGTAGTTATAACCTACTTCTTCGTGTTGATACCAAGGAGCGTTTTCACGAGACTGGGTAGACCATTTGCGTGCTTTATTGGCATCCTCAAGGCTATTAGTAAGTAGGCATCCACCAGCGGAACCTGTAATAATCTTATTACCATTGTAAGAAATAGCGGAATAATCACCAAAGGAACCACAGGGCTGACCATCCCAGGTTGCACCCATAGCCTCAGCAGCATCCTCGATTAGGATAGCGCCGTGAGCTTTACAAATCTCCTTGATTCGCTTGATATCACCGCTAAAACCATAAAGCTCTGCGCTGGTAACCAGCTTTACTTCGGGATACATTTCAAAGGCCTTTTCCAATGCTATAGGATCCATATTCCATGAGTCACGCTCGGTGTCGATGAAAACAGGGATACCACCTTCGTAAACAACAGGATTTAAGGTTGCATCAAAAGTCATATCGGAGCAGAATACTCGCTTTCCTTCCAAAGCACCATGACTAATGGCTGGTTTGCCATATAGCTTTTCACCAGCCAGCTTCACACACAAGTGCAAAGCAGGAGTGCAAGCAGCAAGAGCCACAGCATATTTCACACCAGCTTTTTCTGCTGCAATACGCTCGACTTCGTTAATATTAGCACCAACAGTAGACATCCAATTGGTTTCATAGGCCTCAGTAATGTATTTAAGCTCTTCACCGTGCATGGTTGGGGAAGCTAGCCATATTTTTTTCTCAAAAGGTTTTATATCATCTTTTCTAATGAACAATTCAGTGAACCTCTTTTCATATTAACTAAGTACTTTCGCATTCTGCATCTCGACAGCTTGCTCAGCCTTACAATTGACCTCTTCAGGTGTCCTAAAAGTCGGCACCACTATGTGCATAGCCTCGCGCACCTTTTTGTCATCATTGGAATAAACGGCTTTGCGCAGCAATGCTAACCTTTGCTGCAAATCATCCATACTAATAGGCTCGTCCTTCTCAATGAAAACTAACTTATTATCAGTAGTTTGCAAGGTTTCACTCTTGACCAAAAGCTCCTCATAAAGCTTTTCGCCAGGGCGCAAGCCAGTCTCAATAATATCTATATCCCTAAATGGCTCCAAGCCGCTGAGCTTGATCATATTCACAGCCAAGTCATAAATCTTTATAGGCTGCCCCATATCAAGAACGAAAAGCTCACCGTTTTTAGCAATTGCTCCGCTATGTAATACCAACTGGCTTGCCTCAGGTATGGTCATAAAATAACGAATAATGCGCTTATCGGTGATAGTTATAGGCCCACCATTGGCAATTTGCCGCTTGAATAGCGGAATAACGCTGCCAGCACTACCAAGAACATTGCCAAACCTTGTGTCGCTAAATACTGTGGTTTTGCTTACAGCACTATGCGCACGAGCAATAATCTCGCACATGCGCTTGGTAGCGCCCATAATATTGGTGGGATTAACGGCCTTATCGGTGGATACCATCATAAAGCGACCTACGCTGTATTGTTCACACAGCTCAATTACATTCAGAGTGCCAAAAACATTATTTTCAACAGCCTCAATGCAGTTCTTTTCCATCAACGGCACATGCTTATGAGCAGCGGCGTGGATTACAATATCTGGATGATATTCTTCCATCACACGTGTCATGGCAGATTTGCTGCAAATATTGGCTATTTCTACTTTAAAGTTTAAGCTAGCCCCATAGCGTAGATGCAGCTCCTGCTGCAGGTCATAAACACCATTTTCATAGATATCCAAAGCAATCACTTGCTTGGGCTGCATCTTGGCAACTTGGCGGCACATTTCGCTGCCAATGCTGCCACCGCCGCCAGTAACAAGAATAACTTTATCTTTATAATAAGAGCTAACTAGCTCATTATTAACAACTATGGGTTGCCGGAATAACAACTCTTCAATATCAAATTCACGCAGCACGCGTTTGCCACTTTTGGCAACGTCTGTTACGGAAAAATCATATACCTTGACCTTATAACCAG
>JBJDXD010000035.1:0-2722 GCA_051866495.1 Phascolarctobacterium sp. | reverse complement strand
TTTTGCATTTACATTGCCTCCTCTTATATCTTAAATTGCCTCCGCCATTTTAGTAAACAACAACGCCATAGAAACAGCTCCAGGGTCTTTAGCGCCCAAGCTGCGCTCGCCCACATTTTTGGCTCTGCCAAAGCGCGCCACCATATTAGCCGTTGCCTCGGCGCCATTATTGGCTGCCTCCGCCATAGCCGCAAAAATTGCCTTCACATCGCCCTCGCAGGCCATGCCTGCATCCAGCGCCGGATACAGCGCATCCACCATGGTTTTGTCGCCCTGCTTAGCCTTGGAGATATCCATAAAATCCTCCTTAGCCTGCTCCAGCATCTTGTGAATACCGGCGGCATCCAGCTCGGTCACGCCTTCGTCGATGCCCTCGGCAAAGCCACCAAACACTGTTCCCCACAGGGGACCGGCGCTGCCACCATTCACCCCCATAAAGGCCATGGATAAATCATCCAACAGCTCCTTCATGTCGGCGCTGGTTCCAGCCTCAACCTGAGCCTTCATGGCGTCCGCCATGCGACCAATGGTCAGGCCGTGGTCACCATCACCTGCTACACTATCCAGCTCGCACAGGGGAATCACATTCTCCTTCAATGCTGCAGCAGCTGCCAAAAGCATTTTGTTCAACAATTCTAAAGTCAGCATGCTATCACCCTACCTTTCCAATATATTCCAGCTATTGCAAAATTCGCTATCCAAGTAGAAGCTTTATTCCTAAATTTTCTATCTTTAAGACATTATTTTGCCTTATATACTTTACAATAATTCTACAATAGAGTGTACTATTCCTGCCACGGGCACAAAAAAATTACTGTCAGAGCTTGCCACTCTGACAGTTTTTTATAAGCATATTAAATATAAGTAAGGGGATTTACCTGCTTGCCATATTTGAGCACTTCAAAATGCAGGTGCGGACCGGTGCTGTAGCCGCTGGAGCCTACATAACCGATAACCTGACCTTTTTTCACATATTCGCCTGCACTAACAACCAAGCTGCTCATATGTCCATAAGCAGTTTCCAGGCCAAAATCATGGCTGATGCGAATATAGCGACCATAGCCGCCGTACCAGCCGGACTGCTGCACATAGCCGGAGGCTGCTGCATAAACTGGGGCACCATAATAATTGGCGATATCAAGGCCGGAATGCCAGGTATAATCATAGCCACCAAAGGGATTGGAGCGACCACCAAAGTAAGAGGTGATTTCGCCGCCAGCTGTGGGCCATTGGCTAGGAGTAACATCACGGCGATAGTTTTCGTTTTCAATAGCGCTCAAGATATTTTCCAAATCGGCCTTTTTAGCCTTGGCCTCGTTGCTGATATTCTTTTCCTGCTCCAGCATATAGCCCATGGGAGTGCTATCACCTAAGGAAGGACCGCCCTTGCCGGCATAAGCAGAAACATCGGTCTTCGGCGGCAGCTCGGTGCCGTTTTTGGCCATTTCCTGACGCACCTTATCCTCCAGCTTGGTCAAATAAGCCAGCTGCTGTTGATTCTTTTCAGCCATCTTTTGCAGCTCCTGAATAGTGCGCTCCTGAGCCGCTTTAGTAGCCTTATATTCAGCAAGCTCCTGCTTTTGGGTTTCGTTTTGAATGGCAAAATGAGCCAATACGCCAATGGTAACAGATACCACTACCAAAAAGGCTGCCAAGCCACTTACAGCATACTTCAAATGGGTTTTCTTAACATGGGTTTTGGCGATATGGGAGCCATCTGCCGGAATCAGCCAGAAGGTAAAATGGGAGTTAGCATGCCAGGTTTTCTTGCACACTGCATAGCGATGGTTCATGCGGTTAGACAAATCCAGCGCGTAAGCATCGGCATGACTAATAACAGCCTGCACATTTCTGCGCACTCTGCCCACAAGCATAGCCCATTGTAGCTTCAAAACAGCGATAATGGTTTGCATGCGGCTTAACAGCTGTTGCCATGTGAACCCTGTTTTACTAACCACACATTGCTTCAGGCTTTGCAGTCTTTGAGTGGACAAATGTATAATTAATTTAATTTGTTCAACAAACTTATCTAGCATTACGACTCTCCTTAACGTTCAAAATCACTCATCTAGCTATTTTTAACCCTTTTTGAGGCTCTAAGTTTACAAAAATGCACTGTTATTATAATACTTTTTCTCATTTTAGTCAAAAGCTTTTTCCTTATAGCTTGCAGAAGGTAATGCGCTTTACTAGCTACAATGACTAATATTATCTATATAGATTATAACTATACAAATGCAAAGAAA
The DNA here is from genome assembly GCA_051866495.1 of Phascolarctobacterium sp. GTDB lineage: Bacteria > Bacillota > Negativicutes > Acidaminococcales > Acidaminococcaceae > Phascolarctobacterium_A. The sequence goes on along the minus strand of JBJDXD010000035.1, from coordinate 476 downwards.
TAACCGCGAGGAAAAAGCTGCCTCGCGGTTATAATTTAATTACGCAAAAATTGCTAGCAAATTATTCATTTTTCGGACCTAGTCCGTATTTTTTCAGATAACGATACAGTGTTACACGGCTTACATTCAGCATGGAGGCCAGCTTACTAATGTTGCCACCAGCCGATTTCCAAGCAGCAATAAAGGCTTCCTTGTCGTATTTCCAGGAGCGCTCCATGGTTTTATCACCGGGTAGCTTAATATTTTCGGCCTCGATGATGCTGCCGGGAGTGTGGAAAAAGGCTTGCTCAATAACGCCCTGCAATTGCTTGATGTTACCGGGCCAGCTGCAGTTTAACAGCAGCGACACTGCTTCCGGAGATAAACGCTTTTGAGGAAGATTATGCTGTGCGCTCATCTCCACCAGGATATGACCGGCGATAACCTCGATATCCTTCACGCGCTCGCGCAGGGGCGGCACGCGCATGGTGGTATCC
>JBJDXD010000034.1:0-15012 GCA_051866495.1 Phascolarctobacterium sp. | reverse complement strand
GCCCTTTTACAATATATGCTGCATATTATTGATGCGGATGAAAAGAAGAAAAAAGCCGTGCTCCAGCAGGCTATGAGCCTGCTGACCAGCGAAGGGCGGAGGTGAAGAAAATATGCTATGTCAAAATTGTCATAAAAAGCAGGCTGTGATGCGTATGATTATGGTGATCAACGATAAGCCTTCGGAAAGATGGCTGTGCGAGGATTGCGCCAGCGATCTTCTGCCACCTGGGTTAGGTACCCGTGGCAGCGCCATGAGTCCTGAAAAGGCGTTGGATTTTTTGCGCCATCTATTAGGCTCTGCCAGCGGTGAACAAGCGCCCAAGCAAAAGGGAAAGGATGGCTTTAGCATTTGGGCTACCAAAATTTTGGAAAAGGCTACAGCCAAGGCCTTGGATTGCGGTAGTGAGCATATTGGCAGCGAACATATTTTGGCAGGCTTGTTAGCGTGTGAGGGCTGCCTAGGCTACGATATAATTAAGCATCTCCACGAAAATGTGGATGAGATAAAAAAAGAGCTGGAGTCCTGGATGGAAAAGGGCAGCCAAAAGGGTAACACTGTGCCCCAATATAGCCAGCGGGCGCAGAAGGTTTTGGAGGAGGCTGCTAATCTCTCCAAGGAGCTGCACCATGATTACGTGGGCAGCGAGCAAATTCTCTGGGGAATTTTGGCAGCCGGCGATGGCATGGCCCATCGCGTGCTGACCAAATTTGGCATTAAGGGCGCCATTGTAAGTGATATGATTAGAGCTATGGACGAGCGCCGCAAGGCTGTGCCAGGGCGGCGCATTCAGCAGCCTCCTCTGGAGAAGAAGGAAGATGTACTGGAGGTTTTGTCGGGCTATGGTCGCAATCTGAACGACGATGCCCAGCATGGACGCATTGACCCAGTTATTGGCCGCGAGGTGGAGGTGGAGCGCATTATCCAAATCCTCTGCCGCCGCACCAAGAATAATCCGGTAATCATTGGCGAAGCCGGTGTGGGCAAGACCGCCGTGGCCGAAGGTTTGGCCACGAAAATTGTCCACGGCCAGGTGCCGGAGTTTTTACAAAAGAAAATAATATTCTCTCTGGAGCTGGGCATGCTGGTGGCCGGTGCCAAATATCGAGGTGAGTTCGAGGAGCGCATGAAGCAGATTTTGGAGCTGCTGCGCAGTGACGACCGCATTATCCTCTTTATCGATGAGCTGCACACCATTATCGGCGCTGGCAGCGCCGAGGGCAGCATTGATGCGGCTAATATTATCAAGCCCGCTCTGGCTCGCGGTGAGCTGCAGATTATTGGCGCTACCACCATTGATGAATATCGCAAGCATATCGAAAAAGATGCTGCCCTAGAGCGACGCTTCCAGCCCGTTATGGTTAATGCGCCTACGGTTGATAGCAGCCTAAATATGCTGCAGGGCCTTGCTAAGCGCTACGAAAAATTCCATAAGCTGGAGATTGAGCCCGAAGCACTGCAGGCTGCGGTAGAGCTCAGTGACCGCTATATTACGGACCGCAATCTGCCGGATAAGGCCATTGACTTATTGGATGAGGCTTGTGCGCGGGTGCGCATCAAGCTTTATAAAAGGAGCGAGCCTGCCCGCAAGCTGCAGGAGGAGCTGGAGTTTGTACAGCTGGAGAAGGACGAGGCTGTGAAGGAGCAGGATTACGAGGAGGCAGCCAAGCTGCGGGATGAAGAAAACGAGCTGCAGGAAAGGCTGGCGGCAGCCCTGGTAGAGGCTTCCCAGACCAGCCCGGTCAGCGCCGAGGATGTGGCCGAGGTAGTGGCCTCTTGGACTGGTATCCCCTTGGCTAAGCTGACTGAAAGCGAGGGCGCCAAGCTTTTGGCCCTGGATGAGCGCCTAGCTAAGCGCGTTATCGGCCAAAATGAGGCTGTCAAGGCCGTGAGCAAGGCAGTGCGCCGTGCTCGCGCCGGCTTTAAGGATAAGAACCGTCCTGTGGGCTCCTTCCTTTTCTTGGGTCCCACCGGCGTGGGCAAGACCGAGCTTGCCAAGGCCTTGGCTCAGGAGCTTTTTGGTGACGAACGAGCCATGCTGCGCTTTGATATGAGTGAGTACATGGAAAAGCACACCACGGCCCGACTCATCGGCGCGCCGCCGGGCTATGTGGGCTACGATGAGGGTGGGCAGCTGACGGACTCCGTCCGTCGCAAGCCCTACTGCGTTGTGCTTTTGGACGAAATCGAAAAGGCCCATCCCGATGTCTTTAATCTGCTGCTGCAGATTATGGAGGATGGGCGTTTGACCGACGGCCAAGGCCGTACGGTGGACTTTCGCAATGCAGTGATTATTATGACCAGTAACGCGGGCGCGCAGCGCCTAGCTATGACCAAGCCCTTGGGCTTTGCGGCCAGCGCCGATGGCGAGCTGGCCAGCCGCAAGGACCAGGTGCTGGGCGAAATTAAGCATTTATTCCGTCCGGAATTTTTAAATCGTGTGGACGAAATTTTAGTCTTCAATCCCTTGGGAAGACAGCAGCTAGAGCGCATTGCCGATAATCTTGTGGCGGAGCTCAATGAGCGCATGGCAGCCAATGGGCTGTCCATTGAGCTTATGCCCAGCGCGCGGGAGCTGCTCCTTGCAGAGGGCAGCGACAGCAAGTACGGCGCACGCCCCTTGCGCAGGGCCCTGCGCAAGCTGGTGGAGGACCCTGTGAGTGATTTGTTCCTCGCCGGGAAATTCCACAAGGGAGACAAGCTCTTGGCTGAGGCAGTGCCTGGCAGCAAGGAGCTGGTGTTTCACACCGCGCTGGAGGGCGCCCGGTTCCTGCTGGAAATTCCGGTGAATGCCAAGGTTAGCGTGGAGCCGGTGAGCCCCATTGAGGGTACAGCGCCCCAAGCCGAGCCTGTGGGCGCAGTCAAGGGGGAGCAGTGCTAAATGGCTAAGACTAAATATAAATTTGTGTGCCAAAGCTGTGGCTACACCACAGCTAAATGGCTGGGACGCTGCCCCGAATGTGGTGCTTGGGATAGCTTGGTCGAAGAGGCCGAGGTTACGACCAAGGCGAGCAAAAGCTATCTGCCCACCAGCAGCGAAAAAATTAAGCCAAGAACCATTGCCAGTGTATCCCAAGTGCAGGTGGAGCGCCTAGCCACGGGCATTCACGAGTTTGACCGCGTTTTGGGCGGTGGCGTAGTGCCGGGCAGTTTGGTGCTTTTAGGTGGTACTCCAGGCATTGGCAAGTCCACCATTTTGCTGGACGCAGGTCTGCGCTTTGGTCAGCGTGGCATCAAGGTGCTTTACGTCAGCGGCGAAGAAAGCGAGGAGCAGACCGCCATGCGTGCTGTGCGCCTAGGAGGCGCACAGGCCAACGAAAACCTGCTCATTATGACTGCCACCGATTTGGATGCTATTTTAGCTCAGGCTAGCGCTGTGCAGCCGAAGCTGCTCATTATCGACAGCATTCAAACCATGTATAACGCCGAGCTGCCCACGGCCGCTGGCAGCGTGGGGCAGGTGCGGGAGTGCACAGCCAAGCTCTTACAATTCGCCAAGACTACCAATATCGCCGTTATGGTTATCGGTCATGTTACTAAGGATGGCAATATTGCCGGGCCGCGCCTACTAGAGCACATGGTGGACGTGGTGCTGCAGTTCGAGGGCGACCGCTCCTACGCCTTTCGCGTGCTGCGTGCGCTGAAAAATCGCTTTGGCAGCACGGAAGAAAGCGGCATCTTTTCCATGGAAGCCGGTGGCCTAGCCGAGGTAGCTAATCCGGCTGGCCTCTTTTTAGAGGACAGGGACGGCGAGGCTGCAGGCAGCCTTATCGGCGCCTGCATGGAGGGCAATCGCCCCATCATGGTGGAGTTCCAAGCTTTAGTTGCTAAAACGCCCTACGGCATGCCCCGCAGGACTGCCGTGGGCTTTGACTATAACCGGGTGAATATGCTGCTAGCAATTTTGGAGCGGCGCTTTGGCCTTGATTTTGGCATGTACGATGCCTATGTGAATGTGGTGGGCGGCATGCGCGTAAGCGAGCCGGCAGCGGATTTGGCCGTGGCGGCGGCCCTGGTCAGCAGCTATCGCAATCGCCCCGTACCCAAGGGCGTGCTTTGCTTTGGCGAGGTGGGTCTCACAGGCGAGGTGCGGCGCGTCAGCGCACCGGAACGGCGCATTCTCGACGGCATTAATCTAGGCTTTACCAAATTCATCGTGCCCGATAGCAAGCTGCGCTTGCCCGCTGTGGATGCCCAAATCATCAGGGTGAAGACCTTGGAGCAGGCACTCAAGGCTCTTTTTGAATAAAATATAACAAAATCCGAACGTTTTACACCTTCTTAACGCATAAAGCAGCCCCTTTGGTAGAAAACATCTGCCAAAGGGGCCTTTTGCATTGATTTTTGCCTGTTTTTATGTTAATATCTACTATAATAAAAACGTTAGATTATTTACATTTTTATAGAAGAGAAGGAGTGTGCAGCATGACAACTAAATCCCAAGAAATGGTTCTGGTCATCGACTTTGGCGGCCAATATAACCAGCTCATCGCTAGACGCGTGCGCGAATGCGGCGTGTACTGCGAAATCGTTTCCTATACTCGTAGCTTAGCAGAAATCAAGGCCAAGGCAAATTTAAAGGGCATCATCTTCACCGGTGGTCCTAACAGCGCTTATTTGCCCGATTCTCCCACCATTGACCCCGAAATTTTTACTTGGGGTGTACCCGTTTTGGGCATTTGCTATGGCAGCCAGCTCATGAGTCATTTGCTGGGCGGTCATGTGTGCGTTGCTCCTGAGCGTGAATATGGCAAAACCTTGGTGGATATCGACACCACCAGCCCCATGTTCACCGATATTCCTGCGCAAAATATTTGCTGGATGAGCCACAATGATTATATTGAAAAGGTAGCTCCTGGCTTTAAAATTACTGCTCACACTCCCAACTGCCCCGTTGCAGCTGCAGAGGATGCTGAGCGCAAGCTGTATGCAGTACAATTCCATCCGGAAGTGCTGCACACCGAAAACGGCACCAAGATGCTGAGCAATTTTGTTTACAATGTGTGCGGCTGCGCCGGTACCTGGAAGATGGATTCCTTTGTTGAGCAAACTGTGAAGGAGCTGAAGGCAAAAATCGGCAATGGCAAGGTGCTGTGCGCCCTCTCTGGAGGCGTTGACTCCAGCGTGTGCGCTGGTATGCTGGCTAAGGCTATTGGCAAGCAGCTGACCTGCGTTTTCGTTGACCACGGCCTGCTGCGTAAAAACGAGCGTGAAGAGGTTTGCGCTGTTTTTGGCGAGGGTGGCCAATTTGATATTAACTTTATCTGCGTGGATGCTCGCGAGCGCTTCTACAGCAAGCTAGCCGGTGTAACTGAGCCGGAGCGCAAGCGCAAAATTATCGGCGAAGAGTTCATCCGCGTATTCGAGGAAGAAGCTAAAAAGATTGGTGCTGTTGATTATTTAGCACAGGGCACCATTTATCCCGACGTTGTAGAAAGCGGCTTGGGCGGTGAATCTGCCACCATTAAGAGCCATCACAACGTAGGCGGTTTGCCTGATTTTGTAGACTTCAAGGAAATCGTGGAGCCCCTGCGTGACCTCTTTAAGGACGAGGTACGTCAATCTGGTCGTGAGCTGGGTCTGCCCGAGCATCTGGTAGCACGCCAGCCCTTCCCCGGTCCCGGCCTTGCTATTCGCATCATCGGCGATGTTACTCCTGAAAAGGTTGCCATCGTACAAGACGCTGATGCTATCTATCGTGAAGAAGTGGATAAGCTGCCCGCTAGTGAGCGTCCTAGCCAATACTTTGCAGCGCTAACTAATATGCGCAGCGTAGGCGTTATGGGAGACGGTCGTACCTATGATTATGCTATTGCCCTGCGTGCGGTAACCACTACCGATTTTATGACTGCGGAGGTAACCATGCTGCCCCCTGCAACCATCACCGCAGCTGCTAACCGCATTGTGAACGAGGTTAAGCATATCAACCGCGTGCTTTTTGACTATACCACTAAGCCGCCCGCAACCATAGAATTTGAATAAATTGTAACAGCCTTCACAAACACATCCCAATACTACATGCGGTCAGGGTTTGGGATGTGTTTTTGTTTATACTCATCTTGCCTAGAAAATTGACATATTATATAACAATCATTTTTGTGTTTAGTATAACTCCCAAAATGCTAGAGCGTTTGTTTAGCACACTAATGCCGGGGAACCAGCATACCACAATATTTGGCGGAGTGTTTTTATTAATTGAGTTGTAGATTGCCTGCAGGAGGAATTCTGATGGCTTGTTTTTTAAAATTATAGAGTTTTTTGCGAAATGATATTGCAATCATTCGAGTTTTAGAACATAATATTGTTATAAAACTCTGGAGGTGTGGTTATGGATTTTATGTCTGCAAGAGAAGCGGCTGATAAATGGGGAATTTCTCAAAGACGAGTTGCTGTTCTTTGCTCTGAGAACAGGATTCATGATGCAACTATGGTCGGTAATATGTGGATTATTCCTACTACGGCTGAAAAACCGATTGATGCAAGAATTATTCGTTATTCAAAAAGTGACGGAAGGAAAGTAAAGCCTTTTTTGAAATGGGCTGGTGGCAAAGGTCAGTTACTTTCTGAAATAGAAAAGTATTACCCGTTCGAAAATGGAAAAACCAATAAATACGCCGAGCCTTTTGTTGGCGGAGGGGCGGTACTATTTGATATATTAAGAAAATACAATCTTAAGGCTGTTTATATTAGTGATATTAATGTTGAACTTATAAACACATATCGCATTATCCGAGATAATATTGATGAGCTAGTTAATATGCTGTTCGAGATGCAAAATGAATTTGTTCCAATGAATACAGATTGTCGCAAAGCATATTATTTAGCAAAAAGAGAACGATTTAACTACCTAAAAGTAAATGGTAACGAAAATATTAATACTGAAAAAGCTACGCTTATGATTTTCCTTAACAAGACTTGTTTTAACGGACTGTTTCGTGTGAATAAAAAGGGCTTATTCAATGTCCCCATGGGTTCTTACAAGAATCCTATGATCTGTGATGAGAAGAATTTGCGGGCGGTTTCCGAAAAGCTCCAAAATGTTACGATTGTTTGTGGGGACTACAGGAAATCTGCTTCTTTTATTGATGATAGTACTTTTGTTTATTTCGATCCCCCTTATCGTCCTATTACTGAAACAGCGAGTTTTACTGCATATACAGAAAATTTATTCAATGATAAAGAACAAATTGAACTTGCAAGGTTTGTAGATGATATGCACAGAAAAGGTGCAAAAGTAGTCGTTAGTAATTCCGATCCGAAAAACTCAAATATAGAGGATGATTTTTTTGATAATATTTATTCTTCTCATAAAATTAAGCGTGTAGAAGCCACTCGCATGATTAACTGCAATAGTGAGGCAAGAGGTAAGATTAAAGAATTACTTATATCAAATTTTTAAGGGGAATGACTATGGAAATCAGAGAAGGAACTATATTCATAGAAAACAGAACCAAACAGGCAATTATTGAATTTATATTTACCGATTACATTATTTATGTGTTTCAAGGACATCTGTCTCAATTTGATATTTTAATCAAATATAAAAAGGACGGAAAACGAATTCGCACACCAAAGCATATTCATTGGGTTGTTGATATTTTGATGAAAATGCAGGGGAATAGAATACTCACTAAGCTGTATTTAGAAGCTATTCAAAACTGTTGGAACACTTGTGTACCCCTTACCAACAACGATTTTGATACATTGAAGGCGTTAATTGAGAACGGTGAAAAAGAAATTAATATTGAGCACTATTTTTACCTTAATGCATTTGGAGAGTACGATGTGGAATTTCTGTATGTATTGATGGAACTGTTGGCAGTACAGGAAAAGACAAACAGAGCAGATGCATATATGTTTGGAAAGATTATAGAAGAATTGCTTGAAACTGATATAGACATATTCAAAATTATTTCAAGGGCGGGTTACAGCGGAAGGAATGGTTAATGTGGCATATCGAAATTTCAGCACTTGGCTAGCTGGTTTTCGTGATAGCATTGCAGATTATGGATACTATATAGATTTTGAAAAAGTCCATCGTAATGTTGACAGTATAAAGGTTGAGCTTAATATCCTCAACTCGCTGATTGGTTCTAAAAATATTAAAGAGGATTTCAAAGAATTAATCAAGAATTATCCCGAAACTCTGAAATGTATACCGTTGTTGCTTGCGGTTAGAGCTAATGAAATTTACTGTCGCGATGAAAATGGTGGTTATTTGTATAAGTTTAACTTTGGAAAATATCCATCCAATAGTTGTGCTCATTATGAATGCTATGCTTATTTTATGGAACATACAGGTCTATTTGATTTGCTTGAAAACCATATCATTAATAATCTTGTTGATTATGCGACTGGCGTTGAAACTGGACTTGATTCTAACGGTCGTAAAAATCGTGGCGGTCATTTGATGGAGGGCTTAGTTGAGGGTTTCATTGAGAAAGCTGGTTTTGTAAAGAACATCACCTATTTCAAGGAAATGTATATTCATCAGATTACTGCGAAGTGGGGTATTGATCTTTCTGCTATTTCCAATAAAGGCAAGATGGAAAAACGTTTTGACTTCGTTGTAAAAACACCAACTATGATTTATGGCATTGAAACAAACTTCTATGGAAGCGGTGGCAGTAAGCTCAACGAAACTGCTCGAAGCTATAAAACGCTTGCCCTAGAAACTGATACTATTAATGGTTTTACATTCGTTTGGTTTACTGATGGTAAAGGATGGACAAGTGCTCGAAATAATCTTGAGGAAACCTTTGATGTGATGGAACACATCTATAACATTAAGGATTTAGAAAATTCTATAATAAATAAAGTAATAATTTAAGGAGCAACAAATGTCAAACAAAGTGTTTAGATATAATGTAAACTTGGTTCCTTTGAGCATAAAAAATAAAGAACAAAATGCCTTTAGAGATGAACTAAACAACATTCCTTACTTGTTATATGAAGTCGAAACTTTGTCTAATGGAGAAAGAATCGCCATAAATAAGCCTGGAGGGAAGAGAAATTTTGGCAGATTATCAAGAGATGATTTTATGGTTTTTATTTTTAATCCTGACAAGCAAAGCTTATGGTTAATCAGTCACGGAGAAATAAGTGATGATATTGCCAATAAATATAATTATGATAACAGGCAAGCTTTGAAGCTCATTGAAGGACTTTATTGTGTTTGCTGCGGAGATGAGCCGGACGATGTTCTCTGTAGATTACGCCTTAGAGATACAATAGGAATACCAGTAGAAACTATTCTGAAAGTTTATAAATGGATTTGGGGGCAAGAAGATTGCAACTATCCAACTAAGGAAGGTCGCTGGTTATCAATGAATGCTTTGTTGGAAAGATTTGATGTTAGCGTTGAGGAGTTTAAATAATGTCTAAGAAAATTACAAAATGGGAGCCGGAAGATTTTGAGTTGGAAATGACAACACATTGGTCTTTTCCTAAACGAGGTGATTGGGCTACCCATGATGCAAAATGGCGTGGCAATTGGTCGCCATATATTCCACGAAATATTCTTCTTAGGTATTCAAGAGAGAGAGACCTAATTCTCGACCAGTTTGCCGGAGGAGGTACAACGCTTGTTGAAGCGAAGCTACTCAACCGCAACATAATTGGTGTTGATATCAATGATGCTGCCCTTGCCCGCTGTAGAGAAAAAGTAGATTTTGAACATGATGGGGCTGATGGTAAAGTTTATATACGCAAGGGTGATGCTCGTCATTTGGATTTTGTTCCAGACAACAGTATTGATCTTATCTGTACCCATCCTCCGTATGCTGATATTATTCCGTATAGCGAGGATATAAAGGGAGATTTGTCTCATTTGAAAGTTAACGATTTCCTTGAAGAAATGAAACCCGTAGCTGCGGAAAGTTTTCGTGTTTTAAAGAAGGATAAGTTCTGTGCTGTGCTTATGGGAGACACTCGACAAAAGGGACATATGATACCAATGTCTTTTGAGGTTATGCGTGTTTTTAAAGATGCAGGGTTTAAGTTGAAAGAGCTGATAATTAAGGAGCAGCATAACTGTAGAGCTACTGGATATTGGAAAACAAATAGCATGAAATTTAATTTTCTGTTGATTGCTCACGAGTATCTGTTTGTATTTAAAAAATAGTCTTTTGATACAAAACTTCTTAAGGCATTGTACGAGCAAATATCAGTACAATCGCAAGCTGGCTGGCTATAGTAAATAAATTACATAGGTGACTCCGTATATACTTTGAGGTGCAAATTGAAAACAAGGCCAAAAATCTTATTGGGATATGAAGCTCATAATTTATCTTTCAAATATACATGATTTGTTTTTATTCAGCAAAATAACATAAAAGAAAGGTGATTCAATGCTGTCTCTGAGTACAGGTGAGAAAAGCTCTCTTATATAGTTTGTTTGATTTTGGGCGTATTTGGCAACAGGCAACCCTTATCGGTGTAGGTAGGCCTTTCTATGTTGAAGCAAGATTGTGACGCATATTATGCTGCCCCCTGCAACCATCACTGCTGCGGCAAATCGCATTGTCAACGAGGTTAAGCACATCAACCGCGTGCTCTTTGACTATACCACTAAGCCTCCTGCTACGATCGAGTTTGAGTAATTGCTAGTGCATAAAAAACCCCTAGAAATAAGGCTTTCTAGGGGTTTTCTTTATTTTATGATACTAATTTGATACTAAAAAGCTAAATTCTCCAGATTTTTGCTAATTTCCTTGTCTTTGTTGAGGTAAAGATGGGAGTAAATATCAATGGTTGTTTGAATCTTTCCCAACTCGCTTTTGTGTTATAGCACTCTCAAAAAAGCGCTGTTTAAGCGAAATATAATACTATTATTAAAATATCTTTAATATCTTTTAAAATTGCAGCCGCATCTGATGCCACACCACATTGCCATGGGTGGAGCCAGAGATACCCTCGTCCACAAAGCCAAACTTAGCGTAATAATGCACCAGCTTGTCCTTGCAGGTGAGCACCACACCCCTGCGCCCCTGCTCCTCAGCAGCCTTGATAACCTGTTCTACCAAAACTCCTGCATAACCCTTGCAACGATATTCTGGCAGCGTATTGAGGCCAAAAATCATCTGCCAAGCACCCTTCTCATCGTGCATTTCGGCCTTTTCATACATTTCGTCCGTCAAATCGGCCTCATCAGTCACGAATCCGTCTACGAAGCCAATGAGCTTACCCTCGCTCTCGTCCTCAAAAAGCAGCCAAAAATGGTCGCCGTAATACTTTAGGCGACCTACAAAGGCCTCCCTTGTGGCAGCCTCCGCCGGCAAAAAGCATTCCGCTTCTACCTGAGCCACTTTATCCAAATCAGCTATGGTCGCTGTGCGTATAAACAATCTTCAATCCTCCTGTCATAATTGAGAAAATCACCTATTATTATAGCTCTTCCCAACTTTTTTGCAAACTAAAATACAGAGCAAGCTCTAAGCAGCATGCCAATATTATTTCAAAAATTATTAGAGTGAGCTATTTATTTTATGAAATCAAAGGTTACTTGTCATAATCAAACAAAAATGCTATAATAAGAGTGCATATTACAACATAAAACATTACATAAATATTGAATAAGTAATATAAATTTGCGTTTAGCAACTTTTTGCTTCATTCGATGATTTTTAAGCATAGAGAATTTTTCGTCAGTATTACTTACAAGACGTTTTTTAGGGGAGCGATATGATGAATGAGGAACTAACCTTACAGGATTTTTGCGATATGGAGCAGCTGTATACCCTTTTGGATAACTGGTCCAAGAGCAGTGGTATGTCTGCCGTAATCGTTGATAATGACGGACAGCGTATTTCTAAATCCTTTGGCATGACAGCACTGTGCCAAATGGTCAAGAACAGCCCTATGGGTGATACTAACTGCGCTAATAAAATGAAATCCGCTATTAAGGGCTTTTACATTTGCCCCATTGGCTTTAGCGACTTTGCTGTGCCCATTATTTTACCTAACGGACAGGTTTTGGGCAAGGTATTGGCTGGCCAAGCTCTATCCATGGACCAAAGTGATGAGGATGTTATTAAAAACGCCCTCAAAATCGGATTGGATGAGCAAAAGGTACGGGAAGCACTTGTAAATGTGAAACGCAAGACGGCCAAGGAAATGGAGGGTTCCTATGAGCTACTCAATGAAATGCTGCATTTCTTTGTGGAAAAGAACTATTCGATGTGGCAAACTAAAAACGAGCTTTCCAAAGCACCTGCCAAAAAGGATAAAATTCTCTCCCATATTACCCAATTATTGTATGGCTATAACTTAACAGTTAATTTAGCTAGCAACGCCTATACCCTCATTACCGGCACGGGTATGGAGCGTACCGTTGAAGAATATAAAAAGTATGGCTATACCCATGAACTAGAAGAGTTCCAAAATAATGTCATTCACCCAGCCTATTTAAAAAGATTTAATCAGCTAATTGATTTCAAAGCCTTGCAAAACAATCCTGAGGCCAATGGCTTTATTGGTTCCCTAGAGTATCCTGTGCTTTATCCTGGTGATATAGAGTACGAATGGCACGAAATTAATGTTTTTGTGGATACCGAGTATGATGGCACTCGTGTGGCTAATATACTCGGACGAGACATTACCGAAGCCCACAATGCCGCTGAAAAAAGCGCCCAAGAGTTGCAGGCAGCAGCCTCCAAAAACCAGATCTTGTCCGAAATTACCAAAATGCTCTATAGCTATAACCTTACCTTGAATTTGCGTACTGGTAAATATAGCATGATTATCGGTACGGGCATGACCAAGTTTATGGAGATTTTCAAATCCACCGACGATTATGAAACCGCCTACAATAAGAAGCTACAGTACCTTGACCCCGATAACGTAGTCCAATTTGCCGCTTTAGCCAGCATTGACGCTCTGCGCGCTAGAAGCAACTCTCGCGGCTTTATTGGCAGTCTAGATTATGGTGCAATTATCGATAATGGCGAGGAATGGCATGAAATCAATGTTTTCATGAGCAGTAACGAGAAGGGCGAGCCCATAGCCAATATTCTTGGTAGGGATATTACAGAATCTCACAAGCGCCAAAAACAGCGCGAAAACCAACAAAAGGCTGTTATGGCCCGTGACCAGCTGCTTTCCGGTATTACCAAAATGCTTTATAGCTTCAACCTGACTGTTAATCTAGAAAGCTGGCGCTATTCCCTAATCACAGGCACAGGTGAGCCGGAGACTGTTGCGCTCATGCAGGAAACGGATGATTATGTATTGCTTTATGCGAAGCTCTTTAAATTTGTTGCCCCGGAGCACAAGGAAACCTACGATAATTTGATTAGTGTGAAGGCATTGACTAATAGATTGCACACTCCAGGATATGCAGGCTCCATTACCTGTCGTGTACAGATTAATGGCGTCAACCAGTGGCAGGAGGTTAATCTGTTCATGGGTACCAATGAGGCCGGCGAGCCCGTGGCCAATATTTTAGGTCGTGACGTGACCGAGGCCCATGATAAGGCTGAAACCATGGCCCAGCTGGAAATTGCTAACCGGGCCAGTGCTGCTAAATCCGCCTTTTTGTTCAATATGAGTCATGATATCCGCACGCCTATGAACGCCATCATTGGATTCACGGAGCTATTGGAGAAGAATTTACATGAGCAGGAGCTGGCACAGAATTATATTGGCAAGATTAAAACTGCCAACGATTTCTTGCTTTCCTTGATCAATAACGTGCTGGAGATGGCCCGCATTGAAAGTGGCATGATGCAGCTGGAGGAAAGCTGCTGCAATATTCACAGCTTTAATGATTCCTTCTATTCCCTGTTTGACCCACAGCTTAAGGAGAAGCAGCTGCGACATATTCGCATAGAAAAGGTACAGCATGCGGATATTATTTGCGATGCTGTCAAGCTGCGCGAAGTGATGTTCAATATTTTTAGTAATGCTGTAAAATACACGCCCGATGGTGGCAGCATTTCCCTGAGCGTGGAGGAGCTACCCATGGATAAGCCCGGCTATAGCTGGTACAGAACCACTATTGAGGACACGGGCATCGGCATTTCCCAAGAGTTTTTGCCCCATATTTTTGAGGAATTCACGAGGGAGCATTCGTCTACAGAAAGCAAGATTCATGGCACCGGACTGGGAATGCCCATCGTAAAGAAGCTTGTGGAGTTTATGGATGGCACTATTGAAGTGGAAAGTCGGCTGGGCCAAGGCACGAAAATTACTATTGTTCTGCCCCACCGCTGGGCTGAGCCAGGCGAGGTTGCAGTGCAAAAGAAGAGCACTGAAAACAAGGCTCTTAATTTCCAAGGTAAGCGCATTTTGCTGGCCGAGGATAACGAGCTCAATGCAGAAATTGCTACGGCTATTTTGCAGGGTATGGGCTTTGCAGTGGAGCTGGCCGATAATGGTCAAAAGTGCGTAGCTATGATTGAGAAAGCTCCCGCAGGCTATTACGATTTGATTTTGATGGATATCCAAATGCCCATCATGAATGGTTATGAGGCCACGAAGGCCATTCGTGAGCTGCAGGATGAGGAGAAGTCCAAGATTATTATTCTGGCAGTGACTGCTAACGCCTTTGAGGAGGACCGCAAGAACGCTTTGCAGGCCGGCATGAACGGACATATTGCTAAGCCGATTAAGGTGGATGTGCTGGCGACGACATTGGCTGAGTTTTTTGAGTAATAGAATATTTGCTTGAGTATGTTGGTAAAACATACTATAATGGGTTTAATCTAAAGTGTAGTTTAGATTAAACCCGTTTTTTCTAATGTAATGCTGGTTAAACAGCTAAGATAATAAGTTGTTTTGGAAATTATTATATCTACTTTTTCGGGAGGAAGACGCATATGAACTTCAAATTTAACGGACAGGAATATCCATACAGCTCCCGCCGCCGCGTAATTTACGGGCGGCGGGGCATGGTTTGCACCAGCCAGCCCCTGTCGGCCCAGGCAGGTCTAGCCATGCTGCAGCAAGGCGGCAACGCTATCGATGCCGCCATTGCTACAGCAATTTGCCAAACCATTGTGGAGCCCACTAATA
>JBJDXD010000033.1:0-15074 GCA_051866495.1 Phascolarctobacterium sp. | reverse complement strand
CCAGATGTAGATTAGCTTCACTGCACTTCGCATCCTTAGCCATAGAATACCATCCCATGGCCTGGTTAAGATCTTGAGGGAACCCATCCTGTCCATTTTCATACAGCTCGCCCATTTTAATCATGGCACGTGGATACTGCCTTTTAGCTGCCTCTTCTAATGTATCTTTAGCCTCAGAGAGTTTATTATCTTGGAAGTAAAATTTATATAATGCATACATTGCCAAAATATTACCTTCCCCAGCAGAACGTTCAAAATACTCCTTCAACTGCTCAGCATCCAGCAATACACATTCATAATCATCACAAAGCTTAGCTAGTTGAAAAGCAAAAAAATTGTCTTCTTCAGCCTGCGCTAAAGCCTCTTGTGCTTCGTCGCCTTCTTCATCATCATAGCTATCGATAAATTCATCTTCGTCCATCAGGCACATATGACAAAGGAGATCGTCATTTTCACTACCATATCGCCACTGCTGTACGGCCATGCTTCCATCTACGGATACTCCCAACCCCTCGGAATACATGAGTCCCAAGAAATAATATGCTCTGGCGCAACCTTTACTAGCAGCTTCGTTAAAATTCTTCAAAGCTTCAGGAAAACGTGCACTTAAAAAGTCTTGTTTGCCATAATGTAAATAGTCTTCTCCTGCATCTGCACCAGAATCACCTAAGCCACCAAAAGTCATCCCACTATTTTCTTCACCAAAATCATCAAAATCATTATTTGATTTTTCTCTACCCATGTTCCCCGTATCAAATTCTTCAAACTCATTCCAGGACATGTCTATTCCTCCTAAAGCTATATTGTTCCCTATCTGGCAAGAGATATTTTACCTTTCATTTTGAGGATAAAAGCTCCCTTAGCATCCTGTACAAAAACGGCTGGCTTTTGCAAATTAATTAATTTGCCGTCTAAAGCTGGCACATAGGTTATATCAAAGAAGTACGGCAGAGCTAATCTAATAAAATCTCTTTGACTATACTTCATGTCTGGCTCGGCAGGAGCTACAAAGTAGATAAACTCATCCTCAATCTGCTCACAATCGGCATAAAACATATTGGAGTCATAAGCCTCTTCCAGGCAAATTCTTTCTTTAAGCTCCTCAGGAACCTGTTTCCAGTCAAGATATTTTTTCAGTTCTTTGATTAAATCCTTGGCAATATCTAAATACAAATGGTATTCGCCATTGCCAGAGGCATATTTCTCCCTAAACAAATCTATGCTCTTAAAGAGGCTCTGCTCCACATCCACGGGCAGGCCCTCTTCATCTTCCTTTGCAACAGTAGGTAATTCAGCCGCTTCAGGAGAAGCTTGAATGGGCACATTCACCTCTTGCTCCTGTTTTAGTTCATCATCGTTCTTTACAAAGACAGCAGAAGCTTCAACAGCTTGCCCAGCTTGCATCAGCACCTGACTTAAGAGTTGCAGCTTTTTCTCTAAAAGCTCTACTCTTTTTGTTAATTGTTCGATGGAAATATTTTCGGTTTCATTCATTTTCTTTGACCAGTCCTATATAACACAATAAAGGGTACTCAAGGTACCCTTTATTTTCTTAGTAATTGCTCAGCTTCTTCATTGCTTCGCGTAGCTCCATGATAAAGATAGGCTCCACAACAACACCTTTTCCCGTTCTGGTTACTCTGGATTCCAACTTATTGGCTACCTTGTCAAAAATATTAACTAAGTCATTGGTACCACGAGTATTATTAAAGACAATATTCTTGCCATTGAAAAGATGATATTTACGTACTTCATGGTTGAATACATTGCAATAACGAATAAATCTGTTCCTGTTAGGATTGAAATCAACGGTAATGCGTAACTTACTATTAGTGAAATTATCAACCGTAATCATCTTGTCATCAGAAGACTCTTCTCCTGCATCACTAGTAAAATATAGCTCACCCGAAATAACAGGATAAGATTGATTCTTGTGTTTATTAGCCTCCGCTTCTACATTACCACTTATTGATTGCCCATCATCAATATCATCAAAATCACTATTGCCGCCGAAATCATTGCCAAAACCGCTGTCAAAGTCATCATTGAAATTGCCAAAGCCATCATCAGAAGATGTCATGAAGCCTTCGTCTCCTTCAAAAGCATCTTCATTGGGTTTATTACCCTCTCCACTAATAAGGCCAAAGGAAACCTCGTGCTTCGGTAATTCAGATTGCTTAATAGACGGATTAACGCCAAATCCATTCAGCTGACTGCCCTTGATTTGCATACAATCCAGCATACCCCAAACAATGCAATCTCTCAGGAATACCTTGAGCTTATCATTTTGGGCAAAAGCTCCTTTGGAAGCCCAATCCAAAAGCTTAGAGCCATTACCACCCACAAAGCAGTCAGGCAAGCCTCTATTTATTGTACAGTTAATTGTGCCGTCAGGATCCTTGCGCAAATGACCAATAATCTCGCCTGCATAGTAGAAGATACCACCTAAAGCAAATGCGATATCACGCATTACAGTATTCAGTTCCTGATACTGTCTTCCACTAAAAGCAGCAACACCCATGCCCTGAATCAATTCTTTTTCAGAATACTTCAGAATGGACTCCAATTCCAGTTCAAAGGTTTTCCAGCTTCCAGCATTTTCCTTAGCAGCCTTAGCCAGCTCTGTCAGCTTTTCAAATTTTTCCCTAAGGCTTTTATTGTTGGCACCTAAAGGACTCAACAAATCAGGAACCTTTCTATATTTAGTTTTTATGTAGTTAGAGAAGATATCGGTACCAGCCAATTTAAAGGAGCATTGATGCCAATTTTTCAGTTGGTCATTACCATTATTGCCCTTCCAAACAGCTATATCTGTAGAGCCGCCACCAATATCAATGGTCAACAAGCCCTTAGAGAAAGCGTTAGCCCTATCATTCTCATCGACACCTTTTTGGAAGTAATCAGCCATGGACAAGCTTTCAGTTTTTTGACGCACATCTTCACTATTAGAAAGCGGAGCTATGTCATTCATGGCATCAACTAAAGTAGTCGTCCAGAATTTGGCGTAGTTATTCTGCTTATCTTCATCATATGCGGTAGGCCAAGAATACTGCCAAAATACTTTTTTAGCACCCTTCATAACAGCTTCAGCCATAGCCTGCATACAAAGCTGATGTACAAAAGCATGCATACGCTTTTCGTTAGTATCTTCTAGCTGCTTGTTATCCCACTTAATATTGCCCTTCAGTTCATCAATAACTACCAGGTCATCAGATACATTCTGTCCATTTTCCAGATAATAGATGTTGCCCCATACCAAAGGTTGTTCGAAATTCTCAATCTGGTTTTCATCAGCTAAATTGAAATCATGGAAAATTGTACGAATAGAATTGGTGGTGACACCTTTCACAGTTTCTGGCTGTTGGCTAGCCGGCAAGAAATATCTTCTTAAATCGTCTTTATTATCTTCCTTAACTCTAGTAACGGCAAAATGTCTGTCTTCAAAATGCATCTGCTCGCGCAAAGCATCATTACTGAAGTTATTCGCATAATAAACAACAGAGTTAGTTGTACCAAAGTCCACACCAATGTAGCTGGTCCTTCTTTCGTTACTATCCTTAGGAACCTCAAGATTAGCTTCATTCATACAAATTAAGCCTACAGGATCAGCCTGTTGTTTTTCAATATTTTTACATACGAAAATAGACGGGAATTTAGCACCGCGGCGCAATCTAACCTTAATTTCTCTAGCTTTAATTTCAAAATTAAGATTTTCAACTTTTTCGCCATTTTCCAGCTTTTCATCAGTCCAGGCTGGTTCAATAGTTAGATTGGGCTCCAAGGCCGTACCGGTAAATACATAATACTGCTTCCAGCAATCTGCCTTAAAATTAGGCCAAATCTGTACGTTAGGAACAGCAGTACGTTTTACAATGTCTGCTTCTTCATAAACCTTGGATAACAATACAGCTTGTTTGGTTCCCTCAACACCACAGCCAGAAAGCTCAACCAGCAAGGAAACCTTAATAGGACTATTGGAGCTCTCGCGCTCAATAGTGATATTCTTTACTAAATCCTCAGGAGCTATAAAATCCAATAC
The DNA here is from genome assembly GCA_051866495.1 of Phascolarctobacterium sp. Lineage (GTDB taxonomy): Bacteria > Bacillota > Negativicutes > Acidaminococcales > Acidaminococcaceae > Phascolarctobacterium_A. The sequence continues at coordinate 11,035 of JBJDXD010000033.1, read as the reverse complement.
TTCTTTGCGTATGGGCAGAATAAATTCTTGTAAATTGTTTTTACCAAAGTCAAAGCAGAACTTGCCCTTGTACTCATCAATTTCCGTCAAAGAATTGGGGAAGGGATTAGCGTTAGCGGCAAAGCCTGTAATATAGGCAATCTTATTAGTGAAGAAGTCATCGGCAGTCCACAATTCTGCACCATAATTAGCTAGCTTGCACTCCTCCAAAAACTGTCTTTTTTTGGCCTCGTTGCCAATCATTTCGATGGCACTGCCTAAATCGGTAGCACCAAAGCATACGATATTGCTAGCCTGCATCTTCCATTGCTCAGCAATAGCTTTATCAATAACAAGAATATGTCTCTTCTTCTTTTGGTCAATACAATCCAGACGAATATTAGATAAATCTAAATCTTCTTTAGAGGAAGGAGTAGAGTAAACCTGGCTAAGCATACTGCCATAGCCCGTAATTACAAAATCCTTATCTTCATCAGTAAATACTAGCTTTTCAGGATCATCCTCATCAGGAATTTCTTCCATATTAAAGCCTAAATCCTTGATATAAGCCTTTAAGCAGCCACTCATCTCTGTGGCTGTAGAGGTATTGCCCAAGGCAACATTATTTCTAATTTTTTTGAGCCATTTAGCTAAAATATAGCGCTGTTGCTCGCTTAACCATCCGGATACAACGGGCTCCTCACCCTTATCTGCTGCCTCCACGGCTTCCTGCTCAGAAATCTCTTTATTCTGGGAGGGGTCATGGAATTTTACTCCATCCCACCATGGAGCATTCACACCAGCACCAGAGATAGGATAAATAATGGAGTTAGGCCATACCATGGCAATAGTCTTGCTGCCACTGCAAATCAAATGAATAGTGTCTCCACCAGGATAATTAGTGAACTCCTTATCCATAAGACGAGCAACAACTTTCAAAAATGGGTGGGTATTTTTATTATTATAAACAGGGGACCCTACCTTAGGCACCTTAATAGCTTTAATTTTTAAATTAAAGCGCATAACTTTGCGTAAGCCAATAATAGCTAAAAGTGCTCTCCATTTGGTACGCTGGTCTTCAACGTCATCAATTAATTGGGCTTCAAAGGCTTTGGGGCCAGCCCAAATATCAGGAATAGAGGTAACATCAACCTTTTGCTTAAACTCTGACAAGTCGGTAACAAGATCACCCAAGCTATTTTTAGTAGGAGAAGTCCATTTAGCGACATCAGAACCATTAGCAGTACCTGCTTCAAATGCACAGTTGACTGCTTCAATAGGCAATAAAATCACAGACATGGCTTATTTTACCTCCTTTCCATCTTTGCACAAATCATAAACCATTGCCAGCATAGGCTTAACACCCTTAGCCTCGGCATCAGAGTTAACCATCTGCTGCAGGAAATTATTTTCTCCACCATCAAAGGTAGTATTAGCCTTCTCTACAAAAATTTCCTCCGGCTTAATTACTTTACTACCCTCTGCTGCAGTTAAGTTTTCCTCATAGGTTTTGCTATCATCATAAGCATAGGTACCCTCATTAATGAGCTTCCCACAGCGCAGCATAGCAGGCTCTTCGCTGTAGGTAAAGTCCTTCAACCAATCCAAGAATTTTACGCAGTACTCCTGGAAGGCCACAATGATCTTATGGTTCTCATCGGTAATGAATGCTTGGTCTTCTTCTTTTTTCCATAGAGATTTCAGCTTACTGCGCACAGGTCTAATCTCATGCAAGAAACCACTAATCCAATCATTGTCCTTATACTTTTCTTCATCCTGATAGCATTCCTCTAACTTAGGATAAACCATGGATCTATACATATAGGCCATGCGAATAAATGTTTTCAGCTTTACTTCAATATCGCAGCCGGGATAAACAGGGGGCAAATCCTTCCAAGTAAAATCATTCCCTAACATAGCCAGCATATAGCATTTAGCTTCTTCAAAATACTTGTCCTTGCTATCCTTATTGAAGAATTCTAAAGCAGCTAAAGCGGCCAGCATCTCTAAGAAATGAGCCTTGTTCCTTTGATCGGCACGACCTGGTTTATATTTATCAATATTAACAAATTGTTTATCTCCCAACAGATAAACAGCATCAAATACATCGCCTACCAAATCACTGGTATCATAATAATTCAAAGCAGCATAGGTGCTGGCTAAGAACTTACCAGAGTCAGGCACAATAATTCTCTTGGTTGGATCGTTAGGATCCACCATATCTGCCTCAGAGGCTTTGGGGAAAGTGAAATAGGGCAACATTAAGCAGCCAGCCATTCTAATCCTGCCATCCTTCTTGATGCTTTTACTATCAGGATTATTATTGGCTGCTTTATCATTAAAATATTTTCTAATGATCTTGGCAATATTAGGGAAGCCAGCTGCGCCGGTTCCACCAAAAACAGAGCCAAAGAAGAAAATTCTTGCCTCCTGCTCACCAATATCATTGACCATGCTTTTCCAAACAGATCCATCCTCATCCATATTCATATTAGCACCGATAACGGCTGCACCAATGGAAGGATGTGCACGGAAGCCCTCCGTAAGACTAGTGTTCTGTTCCTCTTCCGAGAATAAAACATCGAACAAACAATCGAGATTCTCTGCTTTAACATCCATATTGGGACGATCAAAAATAGTCAGCAAATTAGCATTAGAGCCATCCGGCACAGGATTCCATGTTACTTCCTCCGGAGAAAGAGGGTTCTTGAAAAAATTATTTTCCTGGGATGCTCCTCTATAAGCATTAATGTATGCAGCAACCGTATTCTTGGTTTTAGCAAGATTGCCATTGCTAGCATCAGGGTCCACATATATTATTTTAATTTCGCCACGATTTTTCATCAATCCGGCAGCATTCATATGCACAAATGCCTCTAAACATTTAGCACCTGTTCCACCTATACTAATCAAATAATATTTCATCTTTATCTGCTCCCCTTATTAACCGAACGGCGGATATTTTCTGCCTGCTGCAGGAGTACCCAAGCAAGCAGCAATAATGTAAACTAAAAGGCCAGCTAAAAGAGTCAGTACATAGTTAACACCTGCATCCCCAGCTCCTAGGAACATCAGGTAGCCCATACCAGCGCCACCAACTACTAAAGGTAATGCCATCAAGCTACGATACTTTGTACCTAAGCTGCCACGGCCACCATAATTTCGAGCGGAACTAAACCACATACTAGCTGCCAAAGCACCTGCTACACAAACAATAGCACCGATAATCATATACTGTAAAGCATAGCTGTCCTGAGTCATTCTTCCGGGAGGCACAATGTCATGTAGATTACCCCACGCTGCAAAAAATAACAACCAAACACCTACTAATGCACCCATGATTGCTGCCATAATAAACACTCTCCTTTATCCTTATATTTATTCGATATCCAGATAGAATACGATGTTACGCATACCAGGCTTATCCTGCATATAATGCTTATCCGCAACCAACTTGGTAAATGCAGAAATGCTCTGGGTCTTTTGTCCTATTTCAGTATCGCTGCCGGGTACTCTGTTTTCATCAAAATTCCAAGCATCGAAGACATTCTGGCTATTAACATAATCCTCACGAGAAGTAAATAGGCCTAAAGTAACTTTATATTTGCCTTCGTTATCCTTTTTAGCATCAACAGATAAATCTACTATAGACTTGATGTCCGCACCGTTATAGGCCAAGTTTACTGTACCAGTAACCAAATCCTTGTTATCAACCTTCTTAAATGTTGCCTTATCATCAAAGAAAAAGCTTAAAATTTTATCTATTATGCCCTGATCACTGTCATTAGTCAGCTTCTCCAAGTTTATTACTTCAACATCGTAATCATGTGGGATGCCAACGGGTAATTTTTTACCAACTAAAACCAGCTTATCCTTCACCTTGTCACCAGACTTAGCCTTAATATGGATAATGCCATCCTTTTCCTTGCCATCCTTATCGCCTTTATTTTGGAAGCCACCCTTGGTCTTGCCAAAGTCTTCGCCTAGGGCTAAAGCATTATTATGACCATACTCATTCGTAAACAGGCTAACCTTTAAGCCAGAAAGCTTTCTTTGCAGCTCATAAGCAAATACCTTAACATCTACGTCATTACCGATAACCAGCATATACAAGGGTCTATAGGTACCAACATTACCCTCCTCCGAGCTATACTCTACCGGTGCATGGTTGGCTATATCGTAAATCTTACCCTTGAATTGGCTCTTGACACCAATAATGGCAAAGCCCCTATCAGCTTGATTGCCAAAGCATTTAGACTCTAAAGCATTACTCAGGCTAGTATAATGCTGATTGGTCTGGAACAAATCAGTAATTATAATGCTTAAGTTTCTATTATCAGTATCCTTAATCACATTATCGAGGCGAGTATCCTTATCCTGGTAAAAGTCCTCTTTTTCAAACTTTAAAAAGTCCTCACCATTAAAGGGCACATATGCATCGCCAAAACGCACGAACTCTATTTTATTGCTTTTCCACCTTGCATGGAATAAAGGCTCCAAGCTTTTAATAATGTCCTTATAGACAGAGGGAGCATTTTTATTGGTATAACCGGCCATGGACGCAGTACCATCCACATAAACCTTAACCGACATATTCTCGGTAACGGCAACGGTATTTAAATAGGAATAAGCAATCAATCCCTTGCCATAATTATTTGGAACTACATCGGTTGTTCCAGAAGTGGTAGTGGTACTAATTGTGGCCGACTTTTCCTGTTTAGCATCATCCCAAGGCATTTTACAAGCAGTCAAAGTCAAGCAAAGGGTTGCAACAGCTACACTTGCCATAATTTTTTTTAACACAATATATGACACTCCTTTTCTGTGGTATTGGAACATTTTTACAAAGCGAGATTAGTATTTCGGATACACATCTACGCTTATCATTATACCAAATCTCTTTTTATTTTTCAATCTAGACACATTTATTATTTCTGGAGTTTTACTATCCTCATTAAGGCTAAAAAAGTTCCTGAAAGCACTATTTTAGATACTTTCAGGAACTTTTGACTAGTTTATGCTACAAAATACAATAGCTATCATTTAATATGCGATAATGAAATTACTGCCTATTTCTTTCTCATGTGCTCCTCAAGATATTTACCCACAATTTTCACAGCGCAATAATCGCCGCACATGGAGCAGGCCTCATCATCGCTCTTATTCTTACGAGTGCGATACTCTGTCGCCTTAACAGAGTCCAAAGCCAAACGCAGCTGCTCCGGCCAATCCAAGGCCTTGCGCGCCTTAGCCATAGCTAAATCCCATTCCCAAGCCTGCTTATTGCCCTTAGCTAAATCGGCAGCATGGGCAGCAATGCGAGCAGCGATAACACCCTCGCGCACATCCTGCAAGTCGGGCAGGCCTAAATGCTCAGCAGGCGTTACATAGCAAAGGAAATCAGCACCACTAACTGCAGCCAAGGTGCCACCAATAGCGCTGGTAATGTGGTCATAGCCAGGTGCAACGTCGGTTACTAAAGGTCCCAAAACATAGAATGGAGCACCATGGCACAAACGCTTTTGCAGCTGCATATTAGCGGCGATTTGGTTATAGGGTACATGGCCGGGGCCCTCAACCATAACCTGCACACCCTTGTCCCAAGCACGTTGGGTCAGCTCGCCTAAATTGAGCAGCTCTTGGATTTGGGCACGGTCTGTAGCATCGGCAATGCAACCGGGGCGCAGGCCATCACCCAAGGAAATAGTCACATCATATTCCGCGCAGATATCAAGGATCTCATCGTAATACTCATATAGAGGATTTTCCTTATCGTTATGCAGCATCCAGCCAGTGATGAAGGAGCCACCGCGGCTGACAACGTCCATAACGCGACCTTCGTCTATCAATGCCTTGAGCACATTTTTATTGATGCCACAGTGAATGGTCATAAAGTCCGCACCATCAGCAGCCTGTTGGCGAATAACATCAAAAATATCTTCCTTTGTCATCTCTACAACTGCGCCACGCTTTAAAATTGTTTCAACCGTTACCTGATACATGGGCACAGTGCCAACCATAACAGTGGAAGCCCCAATGATGGCTTGGCGTGAAGCGCTGATATTATTGCCGGTGGATAAATCCATCACAGCATCAGCTCCAGCTTCAATTGCGGCGGCCAGCTTCTGCAGCTCCGGCTCAGGGTCAGGATAGCTTGAGGAGGTGCCAATATTAGCATTAACCTTAACCTTTAGACCTTGACCCACACCACGAGGAACAATATTTTTATGATTAATATTACAGGGGATAGCTATAGTGCCATTAGCCACGCCCTCGCGAATGAATTCAGGGGTAACCTGCTCCTGTTTTGCTACGATTTGCATAGCTTCTGTAATAATACCCTGCCTTGCCAATTGCATTTGTGTTGCCATCTAAAATTCCTCCTTTTTATCCACAACAACCTGTACGTCAGTAATAAAAAAACTGCCGCTTTTTCCTGCGACAGCTAGTTTTTGACTACGCTTTCCTACGCCGGTACTAACCGTCTCAGGTTCAAAGGGTCGGATTCTTCCTCTCAGCAACGTCCAGCGCTGCGCCCCTAGCGGATATATTCAACTGCTCTAACTTTAACACTAAAAAAAGATTTATGCAAGAAAATCATCCATTCAAGGGATTTTTTTCTGTAGAAAGCCTATATCAGTGTAAACTTTTATACAAAATCCTCAAAATTCATGTATACATAAAAAATTCTCACAAATTCTCTTGACTGGCCCCGCAAAAGTGTTATAATTCACCATAATACTAATATTGCAACGCGATGAAGGAGAAGCAGCCTGCTAAGCTTTCAGAAAGCTGTCGGTTGATGCAAGACAGCAGCAAGGCATATCTGTTCCGCTCCGGAGCGGCGAATGATGAATCCGACGGGCTCGCCCGATACAGCGAAAGAAAGTTGGCCTTTGGCAAATTGGGTGGCACCGCGAGCAGTTCTCGTCCCATGTGGGATGGGAGCTTTTTTATTTGTGCTGCTGGCCAAGGCAATTTGGGTGGTACCGCGAGAGGAGAAGCTCGTCCCAAAGGACTTGCTTCTCTATATTTTTATTATGATTTAGACAAACGTGTGAGAAGGTATTAGATTCGAGCAAAAGCGACAAGCCACGACCCATGTGGTCACAAGCGAAGCGCAGTGAACACATGCTGGTCGCGCTGTACCCTTGTGGTGCGACGGCGTATGATTAATACTCCTAGAAGCTTTTGTGAAGCAGATGATGCCTTATCGCACGTTTCGAAAGGAAGAACGAAAGACAATCATGAAAAGAGCTTATAATTTTAATGCAGGCCCCTCCGCCATGCCCCTAGAGGTTTTACAAGAGGCCCAAGCCGAATTTTTGAACTATGCAAACACAGGCATGAGCATCATTGAAATGAGCCATCGCAGCGCTGATTATGCAGCTATGCATGCCGAAACTAAGGACTTGCTTAGAGAGCTTATGGATATTCCTGAGGATTACGAAATTCTCTTTATTCAGGGCGGTGGCAGCACTCAATTTTTAATGACGGCAGCCAATTTTCATACTAAAAAATACGCTGCTTATGTGAACACGGGGGTGTGGGCTAAAAAAGCCATGGCTGAAGCCAAATTCTTTGGCGAAGCCTACGAAGCTGCCTCCAGTGCTGATAAAAACCACAGCTATATTCCCACAGAATTTACCTTGAAGCCTGATACTTCCTATGTACACATCACTGCCAATAACACCATTTATGGCACTGAGTACAAAACCTTCCCCAAATTCGAAGTGCCCGTCATTTGCGACATGTCCAGTGACATTTTATCCCGCAAGGTTAATGTAGCAGATTTTGATTTAATCTATGCCGGAGCTCAAAAAAATTTAGGGCCAGCAGGCGTTGTCATCGTCATTGCGAAAAAGAGCTTTTTGGAGACAGCACGCAAGGAGCTGCCTACCATGCTCAAATACTCCACCTTTGCTGACAATGACTCACTGTACAACACCCCGCCGGTTTTTGCCATCTATATGGTTAACAAAACCCTGCACTGGATTAAAAAGCAAGGTGGTGTCGAAGTTATCGCGAAAAATAACGAAGCCAAAGCCAAGGTTATCTACGATGTTATCGACAACAGCAACGGCTTCTACAATGGCCATGCCGAAAAAGACTCCCGCAGCCTGATGAATATCACCTTTAACCTAGCAACCCCCGAAATGGAAAAAGACTTTGTTGCCAAGGGCAAAGCAGCAGGCTTTGTGGGCATAGGTGGCCATCGCCTCGTAGGCGGCTGCCGCGCCAGCACCTACAACGCAGTTCCCATGGAGGCCTGCGTAGCCCTAGCCGAATTTATGAAAAAATACCAAAAGGACACTGAATAGACTATATGAAATTGAGTAATGAGTAATCAGCATAGGAGATGTGATGATTACTTATTACGAATTGCAATTCTTATTGATTCTTGAAAAGATTACAAGGAGGAACTTCCAATGAAAGTATTCGTAAGTAATGATATTAGTGAAAAAGGCGTAGCACTGCTGCGCGAGCATTTTGACGTGGACATTATGCCCAACATGGAGCCTGCCGAGCTTATTAAAGTCATCAATAATTATGACGCTCTCGTAACTCGCTCCCTCACCCGCGTTACCAAAGAAGTTATCGAAGCAAGCACACGCCTTAAGGTTATCGGCCGCGCCGGCGTTGGCGTGGATAATATCGATATCCCCGCAGCCACCGCTAAAGGCATCGTGGTTTTGAACACTCCCGAAGGCAACACCATGGCCGCCACCGAGCACACCGTAGCCATGCTCATGGCCATGACTCGTCACATTCCCCAAGCTCACCAATCCATTCAAGAGGGCAAATGGGACCGCAAATCCTTCACCGGCATTCAGGTTCAAGGTCGCACCCTTGGCATCATTGGCGTAGGCCGTATCGGTAGCCGTGTTGCAAAACGTATGCAGGGCATGGAAATGATAACCATTGGCTATGACCCTTATATCTCCGAAGAACGTGCTCGTCAAGTTGGCGTAGAGCTGGTGGATTTGGATACCCTGCTCAAGCGCTCCGACTATATCACCATTCATACACCCTTGACCAAGGAAACCGAGCACATGATTAACGCTGAGACCATTGCCAAAATGAAGGACGGCGTGCGCATCGTCAACTGCGCCCGTGGCGGCTGCAGTGACCACCAAGCCATTGCTGACGGCATCAAATCCGGTAAAATTGCTGGCGCTGCCATCGACGTTTATCCCTCCGAGCCCTTGACCAAAGAAAACAATCCCTTCCTGGGCCTCTTCAATGTAGTACAAACTCCGCACTTGGGCGCATCCACAGAAGAAGCTCAAATCGGTGTAGCTGTGGATGTTGCTTATGGCGTTATTGATGCCCTGGAAGGCCGCCCTGTTATGACCGCGGTTAACATGGCGCCCATTCCCAAAAGCGTTGCCGAGGTTATTAAGCCGTACTTTGGTCTTGCAGAGCGTATGGGTACTGTGGGCATTTACTTGGCAGACGGCCCCATTACCAAGGTTGAAGTGGAATACACTGGCACCTTGGCCGAGACCGAAACTCAAGCTCTCACTACCGCATTCTTAAAGGGCCTTTTGAACCCCATTTTGCAAGAAAGCGTTAACTTTGTTAATGCCCCCGGCATGGCTAAAAAGCGCAATATTGAAGTTAAAGAAGTCAAAGCTAACAAGCCCGGCTACTTCTCCACTGCCATCAACGTGCGCATCACCACCGCTAAGGGCACTCATAAAATCGAAGGCACTCTCTTCGATGGCAAAACTCCGAAAATCGTGCAAATCGACCAATACTATATTGATTTCAAACCCGAGGGTTATTTGCTCTTAGCTCCTCATATCAATCGCCCCAATATGATCGGCCAAATGGCCACTATTTTGGGTAAGGCCGGCATCAACATTAACAGCATGCAGGTTGGCAGCACTCCTAAATCCGACACCAATATCATGGCTATTGCCGTTGGCGACGATATTCCCAATGACATCATGCTGCAGCTGCGTGGCGTAGACGGCATTTTAGACGTTAAACTGATTAACTGCGAAGGCTAAAATTAACAAGAAAGGCAGCAGGAGCTGCTCCACGAGAGAGTAGCTCCTGTTAGAAAGAAACCAATGACGAGAATTATTTTAGTTCGCCATGGCGAAACAACCTGGAATATTGAAGGACGCTACCAAGGTCAGGAAGATACTCCCCTCAGCGAGCGCGGTCTTAAGCAAGGCCATTTGCTGGCAGAGGGTCTGCGCAATATCCCCATTGACTTGGCTATCTCCAGCCCCTTACAGCGCTCCTACCAAACCTGCAAATTCTGCGCCGATTTACACAACCTTCCCGTTGCAACTGACGATAGACTTTTAGAAATCAACCACGGTAGCTGGGAAGGCGTGCTGGCTGGGGATATTCAAAAGCAATACCCCGTAGAATTTGCCCAATGGCACAGCGAGCCTGAAAAGGTAGTTATGCCGGGAGGCGGCGAAAGTCTTGAGGACGTGCGCAAGCGCGTGCGTGCTGCCTTTGACGAGTATGTAGAAAAATACCCTGACAAAACCATCCTGGTAGCCGCCCACGACGCTGTGAACAAGGCCATTATCTGCGATCTATTGGGACTTGGCATGGAGCATTTCTGGCAAATCAAACAGGACAATACCTGCATTAACGTGCTAGAATGTAATGATGGCGTGTGGCGCACCGTGCTTATCAACTCTACCAATCACATGGGCTTCCTCTTCAGCGGCATAGAGCAAGCGGGCTTGTAAAAATTGCATAAAAAACTGCGAGAAGTTTTATACCTCTCGCATTTTTTTATGCTGCAAATTATAGTTTAGCGAGCTCATTATAATAGTGAAATTCGTAATAAGTAATCATCATAGTCGCGGTGATTTTTGCTAGTCACGAACTTGTGCAGTGCCGCGCACGCAGCAGGATTTGTGCAGGGAGTTGTCCCCTTGGGGATAACGCAAATTTCGTGGGGTTCAATTGGCCTCTGCGGGGTACTATTTGTCTCGCAGAATAATTTACGTTTTCGAACCCTTGAGACCATTGTACCAGCCACTCATTTGCTAAAAATCACATCTCCTATGCTGATTACTTA
>JBJDXD010000032.1:0-15151 GCA_051866495.1 Phascolarctobacterium sp. | reverse complement strand
TCGTACCGTTGGCGCTGGCGTTGTTTCCGAAGTTGAAGAAGTTTAATTCTTAAAACTTACGCGAAAATCCAATTTTTAAGTTAGATCCCTGATATATATGAGGGGGGCTAGTCACCCCCTCATATTCTTATGTTTGTTGGTATGGCCCTGCGATGATGTGAAAGGTTGCTTGCCTGTTAGACAGGGAGATTTTCACGGAGTATGTCCGTTCATAGAAACTGGGCGATTTTAGGAGGTTATTTTTTTAATGGCTAAGTCTCAAAAGATTAGAATACGCCTGAAAGCGTATGACCACAAAGCACTTGACCAAAGTGCTACCAAGATTGTTGAAACTGCAAAACGTACCGGTGCACAAGTTTCCGGTCCGATTCCCCTGCCGACTGAGAAAAACATTTACACCATTCTGCGTTCTCCTCACGTTAATAAAGACTCTCGTGAACAATTCGAGATGCGCACTCACAAAAGACTGGTAGACATTCTGGAACCCACCGCTAAGACCGTTGATGCTCTGATGCGTCTTGATCTTCCCGCTGGCGTTGACATCGAAATTAAACTGTAAGGAGGAGGTGCAATAATGGCTAAAGGTATCTTAGGCAAAAAACTGGGCATGACCCAAATTTTTGAAGCTGACGGCAAGCTGATTCCTGTAACTGTTGTAGAAGCTGGTCCTTGCGTAGTTCTTCAAAACAAAACCGAAGAAACAGACGGTTACAACGCTGTTCAAATTGGTTTTGGTGAAATCAAAGAAAAACATACCACCAAACCGATGAAAGGCCATTTTGACAAAGCTGGCGTAGCGCCGGTTAAGTTTGTCAGAGAATTGCGTCTGTCTGCTCCTTCTGAATATACAATCGGTCAAAAAATCACTGCTGACATTTTCGCAGCTGGTGAACTGATCGATGCAAGCGGCGTATCCCGCGGCAAAGGCTTTGCAGGCACTATTAAGCGCCACAATTTCGCTCGTGGTCCTATGAAACACGGTTCCAAATCTCATCGTGAACCCGGCTCCATGGGTCCCATGCATTCTGGTCCTGGCGGCCGTGTAATTAAAGGCAAAAAACTGCCTGGCCGTATGGGTAATCAAAATGTAACCGTTCAACGTCTGACCATTGCTCGTGTAGACGCAGAACGTAATCTTATTCTGGTTAAAGGCGCCATCCCCGGTGCTGCTGGTTCTTACGTAGTTCTGAAAGAAACCGTAAAACCGAAGAAATAAGATAAGCGAAAGAAAGGAGGATGCTTCTAATGCCGAAGTTATCAGTATATAATCTGGCCGGTCAAGTTGCCGGTGAAATAGAATTAAATGATTCCGTATTTGGCGCTGAGTTCAACGAAGCTGTTGTACATCAAGCAGTTGTAATGCAGCTGGCTAACCAACGTCAAGGTACTTCCGCAACCAAGACCCGTGGTATGGTTCGTGGCGGTGGCCGCAAGCCTTGGAAACAAAAAGGCACCGGTCATGCTCGTTGCGGTTCTATCCGTTCCTCTATCTGGGTAGGCGGCGGCTGCACTTTTGGCCCCCAACCCCGCAGCTATGCAAAGAAGATGCCCCGCAAGGCTCGTCGTCTGGCTCTGTGCTGCGCACTGTCTGCTAAAGTAGCAGCTGGTGAACTGGTAGTTGTTGAAGGTTTGGCTTTCGACGCTCCAAAAACTAAGAATGTAGCTTCTATGCTGAACTCTTTTGAAGCTGCTGACAAGAAGGCTCTGATCATCACCGATGGCAGCAACGTTAACGTTGAACTTTCTGCTCGCAACATGCCGAAAGTAACCACCATCACCAACATGGGCCTGAACTGCTTTGATATCCTGAACAGCAAGAAAGTATTCCTTGCTAAAGATGTTGTAGAAAAAATTGAGGAGGTGCTCGCATAATGGCTGCTAATCCTCGCGACGTACTGATTCGTCCCATCATCACTGAGAAAACCTCTCAAATGATGCAAGAAAACAAATACACCTTCCAGGTTCCCCTGGACGCTAACAAAGTTGAAATTCGTCAAGCTGTTGAAGCAGTATTTGGCGTAAAGGTTGTTAATGTAAACACTATCCGCGTAATGGGCAAAACCAAGCGCATGGGTAAATATGTTGGCAAACGTTCCGATTATAAGAAAGCAATCGTGAAGCTTGCTGAAGGCAATACGATTCCCCTTTTCGAAGGAATGTAATTAACGTATAATAGGAGGTCAAATTAAATGGCTATTAAAAGCTTTAATCCGTATTCTCCTTCCAGACGCTTTATTACTGTGTCTGCCTTCGAAGAGATTACGACTGACAAGCCTTACCGCCCGCTGGTCGAGAAGCTCGACAAACATGCTGGCCGTAACAACACTGGTAAAATGACTGTTCGCCATCAAGGCGGCGGCCATAAGAGACAATATCGTATCATTGACTTCAAACGCAACAAGGACGGCATCCCCGCTAAGGTTGCTACCATTGAATACGATCCTAACCGTAACGCTCGCATCGCTCTGATCAACTATGCAGACGGCGAAAAACGTTACATCATCGCTCCCCTGGATTTGAAGGTTGGCGATACCGTAGTAAGCGGTGCTGATGCAGATATCAAGACTGGTAACTGCCTGCCGCTGAAGAACATTCCTCTGGGCACCACCGTGCACAATGTGGAAATGAAAATTGGTAAGGGCGGCCAAATGGCTCGTAGCGCTGGCACCAGTGCTCAGCTGATGGCTAAGGAAGGCGACTATGCTCTGCTGCGTCTGCCCTCCGGCGAAATCCGTAAAGTACATATCAACTGCCGTGCTACCATCGGTATGGTTGGCAACATCGACGCTGAAAACATCTGCATCGGTAAAGCTGGTCGTTCTCGTTGGTTGGGCATCCGTCCTGCAAACCGCGGCGTTGTAATGAACCCGAACGACCACCCGCACGGCGGTGGTGAAGGTCACTCCCCCGTTGGTCGTAAGCGTCCTGTTACTCCTTGGGGTAAATGTGCATTCGGTACTCGTACTCGCAAAGAGAAGAAAGCTTCTACTAAGTTAATTTTGAAACGTAGAACCAAATAATATAGCAGGATAAAGAAAGGAGGCTAACCTAGTGTCCAGATCAGTTAAAAAAGGACCTTTTGTCCATGCAAGTCTTTTGAAAAAGATTGACGCGCTTAATGCCGCTAATGATAAAAAAGTTGTTAAGACCTGGTCTCGCAGCTCTACTATTATTCCGTCTTTCGTTGGTCACACCATTGCGGTTCATGACGGACGCAAACATGTTCCCGTGTTTATCACTGAGGATATGGTAGGCCACAAATTGGGAGAATTCGCTCCTACTCGTACTTACAAAGGTCACGCAGACAAGACCACCGGTTTAAAATAAGGGGAAGGGAGGAAATAGACAATGGAAGCAAAGGCAGTTGCTAAATATATTCGCATTGCTCCGCGCAAACTGCGCATCGTAATCAATCTGATCCGCGGCAAGTCCGTTGGTGAAGCATTCGCTATCCTCAAATTCACCCCGAAGGTTGGTTCTGAGGTAATCGAGAAAGTTCTGCGCAGTGCAGTAGCAAACGCAGAGCATAACTTTGACATGAACGTGGATAACCTGATCGTATCCTCCTGCTTCGTAGATGCAGGCCCGACCATGAAACGTATTCATCCCCGTTCTCGTGGACAGGCTTTCAAGATTTTGAAACGTTCTAGCCACGTAACCGTAGCTGTTAAAGAAAAATAATATCCCGTCAGAAGGAGGGAAAAGATAGTGGGTCAAAAAGTTAATCCGCATGGTCTCCGTGTTGGCGTTATCAAGGGCTGGGATTCCAAATGGTACGCTGATAAGGACTATGAGAAGTACTTGTTAGAAGATATTAAAATCCGTGAATTCATTAAAGAAAAATTGTTCCTGTCCGGTATCTCCAAGGTAGAAATCGAACGCGCAAGCAATAAAGCCCGCATTTCCATCCATACTGCAAAACCTGGTATGGTAATCGGTCGTCAAGGCAGCAACATCGAACTGCTGAAATCCGACCTGAAGAAAATGACTGAAAGCGCTATAGACATCAACATTGTAGAAGTTAAAACCCCGGATATGGACGCAACCTTGGTTGCAGAGAACATTGCAGCTCAATTGGAACGCCGCATCGCTTTCCGTCGTGCAATGAAACAATGCGTTGGTCGCACCATGCGTATGGGCGCTAAGGGTATCAAGATTACCTGCGGCGGTCGTCTGGGCGGTGCTGAAATCGCTCGTAGCGAATCCTATCGTGAAGGCAGCATTCCTCTGCACACTCTGCGTGCTGACATTGATTATGGCACTGCAGAAGCACATACCACTTATGGCCGCATCGGCGTTAAGGTATGGATCTACAAAGGCGAAGTTCTTCCTGAAAGCAAAGAAGCAGTTAAGGCTGCTCCGGCAAAGGAGGCATAATCTGACATGTTATTACCGAAGAGAGTTAAACATCGTAAACAACATAGAGGTCGTATGACCGGTCGTGCTATGCGTGGTAACAAAATCTCCCATGGCGATTTTGGTCTGGTAGCACTGGAACCCGCTTGGATCACCAACCGTCAAATCGAGGCTGCTCGTATTGCAATGACTCGTTACATCAAACGTGGTGGTCAAGTATGGATTCAAATTTTCCCGGACAAACCGATTACCGCAAAACCTGCTGAAACTCGTATGGGTTCTGGTAAAGGTTCTCCGGAGTACTGGGTAGCAGTAGTTAAACCTGGTCGCGTACTGTTCGAAATGAACGGTGTTAGCGAAGAAGTAGCTAAAGAAGCTATGCGTCTTGCAAGCCACAAACTGCCGATTAAATGCAAATTTGTGACCAAGGCTCAACAGGAAGCTGAAGCTGCCGCACAAGAAAAGGGTGGTGAAGCTTAATGAAAACAACAGAAATTCGTGAATTGTCTGCTGCTGAGTTAGACACCAAATTGGCAGATTTGAAAGAACAACTTTTCAATCTGCGTTTTCAAATGGCAACCGGTCAATGTGAAAAC
The DNA here is from genome assembly GCA_051866495.1 of Phascolarctobacterium sp. Taxonomy (GTDB): domain Bacteria; phylum Bacillota; class Negativicutes; order Acidaminococcales; family Acidaminococcaceae; genus Phascolarctobacterium_A. The sequence goes on along the minus strand of JBJDXD010000032.1, from coordinate 10,199 downwards.
CCCATGAAGATTCGTGACGTTAAAAAATCCATTGCCCGTATCAAAACAATCCAGCGTGAACGTGAGCTCAAGGCTTAACTGTTTTGAGATATAACAAGGAGGAAACAGTCGTGACCGAAGAAAGAAACGCACGTGTTACCCGTATTGGTAAAGTTGTCAGCGATAAAATGCAGAAAACTGTAGTAGTTGCAGTAGAACGTTTCGTTCAGCATCCGCTGTACAAAAAAGGCGTACAACATACTATTAAATTTAAAGCTCATGACGAAAATAACGAAGCACACATTGGTGACGTAGTGCAAATCATGCAAACTCGTCCTCTGTCCAAGGATAAATGCTGGCGCGTTATTGAGATTTTAGAGCGTGCAAAATAATTTTGCCGAGTGTTAGTCCGGCAAGGGAGGGAAATCCATGATACAACAACAAACTATCCTTAATGTTGGTGATAACACCGGCGCTAAGAAAGTTATGTGTATTCGTGTATTAGGCGGTTCTTACCGTAAATATGCTAATATTGGCGACGTTATCGTAGCTTCTGTTAAAGATGCATCACCCGGTGGCGTTGTAAAAAAAGGTGACGTAGTTAAAGCAGTTGTTGTTCGTTCCGCTAAGGGTGTTCGCCGCGCTGACGGTTCCTACATCCGCTTCGATGAGAACGCTGCTGTAATTATTAAAGACGACAAGAGCCCCCGCGGCACCCGTATTTTCGGGCCTGTTGCTCGTGAGCTCCGTGAAAAAGACTTCATGAAAATCATTTCTCTGGCACCGGAAGTGCTGTAAGAAATTAGATAACGCACTATAAGGAGGTGTTCTTGACATGGCAAATGCTGTAAAGCTGCATGTTAAAAAAGGCGATACCGTTCTTGTTCTGTCCGGTAAGGATAAGGGCAAGCAAGGTAAGGTCGTTGAAGCTCTGCCTAAGAAAGCCAAAGTGGTTGTTGAAGGCGTAAATAAAGTAAAACGTCATACCAAACCGTCTCAAGCAAATCCTCAAGGCGGTATTATTACTAAGGAAGCTCCGATTACCGCTTCTAAGGTAATGGTGGTATGCCCGGCTTGCAAAAAAGCTACTCGTATTAAAAAGACCGAAGTTGCAGGCGCATCCGTAAGAGTTTGCAAAAAATGCGGTGAAGTAATCGATAAATAATTTTCCGGGAAAGGAGGAAATAACTGAATGGCAAAGACCAGATTGCAAGAAAAATATTTGTCCGAAGTAGTTAAAGCTCTTCATGACAAATTCCAATATAAAAATGTAATGGAAATCCCCAAAGTAGAGAAAGTTGTCATCAACATGGGTGTTGGCGAAGCAGTTGGCAACAGCAAAGCTTTAGAAGCAGCAGTTGCTGATATGACTCAAATCGCAGGTCAAAAACCTGTAATCACCAAAGCTAAGAAATCCATCGCAGCTTTCAAAGTACGTCAAGGCATGCCTCTGGGCGCTAAAGTTACCCTGCGTGGCGACCGTATGTACTATTTCCTTGATAAACTGATGAATCTCGCTCTTCCGCGTGTACGTGACTTCCGCGGTGTTAGCGCTTCTGCTTTTGACGGCCGTGGCAACTACGCCCTGGGCCTGAAAGAACAATTGATTTTCCCGGAAATCGAATACGACAAGATCGATAAAGTTCGTGGCATGGATATCATCATTGTAACTACCGCTAAGACTGACGAAGAAGCTAGAGAATTGCTCAGACTTCTCGGAATGCCGTTTGGCGCATAAGTGAGGAGGGAATACCGTGGCTAAAAAAGCCCTGATCGAAAAATGGAAAGGCGAGCCCAAATACGAAGTTCGCCAATATAACCGCTGCAAAGTATGCGGCAGACCTCATGGCTATATGCGTAAATTTGGCCTCTGCCGTATCTGCTTCCGTGAATATGCTTACAAAGGTGCTATTCCGGGCGTAACCAAAGCAAGCTGGTAAGACAGACAACAAGGAAGGAGGGTATTTAAGTATGGTAATGACCGACCCGATTGCTGATATGCTTACCCGTATTCGTAACGCAAATTCAGTTCATCATGATAAAGTTGAAATCCCCAGCAGCAAGATGAAAGTTGCTATTGCTGAAATTCTGAAAACTGAGGGTTTCATTAAAGATTTTGAAGTAATTGCTGACAACAAGCAAGGCATGATCAAAGTCACCCTGAAATACGGTGCAAATAAAGAGAAGGTTATCTCCGGTATTAAACGTATTTCCAAACCCGGTCTGAGAGTTTACTCTCAAAAAGACCAACTGCCTAGAGTCCTCGGAGGTCTGGGTATTGCATTAATTTCTACTTCCCAAGGCTTGATGACCGACAAAGCTGCTCGTAAAGCAGGCTTGGGCGGCGAAGTTCTTGCATACGTATGGTAATACTAAAAAGATAGGAGGTGCTCGCAAGTGTCTAGAATTGGTAAAATGCCAATTACTGTTCCCGCTGGTGTAACAGTTACCATTGAAAATAACTATGTGACCGTTAAAGGTCCTAAAGGCGAATTGGCTCGCCAAATCAGCAAAAACATGAAATTGACCATGGACAACGGTGTTATCACTGTTGAACGTCCGAACGATGAAAAAGAAAACCGTTCTCTGCATGGTCTGTCCCGTACTCTGATCAACAACATGATCGTTGGCGTAACCACTGGTTTCTCCAAGACCTTGGAAATCCAAGGCGTTGGTTACCGTGCTGCTAAACAAGGCAACAACATTAACTTCACTCTGGGTTTCTCTCACCCGGTTGTTAAAGAGCCGCCTGCTGGTATTACTTTTGAGGTTCCCGCTCCGAACAAGATCGTTGTAAGCGGTGCTAATAAAGAAATGGTAGGTGCAGTTGCTGCTGATATTCGTACCCTGCGTCCGCCCGAACCCTATAAAGGTAAAGGTATCCGTTATGAAGGCGAACATGTTCGTCGTAAGATTGGTAAAGCTGGCGCTAAAGGCAAGAAATAATTTCTAAAAGAAGGGAGTGAAACTCTTGTTTAACAGAGTTGATAAAAACGAGAAACGTCAAAAACGTCATCTCCGTTCTCGTAGATATATCATCGGTACTGCAGAAAAACCTCGTCTGAACGTATATCGTTCCCTGGCTAACATTTATGCTCAGGTTATTAACGATGAGACCGGCGAAACCATCGCTGCTGCTAGCACCGTAGAAAAGAATCTGAAAGAAAACTACGGCGGCAACATTGAAGCTGCTAAGGCTGTAGGTAAGGCAATCGCTGAAAAGGCACTGGCTAAAGGCGTGAAAGAAGTAGTATTCGATCGTGGTGGCTACCTGTACCACGGCCGTGTTGCTGCCCTGGCTGAAGCTGCTCGCGAAGCTGGCCTTGTATTCTAAGAGAAGGAGGAAATAAAGTGGCGAACTTCGAAAATAAAGAAAACGAATTGCAAGAAAGAGTCGTTTTCATCAACCGTGTTGCTAAGGTTGTTAAAGGCGGACGTCGTTTCTCCTTCGCTGCACTTGTTGTTGTAGGTGATGAAAATGGTCATGTAGGCATGGGCCTGGGTAAAGCTGCAGAGGTTCCTGAAGCTATCCGTAAGGGCGTTGAAGACGCTAAGAAAAACCTGGTTAGCGTTCCTCTGGTAGGCACCACCATTCCTCATGAAATCATTGGTGTATTCGGCGCAGGCCGCGTATTCCTGAAACCGGCTAGAAAAGGTACCGGCGTTATCGCTGGTGGCCCCGTTCGTGCCGTATTGGAATTGGCAGGCGTTCGTGATATCCTGACCAAATCTCAAGGCTCTAATAACCCGAACAACATGGTTCGTGCAACCATTGAAGCTCTGAAGACCTTGAAATCTGCTGAATCTGTTGCAGCTCTGCGTGGTAAAACCGTAGAAGAACTGCTGGGCTAATAGGAGGAATTTGTCATGGCACAAGTTAAAATCACTCTGACCCGCAGCTTGATCGGTTATCCCAAAGATCAACGTGCAACCGTAAAAGCTCTGGGCTTAGGCAAAATTAATACTAGCGTAGTTAAAGAAGATACTCCGACTATTCGCGGCATGATTCATAAAGTAGAACATCTCGTGAAAGTTGAAGAAGCGTAAGACAAGGAGGTGTACTGAAGATGAATTTACATGAATTGTCTCCCGCTCCGGGATCTAAACGTGTAGCAGTTCGCGTAGGTCGTGGCCTGGGCTCTGGCCTCGGCAAAACTTCCGGTAAAGGCCAGAAGGGTCAAAAATCCCGTTCCGGCGGCGTTAAGCGTCCTGGTTTTGAAGGTGGTCAAAGACCTTTGTACCTGCGTCTTCCGAAACGCGGTTTCTACAATAAATTTGGTAAAGATTATGTTGAAATCAACGTTTCCGTACTCAATCGTTTTGAGGACGGCACCGTTGTTGAACCTGTAATGCTCATTGAAGAAGGTATCGTTAAGAATGTTCGTGACGGTATCCGTATTCTTGGCAATGGTGAATTGACCAAAAAGCTTACTGTTCAAGCTATGGGCTTCAGCAAATCCGCTGAAGAAAAAATCATTGCAGCTGGCGGTAAGATTGAGGTGATCTAAAGTGTTAGCAGCCCTCGCAAACATTTTTAGAATTACAGAACTCAGGCAAAAAGTTATATTTACTCTCGCCATGTTCATCGTATTCAGGGCTGGAACACATATACCTGTTCCTGGCGTAAACGCTTCAGTAATTGAACAGCTCTTCCGCAGCGGCAACCTGTTTGGCCTGTTGGATATGTTCAGCGGCGGCGCCTTGAGCAAATTCTCAATTTTTGCTATGAGTATTACCCCATATATCAACGCTTCAATTATTTTGCAGCTGTTGAAGGTGGTTGTACCGACCTTGGAGCAATGGTCCAAGGAGGGCGAAGAAGGCTACAAGAAAACGACAAAGCTCACTCGTATGCTGACGGTGGCTTTGGCGTTTATCCAAGCCTGCGGCATGGCCTACGGCCTGCGCATGGCAATCAATAACCCCGGAATCGGTTCGATTCTGCTGATTGCCCTGACCTTAACCGCAGGAACCGTCTTCCTCATGTGGATTGGTGAGCAGATGACTGCTCGCGGTGTTGGCAATGGTATCTCCCTGATCATCTTTGCCGGTATCGTTTCCCGACTACCCGATGGCTTAAAAATAATTTTCCAATATTTACAAGCAGGCACGGTCAACATCTTGAACGTAATTTTGTTCGCGGCTATTGCTCTGGCCATGATTGTTTTCGTAATCATGATTAGCCAGGGTATTCGCAAAATTCCCGTTCAATATGCAAAGCGTGTTGTAGGCAAGAAAGCATATGGCGGTCATACCAGCTATATTCCTTTAAAGGTTAACACAGCAGGCGTTATTCCCATCATCTTCGCTTCTAGCGTTTTGATGTTCCCTGTGACTATCGCCCAGTTTGTGGATGTTCCTTGGGTTAAAACCCTTGGTAAGTGGTTTGAATGGGGCAGCCCCGTGCAGACCACCCTCTACGTTCTAATGATTTTGTTCTTCACTTACTTCTATACAGCAGTAAGCTTTAACATCGGAGACCTTTCCGATAATATCAAAAAGAACGGCGGCTTTATCCCGGGACTGCGTCCTGGTAAGCCTACAACTGATTATCTTGACAGAGTAATGTCCAGAATAACTCTGGCAGGCGCCATCTTCCTCTCTTTAATCGCGCTGATGCCTCATGCTATTGGCTGGATGACCCGTATCGAAGGTATTTACTTCGGCGGCACTGCTCTTTTGATCGTAGTTGGCGTTGCATTGGATACTATGAAGCAGATAGAGTCTCTGGTACTGATGCGTCATTATCATGGCTTTATGAAATAGGAGGAATTCAGAATGTATATTCTTTTAATGGGACCTCCGGGTGCTGGCAAAGGCACTCAAGCAGAAAGACTCATTGATGAATTTAAAATCCCTCACATCTCTACAGGTGACATGTTCCGTGCAGCTGTAAAGCAAGGCACCGAACTTGGTAAAGAGGCAAAAAGATACATGGACGCTGGCGGCTTGGTCCCCGACGTCGTAACCATTGGCATCGTTCGTGAAGGCTTGTCCAAGCCCGAATGTGCAAATGGCTTCATTTTAGATGGCTTCCCGAGAACTGAGGAGCAAGCAATTGCTCTGGACGGAATCCTGAAAGACCTGGGCATTAAATTGACCGGTGTTGTTAATATCGCTGTTCCTGACTCCGAGTTGGTTGGCCGTGTAACCGGTCGCCGCATCTGCAAAGCTTGCGGTGCAACCTATCATGTAAGCTTTAACCCCAGCAAGGTAGAAGGCGTTTGCGATAAGTGCGGCGGCAACCTCTATCAACGTGATGATGATAAAGAGGAAACCGTAAAGAATCGTTTACAAGCATATCATGCTCAAACTGAACCGTTGATCGAGTACTACACCAAACAAGGCTTATTCAAGGACATCGACGGCCTACAGGCTATCGACAAGGTATATGCTGATGTTAAGGCTAGTCTCGGATGTAGCAAATAAGGAGGTAAAGAAGTGTCCAAACAGGATGTAATTGAGGTTGAAGGCACAATTCTTGAAGCACTTCCCAATGCTATGTTCCAAGTACAACTGGTAAACGGTCATGTAATTCTAGCACATATATCCGGTAAGATTCGTATGAACTTCATCAAGATTTTGCCTGGTGACAAGGTTACCGTGGAGCTTACTCCGTACGACCTCAATCGTGGAAGAATTACTTATCGGTATAAATAACCAAGACAGGCAAAGAGGAGGTTTAAATTATGAAAGTAAGACCGTCTGTTAAGCCAATATGTGAAAAATGCAAAGTCATTAAACGTAAAGGCCATGTAATGGTAATTTGCGAAAACCCGAAGCATAAACAAAAACAAGGTTAAGAAGGAGGTGCACATTAATGGCACGTATTTCTGGTGTCGATTTGCCGAGAGATAAACGCATTGAGTATGCACTGCCGTATATTTATGGTATCGGCCTGACTCTCTCTCGTGAAATCTTAGCTAAAACTGGTATCAATCCTGACACTCGCGTTCGTGATCTGACCGAGGAAGAAGTTTCCAAGATTCGTGAGACCCTGGATAGCGACTATAAAGTAGAAGGTGACCTCCGCCGTGAGGAATCCCTCAATATCAAACGCTTAATTGAAATTGGCTCCTATCGTGGCCGTAGACATCGTATGGGTCTGCCCGTACGCGGTCAAAACACTAAAAACAATGCCCGCACCCGTAAAGGTCCGAAACGTACTATTGCAGGCAAAAAGAAATAATTAGCGAGGGAGGGATAAACCAGTGGCTGGCAAGAAAGTTGTTCGCAACAAAAAGAAAGTTAGCAAAAATATCATTAACGGTGTAGCACACATTCGCTCCACCTTCAATAATACTATTGTTACCATCTCCGATACTGAAGGTAACGTTTTGAGCTGGGCCTCCGCAGGTGGCCTCGGTTTCCGTGGTAGCCGTAAGAGCACTCCGTTCGCAGCACAAATGGCTGCTGAAGAAGCAACCAAAGCTGCTATGGAGCATGGCTTGAAAAATGTTGAAGTATTTGTAAAAGGCCCCGGCGCAGGTCGTGAAGCTGCTATCCGTGCACTTCAAGCTGCAGGTCTGGAAGTTAACTCCATTAAGGACGTAACCCCCATTCCGCATAACGGCTGCCGTCCGCCGAAACGTAGAAGAGTTTAATTGGAGGTGTAAATAGATGGCAATTGATAGAACGCCTGTCCTGAAAAGATGCAGATCTTTAGGTCTTGCTCCTCAATTTCTGGGCATTAGCAAGGAATCTAAGCGCCAAGCTAAACGCCAAAACAGAAAGAAAAGCGAGTATGGCATTCAGTTAACTGAAAAACAAAAAGCTAAATTTATCTATGGTGTGCTGGAAAAACAATTCCGTGGCTACTATGATAAAGCTAAGAAAATGGAAGGCATCACCGGTGAAAACCTGTTGATCCTTTTGGAAAGAAGAATTGATAACGTTGTTTTCCGCCTGGGCTTGGCAAACACCCGTCGTCAAGCTCGCCAAATCGTAAGACATGGCCACATTGCTGTTAACGGCAAACGCTTGGACATTCCTTCCGCATTGGTAAAAGCTGGTGACGTTGTTTCCGTAATGGAAAACAGCCGTGCTAAAGAATATTTCAAAGGCATGGACGAAACTCTGGCTACTAAAGCAGTTCCGGCTTGGCTGGTTCTGGATGCTGCAAACCTGAGCGGCAAAGTAGACCGTTTCCCGACTCGTGAGGAAATTGATGTTCCTATCGAAGAGCACTTCATCGTTGAGTTGTACTCTAAATAATTAGTGAACATCTTGTGCCACCCACTGTGAGACGTATTGTGGTAATACGCGAAAGAAGGAGGCTTTCCGAATGATTGAAATTGAAAAACCTAAGATGGTTACAGCTGAGATCAGCGAAGATGGTCGCTATGGCAAATTTGTTTGGGAGCCGCTGGAGAGAGGCTATGGCATTACACTGGGCAACAGCCTGCGTCGTGTACTGCTTTCCTCCCTGCCGGGTGCCGCAGTAACTTACGTTAAAATTGACGGCGTACTGCATGAGTTTGCTACTATTCCTGGTGTTCGTGAAGATGTTGCTGACATCATTCTGAACATCAAGGCATTGTGCCTGAAAATGGAAGGCGAAGAGGAAAAAGTCCTGCGCATTGAATGCTCTGGTGAGCAAGAGGTAACTGCAGCTAATATTATGGCTGACAGCGATGTAGAGATTTTGAACCCTGAGCTGCACATTGCGACTTTGGATAAGGACGCAGTATTCAATATGGAAATCCATGTTGATAGAGGCCTCGGTTATGTGCCTGCGGATAAAAATAAGCAGCCGGATCAACCTATCGGTATCATTCCGGTAGATTCCATTTACTCCCCTATTACAAGAGTAAAATTTGCTGTAAATGATACCCGCGTTGGTAATGTTACTAACTACGACAAGCTGACTTTAGAGGTTTGGACTGATGGTAGCATTATGCCTGATGAAGCTGTAAATTTAGCTTCCGGCATCTTAATTGATTATCTTAAGTTGTTCCATACTGGCGATGCCGATGCTGGTTCTATTACCCTGAAGGGTGGTAGTGACAACGTAGCTGAGGACAAGGACACCAATGGCCCTGCACAGATGTCTATTGATGACCTTGACCTGTCCGTACGCAGCAACAACTGCTTGCGTCGTGCCGGCATCAATACCGTTGAGGAATTGACTCAAAAGACCGAAGAAGATATGATGAAGGTTCGTAACCTGGGTAAGAAATCCTTGGATGAAGTTAAGAAGAAACTTAGCGATCTGGGATTGTCCTTACGCAAAACTGATGAAGAATAATTAAGGGGGTCAGAAGCACATGGCATACAGAAAACTGGGTCGTAACTCCAGCAACCGTAAAGCTCTGTTTCGTAGCATTTTAACTTCCTTCTTCAAATATGGCAGAATCGAAACCACCGTTACCAAAGCTAAAGAAGTTGCTAAGCAATCCGCTCAACTGATTACTTTGGCAAAACGCAATGACCTGCATGCTCGTCGTCAGGTTCTGGCTGTACTGGTTGATGAAACTGTTACCAAAAAGCTGTTTGAAGAAATCGCTCCGAAATATGAAGGCAGACAAGGCGGCTTTACTCGTATTTACAGAGTAGGTCCCCGTCGCGGCGATGCTGCAGAAATGGCTATTATCGAGCTCATCTAATAAAATATAGAGCTTCAAGCAGGAACTTCGGTTCCTGCTTTTTCTTTTTGTGTATTTGTAGTAAAATATGATTAGAAAGCTAGATGCACAGGAGGAATAGCATGCTTACGAAAAGTTTTATAGAGTTTTTATACGAAGCAGCACATATCCAACGCTGGAATGAGCATATTCGCCCCATGGGCTTTACCGAGCTTGATAAGCAAGCTCATAAAATGATGATAGTTTATGTCCTGGCACGGCACGAGGAGGACGACCACGGCGCTAAAATCAATTGGCGTCAGCTGATTGAGGGCGGTATCTTTGAATTTTTGCAGCGCAATGTACTCACGGATATTAAGCCACCTGTTTTTCATGAGATGATGCGTGTTTATGGCAAGGAGCTTAATGCTTGGGTCTATGGGGAGCTGCGCAGACGCATTCCCGATATCCAAGAAGATTTTATGCAAAAGATGCAAAGATATCTTGAGGATGCAGGGTATTGTCCCATGGAGAAAAAGCTTCTTAAAGCGGCACATTATTTAGCAACAAAGTGGGAATTTGAGATTATCTACCATTTTAACGAGGGTATATATGGCAGCGAGGATACCAAAGCTATTATAGATAGCGAGCTGGAGG
>JBJDXD010000031.1:0-15873 GCA_051866495.1 Phascolarctobacterium sp. | reverse complement strand
CCATAGCTCATAGCCATCATGCCCAAATCCTTCTTCTTGGTCTTCTTGCCGCTGGCAGCGAATTTAGCAACTGCAGCAGTCGGAGTAGCCTTGGAGGATTGGCCACCAGTATTGGAATATACCTCGGTATCGAAGACCATAATATTTACATCCTCGCCGGATGCCAAAACATGGTCAACACCGCCGTAACCGATATCATAGGACCAGCCGTCGCCGCCGAAGATCCAGTTGGAGCGTTTTACAAAGTATTGCTTCATTTCATACAGAGCAGCGCAGGTAGAGCACTCATCCTTGTGAGCAGCCACTGCTGCTTCCAAAGCATTAGCGCGCTCACGAGAGCCTTCGCCGTCATCCTTGCCAGCCAGCCATGCTTCCATAGCAGCCTTCAAGTCAGCAGGAATATCCTTAGCCAAAGCTTCGGTAATCATATCAGCAACCTTAGCGCGGTTTTGCGCAACGCCGGTGTACATGCCTAAGCCGTACTCAGCGTTATCCTCGAACAGAGAGTTAGCCCAAGCAGGACCATGACCAGCAGCATTCTTGGTATAGGGCATGGAAGGAGCAGACGCACCCCAAATAGAGGAGCAGCCAGTAGCATTAGCTACCATCATGCGGTCACCAAAGAGCTGGGTTACCAGCTTAGCATAGGGAGTTTCGCCGCAACCAGCGCAGGCACCGGAGAACTCCAGCAAGGGCTCTTCAAATTGGCAGCCCTTCATGGTGTATTTGTTTACCGGATTGGGTTTAACGGCAACCTTCTTAGTTGCATATTCCCAAGCCTCAGCCTTATCCAGTTGAGTATCTAGCGGCTTCATAACCAGAGCCTTGTTCTTAGCCGGGCACACCTGTGCGCAGTTACCGCAGCCCAAGCAATCCAGCGGAGAAACGTTCATGGTAAAGGTCATGCCCTTGGCGCCAACAGCAGGCTTCTTAGCCATGATTGCGGGAGCAGCTGCAGCCTCAGCCTCATCCATCAGTACGGGGCGAATAGCAGCATGTGGGCAAACAAAGGCGCATTGGTTACATTGAATGCAGTTTTCAGGAATCCATTCAGGAACGTCCAGAGCAACACCGCGTTTTTCATATGCAGAAGTGCCGCTGGGGAAGGTGCCGTCGTTAACGCTCATCAAATCGCCAACGGTCAGCTTATCGCCTTCCAGACGGTTCATGGGAACCATAATCTTATCGACAAAATCATTGCCGGTCTTGGCAGCAGCCTTGGTTTCTACAGCAGTTGCCCAATCAGCAGGGATTTCTACCTTCACAACAGCGTTGACACCAGCATCAACAGCAGCGTAGTTCATATCAACAACTGCTTGACCCTTCTTGCCGTAGGAGTGCTCGATAGCGTCCTTCATGTATTTAACTGCTTCATCAATAGGAATGATATTAGCCAGTTTAAAGAAAGCAGCCTGCATAACCATGTTAATGCGAGCACCCAAGCCAATTTCCTTACCAATCTTGACAGCGTCGATAATATACAGATTAATGTTGTTCTTAGCGATATATTGCTTCATAGCTGCAGGCAGCTGCTCGCTTAATTCAGCAGCAGTCCATTCGCAGTTCAAGAGCAGGGTGCCGCCCTTTTTAATGCCTGCCACAACATCATAGGAGTGTACATAGGATTGCTTATGCACAGCTACAAAGTCAGCTGCATCAATCAAATAGGGAGCTTGAATAGGAGACTTACCAAAGCGCAGGTGGGATACGGTGATACCGCCAGACTTCTTAGAATCATAGAAGAAATAACCCTGTGCATACATATCGGTGTGGTCGCCGATAATCTTGATGGAGTTTTTGTTAGCGCCAACGGTACCGTCGGAGCCCAGGCCCCAGAACTTGCAGGCGGTGGTGCCTTCAGGAACTACTTCCAAATCTCTGCCAGCAGGCAGGGAGGTATTAGTTACATCATCTACGATGCCAACGGTGAAGTTATTTTTCGGCTCGTCAGCTGCCAGATTAGCAAAAACTGCTTCGATGTCGCGAGGCAGGGGATCCTTGGAGCCTAGGCCATAACGACCGCCGATGATGAGCGGCTTACGCTCGCTGTTGTAGAAGGCAGCACGTACATCCAAATACAGGGGCTCACCAAAGGAGCCGGGCTCCTTGGTGCGGTCCAAAACAGCAATACGTTTTACGGTTTCAGGAATTGCCTTCATGAAAGCATCAAAAGCAAAGGGACGATAGAGATGAACTACCAGCACGCCAACCTTTTGGCCTTTCTTATTCAAAGCTTCGGCAACGGTGCGAGCGGTGTCACAGCCAGAGCCCATAGCTACGATGATGTTTTCAGCATCGGGAGCGCCATAGTAGTTGAACAGATGATATTCACGACCAGTAATCTTAGAAATTTCGGCCATGTATTCCTCTACCATAGCAGGAACTGCTTCATAGTAGGAGTTTACAGTTTCGCGAGTTTGGAAATAAATATCAGGATTTTGAGCGCTACCACGTTGAACGGGGTTATCCGGATTCAGGGAGCGTTTACGGAATGCCTCTACAGCATCCTTATCCAGCAGCTTGTCCAAATCCTCGTAGTCCATAACCTCAATCTTTTGAATTTCGTGAGATGTACGGAAGCCATCAAAGAAGTTCAGGAAGGGTACGCGGCTCTTGATAGCAGTTAAATGAGCAACTGCAGCCAAGTCCATAACCTCTTGTACAGAGGATTCGGCCAGCATAGCAAAGCCAGTTTGGCGGCAAGCCATAACGTCCTGATGGTCACCAAAGATATTCAGGGAGCTAGCAGCCAGAGCGCGAGCAGAAACATGGAAAACGCCCGGCAACAGCTCGCCGGCAATTTTATACATGTTCGGAATCATAAGCAGCAGGCCTTGGGAAGCAGTAAAGGTAGTGGTCAAAGCACCAGCTTGCAGGGAGCCGTGTACAGCACCGGCAGCGCCAGCCTCGGATTGCATTTCTACAACGCGTACTTGTTGGCCAAAGAGATTTTTTCTACCTTGAGCAGACCATTCGTCCACAACCTCTGCCATGGGAGAAGACGGAGTAATAGGATAGATACAAGCAACATCAGTGAAGGCATACGCAATGTGCGCAGCAGCTGTATTGCCATCCATGGTTTTCATTTTTGCCATTGATTTTACCCTTCTTTCTATAATGTCGTAATAATAATAAAAAGATTGACCTAATTTATAAGCGGTAGTTCTCCTACCAGCAAATTTAGTATACACTATCTGCACCCTTTTGTAAAATCAAAAGCGCGAAGAAAGAGCAATGTATACATAATTTTTACACATGTGAAAAAACAAGGAGATACCTTGTTTTTGGTACCTCCTTGTACAGATTACTTTACAATTGTTACGGGCACTTCGGCATTTTCTAGCACCAGCTGGCTAACACTGCTACGAAAAAGGCCTTCTATAACGCCCATACCACGGCTTCCCAACACAATGCCGTCACAGCCCTCGCTCTGCACCGTTTCAAGAATACTTGCAGCCACGTTGCCGCCATTCTCAAGCAGATAGGTACAGTCAATATTTTTTCCTGCCAGCATGGCATTAGCTGAATCTAAAACCTCGTTGCCAATATGGGCAAAGAAGGGATCACCCTCAGCCGCTAAAATCGGCTCTGCGTACTGCCCTTTATCCACCGTCATCACAACTAAGCTGCCTCCGCTAAAGCGCACCAGCTCGCAGGCATACTCCAAAGCTCGCCAAGAACATTCCGTACCATCAATGGGTACCAGGATACGGCGCAGCATCTTATTTCACAATAAGCACAGGAACAGTTGCATATTGAGATACCTTGGAGCTTACACTGCCCAAGAAAAATTCAGCAATGCCGGACAAACCACGGCTACCGATTACAATAGCATCTGCATTGGCCTTTTTCGCTAGCGCAATAATGCGCTCGGAGGGATGGCCAACCTCCAGGCTGTATTCTGTTTTATGAGGATATTCAGCCAAGCGCTCTTCAGCCATTTCCAAAACCTTGTCGCCGATTTTTTCCAGCTCACTGTTACCCTGGGTTACAGTGGCATGGTCCAAGGGAATAGCCAGCAGAGCAGCATTATTATAGGGCTGAATAACATTCACAACCAACAAGTCACTATCAAATTTTTTGCCCAGCTCCACAGCAGTGTTCAACGCTCTCCAGGAGCCTTCACTACCATCAACGGGAACAAGAATTTTTTTGAACATAGAAAACACCTCCGTATATATACCTGCATCACGAGATGCTTATTATCTCTTGTATATAGTATTCGTTTCCCAAGCCAAAACTCCTGCTTGTTATTAGTGAAGTTTATTCACGACCGCGTTTTTTTCTAGCAGCATGAATGCGGGCAGATTTTTTGCTGTATTTTTTCGGCTCTGCAGCTTCTTGGGCAAGCTCGGTAGGAGTTTTTTGCGGGTTAGCAAAATCCTCGCCTTTAACAAAGCGATAGTAAAGCGCTAAGCCAGCAACGCCCAAAAGGGGAATACCGCCAATCAAATAACGATAGCCGCTAGGTGCAGCAATGCAAATAAAGTCAAAAATTACCACACAGGCAGGAACCAAAATAATTTGGCCCATGCGGGAAAGAAAACCCTCCTTGCCCATAAAGCGCACCACCATGGCATAGGCCAAAAAGGCAATGGCAAAGGACACAAAGGACATAAACACTAAAAACGCAAAGAACTCAAAATTCACTACTAAAACACCTTCCTACTTTTTCTCTGCTCTCTCACCGATTACTCGGGCCACCCACACGCCAGATGCGCTAGCCTGGGACAAACCTCTGGTAATGCCCGCGCCATCGCCCACAGCAAACATATTAGGAATCTTTGTTTCCAAATTGCCGTCCAGCTCTAAGCGAGCACTATAGAATTTAACTTCCACACCATAAAGCAGGGTATCCGCATTAGCCATACCCGGAGCAATCTTATCTAGAGCATATATCATCTCAATGATATCATCTAACTGACGTTTAGGCAAGACCAAGCTTAAATCTCCCGGTGTTGCTGACAGAGTTGGCTTAGTAAAGCTCTTCAAAAGACGTTTTTCATTGGTACGACGTCCCTTGACCAAATCACCAAAGCGCTGCACTAAAACGCCACCGCCCAGCATATTGGAGAAGGAAGCAATGCGCTTACCATACTGCAGGGGCTCATGGAAGGGCTCAGTAAATTTACTGCTAACAAGTAACGCAAAATTAGTGTTTTTGCTATGCAGCTTGGGGTCGCGGTAGCTGTGCCCATTGACGGTGATGATGCCATCAGTATTTTCTGCAACAACATAGCCATAGGGGTTCATGCAGAAGGTGCGCACCATATCATTATAGGTTTGGGTACGATAGAGAATCTTCGCCTCATAAACCTCGTCGGTGATATGCTTAAACACATCTGCAGGCACCTCCACTCGCACACCAATATCCACTTGATTATTGATAAAGAAAAGGCCCAGCTTGCGACATTCTTCGGTATACCATTCGGCCCCGGCACGACCTGGCGCAGCAATGAGGTATGTGCACTCTACAGTGCTGCCATCGGCCAAGGTCAGCTTAAAGCTGCCATCATCCTGCTTTTGAATGGACTCCACCGCCGTGTTGCAGCGAATTTCCATCTTCTCCTGCAAGAATTTATAGATGTTTTCCATAATCACCAGGTTATTTTCCGTGCCTAAATGACGCACCTTAGCATTGAGCAAATGCAAATCGTAGCGCAAGGCCTTGCGACCAATATCACTATTTTTAGTTGTAAAATATTCACCTGGTGCGCCATGGCGGCAGTTCAGCTCATCCACATAGTCGATAAGCTCAATTACCTTTTCCTCAGGCAGATACTCGTTTAACCAACCACCGAACTCTGTAGTGAAATTATACTTGCCATCGGAAAAAGCACCAGCACCGCCAAAGCCTCGCATAATGCTACAGGGCTTACAGTTGATGCAATGGTTCACCTTTTTAGCTGCCAAAGGGCAAAAACGCTTGTCAATAGCATTGCCCGCCTCCAGCATCACCAGCTTTAGCTTTGGGTATTTCAACACAAATTCATAAGCTGCAAAAATCGCTGCCGGTCCACCACCAATAATGGCTACATCGTACATATGCATCCTCCTAATAAGCTAGCCTCCTTGCTAGCGTTTTTCAATAATACTAGATTTCGTAATGATGCTTTTCATCACCCAAGGGCTCATCCTTGCGCGGATTATCCTTAAAGATATCAATATTTTTCTTAGCCATATTCATAGCATCGTCATATACCTTTTTAAAGGGACTCATATCCTTAGGCTTGCCTGCCTTGAGCCATTCTGTTACTACACGACCAAGGGCATAGGTAGTGCCCACAGCCACAGGAATTTGCATGGGAGGGAAAGGAATGAGAGTCGTTAAGGTGCTGCCCACAAAATAAGCTCCCAAGCTTCCTAAAACACTCACTGCAGCCTGCTCAGAAATTTCTTCCCCATAAACCTTGCCTAGCTTAATAATTAAATAAATTTCGTTGGCTACAAGGCTCATGGTACCCAAAAGGGGCGCTACCACAATTACACCGGCACGAGCAGCTGCCCAACGGCACAGGGACTCAGCCTCTTCCTCCCGCATGCGGTCGTCAATAATTTCGCCTACTTTAACCTCATCTACATTATCATGCTTTGCTTCGGTCATTTTCGTACTCCCTTCTCACACCACAAAAAACCGCAGCTCAAGCTTTTGGACTGCGGCTTTTATAATTTTCTATTGTTGCTGTTGTTGCTGCAGCTGGATATTTTGCTGCGCCAATTCTCTTTCCTCTTGATTACGCGGCGGTCCACCAATTAAGCGATCCACATAGCCACGCTCACGCATATAGTCGGTCACCATATAGGTACTTTCTTCGACCAAAACCAAAGCATGAGCAGCATTTTTTTCTAACCAAGGCAGAATCTTATCGATATTCTCTCGTTTATCAACAATCTCCACAACAACGGGCATATTGGCATTACCACTAATCAAGGTATTCACAGCACGACCCACACCACGCAGCTTCGCAGCATAGCCCTCGATACCCTTCATAACAGTGCCACCGGACAAGCCCAAGCGACGAGCCTCTCGCAAAATCGCCTTGTACAAAGGAATATCATTATATAGCACATCCTCACCAGTATATACCTTTAAAAAGGTGGTTTTATTAAATTCCAAGGCCATAAAAGCACCTCCCGAACTGAGATAATCTCCTTATCTGTTTTCATTATAGCACACTCTCTAAATCTGTGTAAGTAGATTTTCTGAGCAAATTATGAATTTTACAAATATGTTACTCTTTATACATTTTTTCTTGTCTTTTTTCTCTATATAGCTTATGATATAGTAAACAAATTCTTAAAAGAAGTTTATTTATGAAAGAAGGTTTGATTGATATGTCTAATAGTTTAAACGTTGGCATCATTGGCACCGCCACCACCACCGTAACCACTGCCAATATTGCTGCTACAATGAAAAGCGGCAGCTTAGCTGTTTTTGCCACTCCGGCTATGTGCGCACTGATGGAAGAAGCTGCCTGCGCAGCCGTTAATGCACATTTAGAGGCTGGCAGCGGGACTGTGGGCATCAGCCTTAACATCACCCATGACCGTGCCACTGCGATGCATGATACAGTAAAAGCTACTGCAACGCTGACTGCCATTGAAGGCCGCAAGCTTATTTTTAGCGTGCAAGCAGAGGATAGCAAGGGTGTCATCGGCAAGGGTAGTCACGAGCGTTTTATCATCAACAACGAAAAATTCATGGCCAAGGTTAATTCCTAATTCGACGTTATAAAAAACTGGTATCAACGTAAAAGCTGATACCAGTTTTTTATAGTTAGTTAAAAGAAGCATTGCATATTCGGAGCTTCCTTGGCAAGCAGCCTACGCAGGAATGTAAAATCACTGTCTACAAACTCAAGCATACTATATTTATTGCGCAGATAGGTGATAAACTCCTGCAGGTGCTTACAATTCATAAAAGTACCCTCCACATTCAAATGATAGCGAATTACACGATTGATAAGCACAACCACTGCGCCATCAATAGTTTCTTCCGGAAAATCATGCAGCTGATGAAAGGTTTCTTCAAAAGCATAGGGCAAGGGAACAGAATAACGCTGCTGCAGGCTGATAAACAATCTAGCATAAGCAAGCAGGTTGCGCATTTCCTGATTTACGGGATCCACAGGAGTATACGGAGTGTTTTTGGCAGGCGCGAATACGCTCAACTTAGGGGGCATGGGCCAATGCCAATGCTTCAGCATATCCTTTGCCATCACAGGCTTGAAAACAGGATACATGATGTGACCATTGCGCTTATTCTTCACCTTAAACGTAACACCAGCATCGCCAATCATCTTTCCCATATTAGCCCAGCCGTATACTTTTTGACCAGGAGCATATTCTTCGTAAACATGCACAAAAACATCATAGTATTTGATAATGTCATAGCGAGCTTGTGCATTTGCACAAAAACGCTGCATAAATAGGTTTATCTCTTTGACATAATCCAAAAAATTATCCTTCATAATAAATCCCATCTCCTTTATTTTCAAAATCCTAATACATGTTTTAGCAAATACTGATTATATCGTGCCCCTTTCTTTTTTGCATTAAAAGAGTATAATATAAAGTAATAACATCAAAGGAGGATGCTTATGCTTTTAGGAAACATGAAAACTGACATCAGTTGCAACCGCTTCGGTGGCAACGGCGATGTGATTATTGAACATTATATTGATGAAGGTATGCTTAACGATACAGTAGTGATGTATGCCAAGGTAACCCTAAAGCCAGGTTGTAGCCTTGGCTACCATGTTCATACAGGTAACAGTGAAACCATCGTGGTTTTACAAGGCACTGCTGATTATAATGACAATGGCGCACCCATGACCCTGCATGCCGGGGACAGAGTTCATTGCCCCAGTGGTGAAGGTCATTCCATTGGTAATCCGCAAAATGCTACTGAGGACTTGCTGCTACAAGCCTTAGTTATAAAAGCTTAATACGAACACAAAAGGACGCCGGTGTAAATCGACGTCCTTTTAATGTATTCCCTAAATGCAATTTTAAGAAAAACTTCAGCATCTACAAAGAACGCCATCTACTTATCCAACACCTTCCAGGACGGAGGTGGTTCACCAACAACACTCTCTTTTTAGCCTACATTCACTACTATTCATTGCTCACATTATAAACTATATAGTTACTTTACAGTCAATACCATTTTTATACTTTTTCGACAATTTACTTATTTAATCATTCCTTCTTAGGTCTTATGGGTGCTTGCAGCAAGCAATGGTCCAAATTATTTTGTTCACTGTAAAAGGTCGTATCCAAAAGGCAAATATCTAACACATCCCCACATAGCTCGTACCCATTGTCATCTATCCATTTTAATAGAATGCCTAAGCTATCAGTATCATAGGGCATTCCATATTTAAATAGGCAAGCACATTCTCGCTCAGGAATTAATATACTTTCTGCATACTCCTGATTCCATGAGGGCAGGAAAATACAGCTTCCTGCATGTGCTAAGGGCTCACCAGCAAGCAAATCCTCTTTACGAAAGATAGAGCCGAAGCCACTGCAGGGTACTAGCTCCTTATCAAACACCTTTAACCATAAAGTCATGAGTGTCAAATGAAGATTCTCCCGTTTAATTGGCTTTATATATTCCTTAAACAACACTCTCCTTTGCGGACAAACCTTAACGAAGGGGCCTTTTATTTCTGCTCTAACAGCTTCTTCGCTTTCCTTTATCAGTTCCATGCGTTGGCTCATATATTCATTACAATTGTAATGGAATTTGATTTTTTGCAAATTATTTACCCTTTGTTCCTCCAAAATTTCTATTTCTTTTGCTGGAGAACGGTCGCCAAAATATTCCTTTATTTTTTCTAGCTTCACGCCAACTGCTTGCAAAAAACGGATTTCACGCAAGAGGGGGATTTGGCAGATATCATAATAGCGATATCCCTTGTCGTCCACCATAGCCGCCTTAAAAAGTCCAATATTATCATAATAAATTAGGGTTTGGCGTGAGATACCATTTAATTTTGCCATTTTGCTAATTTTAATCAAATTATCCATGACGAACCTCCCAACTTAGGCCTTGCTGACCCTTAGTATCATCAACAGATATATTATAGCACATCAACTATATAGCAGCTATACAGTTATACCAAAAAAGAAAAAAGAAAAAAGAAAACCGTCCGCATTTCTACGGACGGCTAGCTTGCTTGGTGATTCACCGGGGACTCGCCTGTGCCCAGGATGGGTAAACCCCGGACACCCTGATTGGGTGTCTGATAAAACAAAAACCGTCCGCATTTCTACGGACGGCTAATCTGCTTGGTGATTCACCGGGGACTCGAACCCCGGACACCCTGATTAAAAGTCAGGTGCTCTACCGACTGAGCTAGTGAATCATTGGCTGGGGCGGCTGGACTCGAACCAACGCATGCGGGAGTCAAAGTCCCGTGCCTTACCGACTTGGCTACGCCCCAATCAGAATTAAATGGTTAACCTCAGAGTGATTGGCATCCTCTAGGTGGGGTGACTGGTGGGAGTCGAACCCACGCGTAACGGAGCCACAATCCGCCGTGTTAACCACTTCACCACAGCCACCAAATTGTTTCCAAACTCAATAGCTTGGCGACGAATGTTATTATACTATATTGGGAAGCACTCGTCAAGCGTTTTTTTGCAAAAAAAGTAAAATCTTTTACAAAAACTCAACTCACTTATACGCGATAGCTTCGATTTCTACACGAGCCCCTTTAGGCAACGCAGCAACCTGCACAAAAGAGCGAGCCGGAGGCTCGGACTTGAAATACTTAGCATATACACCATTGATGGCCTCAAAATCTTTAATATCAGTAGCGAAGATGGTGGTCTTTACAACATTTCTAAAGCCATAACCAGCTTCCTCTAACACGGCCTCAATATTATGCATAATTTGCTCAGTTTCAGCCTCAATGCTGCTTTGCACAAACTCACCTGTGGCACGATTGATAGCAATTTGGCCTGACAAATAAAGGGTAGTACCTACTAAAACTGCTTGAGAATAAGGGCCTAAAGCCTTGGGAGCCTTGTCGCTTGCGATAATCTTCATAAAAATTCACTCCTTTAGAAAAAGCTTGGAATAATTATTTATGAGCTCTAGCGAAGTATTCCTTCGCCCAAGCCAGAGCCGACGGCGTGGTGGCCATACCACCACCTGCGGTCTCCTTCAAAGCGCAGGGAAGGCTATCCCCCACGCTCTTCATAGCATCGATTGCTTCATCAGCATTGATGAAGCTTGTAATGCCGGACAGTGCCAGCTGGGCTGCCAACAATGCCTGCAGTGCACAAGCGCCGTTGCGCTTGATGCAGGGCACCTCAACCAAGCCTGCCACCGGGTCGCACACCAATCCCAGCACATTTTTAAACACAATAGCAACGGCGGTGCCCACCTGCTGGGCATTGCCGCCCAGCATGCACACTGCGGCACCGGCTGCCATGGCAGCCGCACTGCCACATTCAGCCTGGCAGCCGCCGGTGGCGCCTGCCAAAGAAGCTCGCTCGGCAATAACCATGCCAATGCTACCTGCCACAATTAAGCCACGGGCTAGTGTTTCATCGCTAAGCTGGCAATGCTTTTTCAGAGAGAAAAACACTCCGGGAAGCACGCCACTTGCGCCAGCCGTGGGCGCCGCCACAATGCGGCCCATGGCCGCATTACACTCGCCCACGGCCATGGCGTAAATCACTGCATCCATAGCCTTTTCGCCCAAGAGACTCACAAAATGCTCGCCCATTACGGACTCAGCGAGGCGTTTGGAATCACCCCCTGTTAGGCCACTATGGGAGCGCACACCGCTTAAGCCATGCTCCACGGATTTTTCCATAACCTCAAGCATAACCTGCATTTTGTCTAGTAAATTCTCCTGGGAGCATTCAAGCTCGCGCATATTATAATCAATCAAAAAATCATCCAAGGATTGCTGCCAGCGCGTTGCCTCTTCAATCCAGCTGTTCAACGAAAGCATTTCCTTCTTCATATGCCCACACCTCACAAAACACTGGCGATAAAACGCACGGACTCAATCTGCTGCAAAGCACCGATAAGATTTAAAATCTCTTGGGGCACTGCTTCATCACATTCGATAACCATGGATGCCATGCCACCCTTATCACTGCGGAACAAACGCATGGTAGCAATATTCACTCCAGCATTAGCCAAAGTGCTAGTTACCAAAGCAATAACACCCCTTGTATCGATATGCACTGTTAAAATTGCCGGCAAGCGACCAGTGAGCTCCACTGGGAAACCGTCAATCTCGGTTACCTTAACCTGGCCACCGCCCACGGATGAGCCCAATATTTCACAGTAGCTGCCACTGGCACTGGTCAGCTTGAACAACACCGTATTGGGATGGGCCATATTGCCCAAATCAATTTTTTGAAAGGTATAGGCAAGGCCATTTTCCTCAGCATACTTCGCAGCCTCAGGGATACGCTCATCATCAGGTATCCAGCCCATAAGCCCTGCCAAAAGCGCCATGTCAGTGCCATGACCCTGGTATGTTTCAGCAAAAGAGCCATGAAGATTAATCTCTGCCTTCACCGGCTTAGCCCCTAAGATGCTGGCTGCCAATAGCCCTAAACGCACTGCACCAGCCGTATGGGAGCTGGATGGCCCTATCATCACAGGACCTATAATATCAATCAAATTCATGTCCTGCCTCCTATTCGTCGCTAGCTAAGCTACGATGAGCTAGCCCCACACACATTTCATTAAGATTCAGCACACCAACGCCCATATAAATGGCAACGCAAAGATGCTCACCAAAACGAGCAATACCAATTTTGCCGCCCACATTAAAGCCCACCGCCTTGTTCTTAACTTGCTCCAAGGCTTCATGAGCAGCACCGGCCACAGCTCCCGCACCCACATGGGTTTCGGTAACAAGTCCTTGTCGCTGGGCAGCTACTACAGCTCGCTCGATAATCTTTACAATGGAGGGAATGAACTCTCCACCAAAATCTACAGCGGTGGACTTAATACCATGACTAGCCAAGCGCTCCTTAACACGCATTTCCTCCGTGCGGTTTGCAGTGAGAGCAATATGTAGCGCAGCGCGACCAATTTCAATACTGCTATAGTGGGATTTTGTGGTTTCTTGAGACATTATTCTTCCTCTTCCTCAACCATAACAACCTCTTTGATCTGTTCTTTGTCCAATACAGATACTAAGAGGAAGGTTAAAATACAAATCGGCCATTCAAAATAAATTACTTCATTGGCAAACATAGGCTTTAAGCCTTGAATGGGACTAGCAGGCATGTACCACAGCAC
The DNA here is from genome assembly GCA_051866495.1 of Phascolarctobacterium sp. GTDB lineage: Bacteria > Bacillota > Negativicutes > Acidaminococcales > Acidaminococcaceae > Phascolarctobacterium_A. The sequence goes on along the minus strand of JBJDXD010000031.1, from coordinate 2,588 downwards.
CATACCGATGATGCCAACCAAAGTGGTCCAAAAAGCAGAGCTGCGACGGCAAAGACCAGGAGCCCAAATAGTAAAGAAGAATACGCAGGTCAAAGCAGTGGTCATGGACAGGCCTGCAATCATGGTTCTTACGATGCCAGCGGCATTGAAGGCAAACCACAAGGTAACCACGCCAACAGCAACAACTGTAATACGGCTAATCACAACTGCTTTAGCTTCTTCCACACCGGGGTTGATAAAGCGTTTATAAATATCTTGGGTAAATAATGTTGCAGTACCCATCAAAATTGCACAAGCAGTGGATACGTCAGCCGCCCACATTGCTGCCAGGGTAACACCACCAGCTAAGGGGTCCAAGCTCATAATAACCTTGGGCATTGCCAAAGCTGCTTGGCTCATGGGCATTTCCGGGAACATAACCTTGGCAACTACACCAACAACTGCACAGATAAAGCCAACGGGGAAAATCATTAAACCTGCTAAGAGGTAGCCATTACGAGCTGCCTTGGCATTTTCTGCAGCGCAGGCAAACTGTACAGGGCCTTGGGCGGTAATGGTTTGGGTAATCATAACGATGATATTACCAACGATAACAGCCAAGGGCAAGCCGGCGATAGGAGAAGCCATAATCTCTGCATTGGGCAGCTTAGCAACCATAGCATCCCAGCCACCAACATTAGCAACAGATTGGGATGCAGAGTAAACAATACCGACATAGATCAAGGTTACGCTAACAATATTGGACAAGCCAGAGGACCAAAGGCCACCAATCAGGGTAATACCAATGAATACCACTGCACTCATGATCATACCAGTTTTAAAGGTAAAAATATTGGGCAACAGAGAGGATAAAATTGCACCGCCTGCCATATATTGCAGGGAGGTGATTACGCCCATAATTATAATCAAACCAATAGCACCAATAAGACGACCCTTGGTGTCATAATAATTTTCAAAAAACTCAGGGATAGTAGAAACCTTCATGGAACGCAGCTTGCCAGCGGCTACCAAACCCATTACGATGGCGCCGATGGACCAAGCACCATTATACCAACCTGCGGACAAACCAACGCCAAAGGCTCTTTGCGCTACACCAACTGTAGAAGCAGCACCAACTGCAAGGCCTGTAACATTAACGGCCACTAAAAGAGTGGTAAGCTTGCGGCTTGCTAGGAGAAACGCGGTGGAACCAGCGTCAGCTCTCTTTTTAACCCAAAAGCTGATACCAAACAACAATGCGATGTAGGCACACACGATGAATAACTGAATTGACATAAAAAATACACTACCTTTCCTTCCATGCTACAATGCACGCACGATATGCCCCCAAGGGGCCCTTACTACCATACTACACGGCAATAAATTACCTTTTATTATATCAACTATCAGGGATAAATAAAAGCCTTTTAGGCAAAAAGCTTATCACTATTTTTATAAAGTACGTTCTCTAAAATTTTACGCAAATTTTTTGCTTCTTGGGGAACAAGAAAAAGGATTTTACTTTTTCTTGTCGAATCCTGTAATGTATGTTATATGCATTGGAGGAATTTAGATGTTTGAATTTGCACCCCAGGGAGTGTGCTCCCGCAAAATAAATTTTGATATTGTAGACGGCAAGCTGCATAACGTTCGCTTCACCGGTGGCTGCCCCGGTAATCTTGCCGCTATTAGCAAGCTGGTTGAGGGCAAAGACGCTCGTGAAATCGCCGATTTATTGGAAGGTAATCAATGTGGCGCTCGCGGCACCAGCTGCGGCGATCAGCTGGCTAAGGCTATTAAATCTTTTCTGTAAGCATTAAGCTATGATAAGGGAGTAAAAGGAAAGGAGGGTTCACTATGTATAAGATTGTAAAAAGTACGGATAATGGTCTGGACGAAATGGAGCTGGACCATCTAGAAAAAGGCTATTGGCTGGACATAGTGGCGCCCTCTGAGGACGAGCTGCAGGAAATTACCGCAGCAACCGGCATTCAAATGGATTTTTTGAGCGCCGCACTGGACGAAGAAGAAAAATCCCGTATTGAAGTTGAGGACGACCAAATTCTTATCTTGGTGGATATTCCTTTCTTCCGTAGTAACAAGGATTACGATACCCTTCCTTTGGGTATCATCATTACGGAAAACGGTATCACCACCGTTTGCTTGGAGGCCAATGGCGTCACCGCTGACTTCGGCAGTCACAACGCCCGTATGTTCAGCACCTTTAAGAAAACCCGTTTCCTCTTCCAAATTCTCTATAAATCTGCAACCCTATATCTAAAATATATCCGTATTATTATTAAACGTACCGATGAATTGGAAATCCATCTGCGCCAGTCCATGGAAAATAGCGAGCTTTTTAACCTATTGGATTTGCAAAAATCTTTGACCTATTTTTCTACTTCTCTGCGTAGCAATTCCATTGTTATGGAAAGGCTTTTGCGTTTGCGTAATGCCAATGCCAGTGCTTCCCAGCACCTTATCAAGGTGTATGAGGAAGACGAGGATTTATTGGATGATGTAATTATCGAATATAAACAGGCTGTGGAAATGGTTGAAATGTACAGCCACATTCTTAATAGCATGATGGAAGTATTCGCCAGCATCAT
>JBJDXD010000030.1:0-2995 GCA_051866495.1 Phascolarctobacterium sp. | reverse complement strand
TGACTCGCAAAAATCACCACGACTATGATGATTACTTATTACGAATTTCACTATTGTAAACAGCTCGCCAAATTACAATTTGCTAGCTACATTTTTACAAACCTAAGCCTTAGCGCATTCGTTACTACGGATACGGAGCTGCAGCTCATAGCAGCTGCAGCAATCATGGGGTTGAGAAGGAGGCCGAAGTGAGGATAAAATAGCCCTGCGGCCAGCGGAATGCCAATGGTGTTGTAGATGAAGGCCCAGAAGAGGTTTTCTTTGATGTTTTTCATAACTTCTTTGCTAAGAGTGATGGCGCGACAAACATCTAGTAAATCGTTCTTGATGAGCACCATATCTGCCGCTTCTATGGCCACGTCTGTGCCGGCCCCGATGGCAATGCCTACGTCGGCGCGGGCTAGGGCGGGGGCATCGTTGATGCCGTCGCCTACCATAGCGACGACGTGACCTTGCCCCTGTAAGGCGCGCACATGGCGCTCCTTGTCCTGGGGCAGCACTTGGGCGATGACCTCGTCCAAGCCCACCTCTTGGCGAATAGCCTCCGCTGTGGCGGCGTTGTCGCCGGTGAGCATAATTACCTTTAGGCCTAGCATCTTGAGGCGAGCGATAGCCTCGCCGCTGGTGGGCTTCACTCTATCGGCAACCGCGATGCAGCCCAGAAGGCGTGAGCCCTGGGCGAAGTAGAGCGGGGTTTTGCCGGCTGCGGCGAGAGCTGCGTGTTGCTTCGCTAGCTCTTGTGCTTCCACGCCCTGCTCCTCCATGAGGAGCAGGTTGCCTGCGGCGTAGAGCTCACCCTTGATGGCGGCTAAAAAGCCGCGACCGGGCAGGGCGGTGTAGTCAGTAGCCACTAGCGCTGAGTCAAGAGTAATATCTAGAGTAGTTGAAGTTCCTGTTTCGCGAGAAGCGTTGGCTTTACTATGCTTTTGCTGCGATTCATCCGCTGCCTGTACTATAGCTTGCCCTAAGGGATGCTCAGAGAGGCGCTCTAGCGCTGCTGCTACTTGCAGCAGCTCAGTAGCATTTATGCCTTGGGCAGGCAGCACGTCCGTTACCTGAGGCTTGCCTTCGGTGACAGTGCCAGTTTTGTCCAAAATCACGGTATCCACCCTGTGGGCTGTTTCTAAGGCCGTGGCCGACTTGATTAAAATGCCCTGCTTAGCTCCGCGGCCAGTACCAACCATAATTGCTGTGGGTGTAGCCAGACCTAAAGCACATGGGCAGGAGATGACCAGAACAGAAATAGCAATGGTCAAAGCAAAATGCCAGCTTGCGCCCAAAGCTAGCCAAATGCAGGCGGCTGCGATGGCAATGGTAATCACTACGGGTACGAAGATGCCACTTATTTTATCAGCTAGCTTGGCAATGGGAGCTTTAGAGGAGGTTGCTTCCTCAACTAAAGCAATAATTTTAGCTAGCGTGGTCTCTCCGCCGATGGCAGTGGCTTCCATTTTAAAATAGCCACTTTTATTGATGGTACCGCCGGTGATCTTGTCTCCGACTAGCTTGTCCACGGGAATGCTCTCGCCTGTGATGGCACTTTCATCTAAAGCGCCGCTGCCTTCGAGAATTTTGCCATCCACGGGGACGGTGGCACCAGCCTTGACGATAAGGATGTCGCCTATAACTACTTCCTCAATGGGGATTTCACCCTGAACACCGTGACGCTCTACGAGGGCTGTTTTAGGCTTAAGCTGCATCAGAGCCTTAAGTGCATCGGAGGTGTGACTTTTGGCTCGGGCCTCTAAGAATTTGCCCACGGTAATCAAGGCTAAAATCATGGCTGCGGATTCAAAATAAAGGGCGTTATAGAAGCCTTGGATGAGCTCCAGCCTTTGGTGACCAAAGGCATAGGCTAAGCCCAAGAGACCATAGAGTCCGTAGACGAAAGCGGCACCACTACCAATGGCAATCAAGGAGTCCATGTTTGGCGCTCGATTGAATAAATTACGCAGTCCGTGATAAAAATATTTATAGCCTGCAATTACAACAGGTAGGCAGAAGAAGAGCTGCACTATTGAAGCTAAAAGTAAATTTTCTTGTCCCTTGACAATTTCGGGCAGGGGCCAGCCATACATGAGCCCCATATGCAAATAGAAAAGGGGCGCCGTGAAAGCCAAGGAGAGAGTTAGACGTCGTCGCATTTCCGCAAGCTCCATGGCAGCAGTATTATTTTGCTTATTTGGAGCTGCAACCTTGGCTGTGTTTTGGTGAACAGCTGCGCCGAAGCCCAGCTTTTCGATGCGGGTAATGATGGTGGCAGTGTCTAGCTTGGTCTCGTCATAGGTCACCTGAGCCTTGTTAGTCAACAAATTGACGGCAATTTCTTCGACGCCATCCATGCGGCCTACAACCTTTTCGATACGGCTGGAGCAGGCGCTGCAGCTCATACCGGCTATATCTAAAAGCTCTTTGCGCATATAAAGCTCCTTCCTTGAGTAATTTTGAAGATATGGCGTTAGCCCATGCTAATATTATAGCAAACTTGTAGGCCATTGCAAGAGGGAAAAATGGCTTTCTAAAGAGTTCATGTATTTGTTACTTTTAGGAAAAAGAAAAAGCCACTATTAGCTAGCTCGCAAATAGTGGCTTGATGTATGCAGTAAGTTTACGCAAAGCACATCATATAAATGGTAACTGCCAATACGGGCACAAAGGCAGCAGCGTGGGCATAATCCTTGTTTTTCATGGATTTATAAATACCACGCAGGGCAATTAAGCCAATCAAAATCCAGATAGGGCCGTTTACTTCATGGAAAAAATCTTGGAAAGTCTTATCAAACATGCTCGCTGCTCCTTCCGCTATACATAATGGCATTAGCTATAAAAAAACACCCGCATGAGCAGGTGTTGTTTGTAAATGGTGCCTCAGCACAGAATCGAACTGTGGACACAAGGATTTTCAGTCCTTTGCTCTACCAACTGAGCTACCGAGGCAAGATTGGCGACCCGGATGGGACTCGAACCCACGACCTCCGCCGTGACAGGGCGGCAT
>JBJDXD010000029.1:0-3002 GCA_051866495.1 Phascolarctobacterium sp. | reverse complement strand
ATATCCACTGCCAAACGACCTTCATACAATGACTTTACCATTCGCCCACCTCCTCGGCCCAAAATACAGGACCATCCTTGCACACCTTGATGCGCTTGCCAATGCCCTCGCAGGCACAGGAAAGGCAGGCGCCCAGACCGCAGGCCATATATTTTTCTAAAGATACCTGGCATTTCATGCCAGCTTCAAGACACGCATTGGCCACAGCGCGCATCATGGGCACGGGGCCACACACATACACGCAATCGTAGCCGCCCTCTGCCAAAAGCTCGGGCAGCTTCGCCATGACAGTGCCCTTGACGCCGGCGCTACCGTCGTCGGTGGTGAGATATACGTTAGGGCACAAGCCCTCATACAGCTTGGTCCAGAAAAGCTCGTCCGCAGTGCGGCCTCCCATCAGGATATCGGCTTTGCCTTCGCCAAAGCCCTCTGCCAAAAACAGCAGCGGTGCCAATCCCAAGCCGCCTCCCACTAAAAGTGGCTTGGTGGCGCTCATGTCGAAGCCGTGGCCCAAGGGGCCCACGATGCTGAGCACATCGCCGGCGCACACATCGGCGAGGATGTGGGTACCCTCGCCGATGATGCGATAGATCATGGTAAAGGTGCCCTGCGCCTTATTCACTCCGGCTACGCCGAAGGGACGGCGCAGCAGCGGAGCAGTATTCTTGCACACCTGCACATTGACGAACTGGCCGGGCACGGCTTGGCTGGCAATTTCAGGTGCGTACACATCAATTAATTTTGTAGAGCTATTTAACAGGCGTTGGCCAATTACCTTGGCCGCCGCGATAGTTTTAGGCATATGCAGCCCTCCCAGTTAAATTTTTAAGCTTACTGGTAAATCAGCTTTGTCTTCTGCAAGCAGCGCAGGTTTAGTCCTCCCAGCTCAGGCTGAGATCCTGCAGTGCCACTACGCTGACAATGCGGCGACGACGCATAGCGCTCATGACGCGTTGCAGCTCGCGGGCGGTATCCATGCTGGTCAAGCATGGAATAGCATGCTCAACGGTGGAGCGACGGATCTTGAAGCCGTCGCGCTCGGCATCGCGACCATGGTTGGTGGTGTTGATAACCATGCTGATGCGACCAGCCTTAATGTCGTCCAGAATATTGGGATGCCCCTCGCTAACCTTGGTAGCAACGTTAACATTTACGCCCTGCTCCTTCAGGTATTGAGCAGTACCGCCGGTAGCAGTTACAATATAGCCCAAATCCTCGAAGCCCTTGGCGATTTCTACAGCCTCAGGCTTATCCATATCGGCCACAGTAATCAGGATGGAGCCCTCGTGAGGAACGTTGATGCCGGAAGCCAGGCAAGCCTTGTACAAAGCACGGCTGAATTGGTAATCGCAGGCCATAACCTCACCGGTGGATTTCATCTCGGGCCCTAAGGTGATGTCAACGTTGGACATCTTGTTGAAGGAGAATACAGGAGCTTTTACAGCATAATAGTCCGGGAAGAGACGCAGGCCGGGGCGGAAGCCCTGCTCGCGGATGCTCATGCCCATAGCGCATTTGGTTGCCACATCCACCATGGAAATGCTGGTAACCTTGCTCAGGAAGGGTACGGTTCTGGAGGAACGGGGGTTAACCTCGATTACATACACATGCTCATCACGTACGATGTATTGAATATTGATCATACCCTTTACTTCCAGGCCCAGAGCCATTTTATTGGTATAGTTAATGATGGTCTTAATTACAGATTCGCTTAAGGAGCGCGGCGGATATACGGCGATGGAGTCGCCGGAGTGAACGCCAGCGCGCTCAACGTGCTCCATAATACCGGGGATCAAAACTTCCTTGCCGTCGCAGATAGCGTCGACCTCAACCTCGGTGCCCTGCAGATAATGGTCAACCAGAACCGGATGCTCTGCAGAAGCCTTTACAGCGTAGGTCATGTAGTTGCGCAGCTCGTCGTCGTTGTACACGATTTCCATTGCACGACCGCCCAATACATAGGAGGGACGTACCATGGTGGGATAGCCAACATCGTGGGCAGCATTCAAAGCGCCCTCGGTATCGAAAACAGTGTGTCCTTTCGGACGCGGAATATTGCAGTCAGTTAAGAGCTGCTCGAAGCGTTCACGGTCCTCAGCGCGGTCAATGCTGTCCACGGAGGAGCCCAAAACCTTTACGCCTGCACGGGACAAGGGACCTGCCAAATTGATGGCGGTTTGACCACCGAATTGGACGATGATGCCCTCAGGCTGCTCTTTATCGATAATGTTCAGCACATCTTCCACAGTCAGCGGCTCGAAATACAGCTTATCAGCAATATCGAAGTCGGTGGAAACGGTTTCAGGGTTGTTGTTAATGATGATGGTTTCGTAGCCCAGCTCCTTCAAAGCCCATACGCAGTGTACGGAGCAGTAGTCAAATTCTACGCCCTGACCGATACGGATAGGACCGGAGCCCAGAACTACAACCTTCTTCTTGTCGCTAACCTTAACCTCGTCCTCGGTTTCATAGCAGGAATAGTAGTAGGGAGTAGCAGCCTCAAACTCAGCAGCGCAGGTATCAACCATCTTGTAGGTGGGGATGATGCCGTTAGCCTTACGCAGATCGCGAATTTCAAACTCGGTCTTGCCCACGCGAGCAGCGATGGTCTTATCGGCGAAGCCCATCTTCTTAGCCTTGCGCAAGAGACTGGGAGTAAGAGTATGAGTTTCCAGAGCACGCTCCATCTTGATAATGTTTTCAATCTTGGAGAGGAACCATCTATCAATCTTGGTGATGGCATTGATTTCGTCAATAGTCACGCCACGGCGCATAGCCTCGGCGATAACAAAGCAACGCTCATCATCGATGTTCTTAATCTTAGCACAGATTTCTTCGTCGCTCAGCGCCTTCAGCTCAGGCATTTCCAAGTGAGTCAGGCCAATTTCCAAGCAACGCACTGCCTTCAGCATGGAAGCTTCCATGGTGCGCTCAATAGCCATAACCTCACCGGTAGCCTTCATCTGGGTGCCCAGAGTGCGGTCCGCGGTAACGAATTTATC
>JBJDXD010000028.1:0-3003 GCA_051866495.1 Phascolarctobacterium sp. | reverse complement strand
TATTACTCAATTTCAGTTATTTTATCGAGCCTTCGCAAGCGAAAAGCGTATACCTGGGAAGTGGCGGAGGCAAGAATGCGACTACAGCAGCAATCCGATGAATAATCGTATTTCGATAGCAACGGACAGGCTCGCATGTTCGCGAAGCGCCTCGTCACGCTATGGCACGTTTTTGTCTTGACGGATTAAGCGCTCTATGTGGACATTGTATCAAGCATTCGCAGACCGGAGCACTTCACAGGTATACCTTTGAGCGATAACGCCTAAACTAATCGCCAAACTACAATTTATAAAAAACGCTGCAATACAACCGTACTGCAGCGTTAATAATTACCTTATGCTTTTATCTTGCGTCTCTGCCATGAGTATAAACAGGAAGCAGCTTGGGAGAAAGCTCGCCGCTTACGCCAGCTTCTTTTTCCTCCGCCGCATAGGCTTTTACATGCTCCAAGCTCAGCTTGCCTAGCGTAGTATTCTTAGCCACTTCGGCAGCCTTCGTGCCCGCAATGCGACCGAAGACGATAATATCCAAAAGACTATTGCCCATGAGGCGATTGGTGCCGTGGATGCCACCCACTGCCTCACCAGCTACGAAAAGTCCGGGAATTTTCGTTTCCGCATTCTTATCAATGAGGATACCACCGTTTTGATAGTGCAACGTAGGATAAATCAAAATAGGCTCCTTGCGCAAATCAATGCCAAACTTTGCATACATGCGCAGCATACCAGGAATGCGCTTGGCAATAGTGCCCTCGCCATGGAGCATTTCAATGAGCGGCGTATCCAGCCACAGAGCCACGCCGTCCAGTGCCTTCACTCCCTTCCCGCGAGTGGTACACTCGCGGATAATGGAAGCCGCAGCCACGTCGCGAGTCTCCAGCGGATGCATAAAGATTTCGCCCTCGCTATTGACTAACTGCGCACCGATGGAGCGTACCTTTTCCGTTACCAGTGCGCCATAGATTTGCGCAGGATAGGCCACACCCGTGGGATGGTATTGAATAGCATCAGCATAGATCAGTGGTGCGCCGGCGCGGTAGGCCATAACCAGGCCATCGGCGGTGGCGCCGTAATGGTTGGAGGTGGGGAAGCCCTGATAATGCAGGCGACCGGCGCCGCCGGTAGCCATGATCACAGTCTTAGCACGGACTACCTTGTACTCATTGCTATCGTAGTCCAGGAGCACCGCGCCGGCGCATTTGCCCTCCTCATCCAGCAGCAGCTCGATGGCAGGGGCAAACTCTAGCACAGGAATGCCACGGTTCACAACCTCGTCGCGAAGCACGCGCATAATCTCCGCGCCAGTGTAGTCAGCGCAAGCGTGCATACGCTTGCGGCTAGTGCCACCGCCGTGGGTAGTGACCATGGTGCCGTCCGCTTCCTTGTCGAACATCACTCCCAGCTTGCTGAGCCAGTCGATGGCTAAGGGTCCCTTAGTTACCAGCTCTTCCAAAAGCTCAGGAATATTCTTATAATGGCCACCGCCAAAGGCGTCCAAATAATGGGTTGCTGGGGAGTCGTTGGCCTTGTCGGCAGCCTGTATGCCACCCTCAGCCATCATGGTATTGGCGTCGCCCATGCGTAGCTTGGTTACCACAAGCACGCTGGCGCCGCCTCTTTGCGCCTCCAGTGCGGCACTGGCGCCGGCGCCGCCGCCGCCAATAACCAGCACATCCACATCGTAGTCGATACGCTCTAAATCAAGCTCCACACCCTCTAAGCGGCTCTTGCCCTCCAGCAAAGCGGCCAGCTCGGTGGGCACCTTTTGTCCCTTATTAGGGCCAACCTCCAGCACCTTAAAGCCCTTGGCGCTGTAGTCAGGATGATATTCCTTCAGCAGTGCGTCCTTTTCGTCCGCAGTAAACCGTTCAATGGTGGCATGCATGCGCTGGGCGCGAGTGGCCTCAACCTTGGCCATGGATTTCAACATATCTTCAGTAAAAGCGCTCATGGTCTGCCTCCTATTTCTCAATCTCGCGTTTATTATACAGCTCCTTGATTTCGTCAAGAGGCATCCTTTTTAGCTTTTCCAGCAAGGTTACATAATCGCCGTTTTCGATTTCGGCTACACGCTTTGCCAAATGCTCGCATTTAGGCGCGATATATTTCCCAGTCAAGCGGCGACACAGCAGGCCCACAGCGCTATGGCTAATTTGGGCCGGACAACGGGAAGCACAGATATTGCAACCTACGCAGTCAAAGGAAGCATGGGCTGCCTTTTCGTATTCGCCCCGCTGTGCATAAGCGATATATTGCATAACATTAAGGCCCTGAGGACAGCCCTTGGTGCAGGCGTTACAGCCAATGCAGCTAAAGATTTCCGGATAGAGCTGACCCACAATGTTATCGGTAGCCTTGATTTCTTCAATATTGAAGGTGCGTTTATTAATGGGGAAGGAGTCAATTTTGCCCACGCACATGCCCTCTTCCACCTTGGTCTGGCAGGAAAGCACAACCTTGAGCTCGGTGGTACCCTTGATGCGGTAAATCACAGCGCAAGCACCGCAGAAACCGCTACGACAGCCACAGCCGCGCACCAGCTTAAAGCCTGCATATTCCATGGCGTCCATAATGGTCAAGGTTGCGGGCACGGAATACTTCTTTCCCAACAGGTATACTGTTACCATTTCTTCCATTAGAGTGTTCTCCTCTCTATATAATAGCTAACGTAACAATATATCATTCGTTCACGCGAAATTTCTTAACGCTCATTTCGTGGGGTACAATTACGAAGCTGCGGTGTCCAATCTGTTCGCAGAAAGATTTGCTTTCTCGAAACCTTGCTTCTATTGTACCAACCACTCATTCGCTAAAATTCCGATGTTCACTTCATGATATATTGATTACGCTATCCACTAAATTGCTACGTTAAGATAAGCTCTCTCAGCATGCGTCAAAATCGTCTTTAGACGAGGCGGCTGGCGAATTGCAAGCGAGATAATACTATTAGTATATCGAGCGCTGCAAATCGCCAACAACGAAGTATAAAGCGATTTTCACGCG
>JBJDXD010000027.1:0-16776 GCA_051866495.1 Phascolarctobacterium sp. | reverse complement strand
TCAGAGATATTGTATTTTGCTTTATCCTTGAACAGCTGCAGGTCGCCTGCTGCAATATTGATAGCAAAGTCAATTTCACCCTTTTGCAAAGCCATAGCACGGGTATTGGGGTCATCAATGGTAGGAATCTCCGCATTCTTGAAGGGAACTGCTCCATCCCAATAATTGGGGTTAGCAACCATTACAGCCTTAGCCTTGCTATAAGTTTTAACAGCGTAGGGACCGGTGCAAATGGGGCCCTGCTTCTTGATATCGCGGTCCTTTACCTTGGTATCAATAATGATGAACAGGGGGTCTGCCAGCATGCCAGGTAAGGAAGGAGTGGGGTTTTTAGTTTTAATAATTAAATTTTGTCCGTCAGCCTTAATTTCGGCATATTGGAAGATGGATTGAGCACGGTTGGAAAGCTTAAAGGTTCTTTCCAAGGATTCCTTAGCGATTTCAGCAGTCAGCTTATCACCATTAGAAAACTTAACCTTGTCGTTAATATGGAAGGTCCAGGTCAGCTTATCATCGGAAATAGACCATTTATCAGCCAACCAAGGAGTGGCATTCATTTTGTTATCAAATTTCACCAAGCATTCACCCAAACCGTAGCGCATTACTACCCAGCTGAAGAAATTATCTGCAGGGTCCAGGTTATCAGCAAAGTTGGTTACACCAAATTTTACCATTTCATTAGTAACATTTGCCTTTTTAGAGCTACCACCACCGCAGCCCGACGCTGCCAAAGCTAATACACCAATCATAGCCGCTGCTGCGGAAATTTTAAATAATTTTTTCATATTACGCACTCCTATCTTTTTTATATTAACCTTTACTAAAATCGTTCAGAAGGTACCAGCTACAAGGAATAGCGACGACGGTGTATCGGGAATACTCCTAGGAGCTACGACGCAGTAGATGGTGCCTTATGGACGATTTTTTAATCTTTTACATCGTTGCGAGGGTCTAATACGTCGCGCAAATTGTCACCCCAAAGGTTAAAAACAACTACGGTCACAAAAATTGCCAAGCCCGGGAAAATCATCAACCAAGGTGCAGTTTGCAGCTGCTGGCGTCCCTCGTTCAACATCAGGCCCCATTCAGGAGCAGGCGGCTGGCTGCCAAAGCCCAGGAAAGACAGGCCTGCCAGCTCCATCATCAGCGCGCCAATATCGGCTGCAGCAGTAATGACCATCATCGGCAGAATATTGGGCAATATATGAACCCACAGAATATGGGGCGGAGTACCGCCATTGACAATAGCTGCTTCAACATAGTCGCGACGCTTCACCTTGAGCACCATACTGCGAGCAAGTCGAGCATATTTGGTCCAGCTGACGATGGTCAACGCGATAACAGCATTCACCAAGCTGCCGCCCATAATACCGGCAATGGCAATGGCCAAAATCATGCCGGGGAAGGAAATCATCATATCACTAAAGCGCATGATAATTATATCCACCTTCCCGCCGAAATAGCCGGATAAAACACCCATCGTAGTGCCAACTAAGAAAACGCTGGCTACTAACACTAAAACACCTGTTAAAGAAGCCCGAGCCCCATAAAGCACTCGGCTGAAGCAGTCACGCCCCAGCTTATCGGTACCAAACAGATGCGTCATGCTAGGCTCTAAGAAAGCATCCTTCATCTCTGCATGGGTAGGGTCAAAGGGAGATATAATAGGCGCAGCTAAGGCTATCGCCAGCAAAAGCAGTACCAGCAGGCTGGTCACTGCAAAGGCGCGGTTAGTTTTAAAACCATTTACTAAAGTTTCCATTACTTACCTCACCTTTCTTAAACGGGGATCAAGATGGTTATAGGACATATCTACAACTAGGTTGATCACCATATACATCAATGCAATCCACACTACTACGCCCTGCACTAATTGGAAGTCGCGGTAGGTAATTGCTTCAATAGCCAAGCGACCTAAGCCCGGCCATTGGAAAACCATTTCAATAACAGCGGCACCGCCCAAAAGATTGCCCAAGGACAAGCCCAAGAGGGTAATCAGCGGCAGCATAGCATTGGGCAGAACCTCTTTCCAGAGAATGTGGCTTTCGGTCATGCCTCTCGCACGAGCGCCCACTACATAATCCTGATGCAGCTCCTCTAAAATAGCTGTGCGCACCTGACGCGTATATTTTGAAGCCATGGCTATGGCTAGGGTCAGGGACGGCATAATTAACGTTTCCAAGCTAATTTCGCCACCAACAATAGGCAAAAGGTCCAACTTTAGGCCCAAAATCCACAGTAGCATAAGACCTACCCAGAAACCGGGCATGGAAACACCCATAAAGGTAAAGACCCTTACGATATTGTCTACAATACTACCGCGCTTCACGGCTGAATAAATACCTGCCGGTATAGATACAACCATCATCATAAAAAGTGAGGCCAAGGATAGCAACACAGTTCCTGGAAGGCCTTCCCACAGGGCCTCTACCACAGGCTTTTTCACCATGTAGGAAAAGCCTAGATTGCCCTGCAGCGCTCTGCCCAACCAATCCAAATATTGGAAGAAGAAGGGCTTATCCAAACCCAACTCAGCACGCAGAGCATCAATTTCCGCCTGACTAACGATGATATCCTCATTGCCGGCGATCATTTGTCTTACGACATCGCCCGGGGCTAGCATTACCAACGCGAAGGTAATAAAGCTGATACCCAAGAGCACGAGAACGATCTGGCCTATGCGGGCCAGAATTTGTTTTTTCGTCAAAACACATCATCTCCATACATAAAAATAGCCTTCTTCCGCGCAAAGGCAGAAAAAGACTACATAACGTGCACTATTATGTAATATATTTCTGTCTCAAGCGGAAATATATCATACTGAGGCTGCGACCTGGCTTAGCCCATCAGGCAGGCTTCACAGTGGCTGGACCGCCGCGGATTTGCACCGCATTCCCTAATTTAACTCTCTTGTGAGAGCACCTCAGTAGAGTTGGTAACACATAATTATTGATTAAGTAAGCTTATTAGTAATTTTTTAATTTAGTAGTACGCTTATATAATAGCACTAATTCTCAATAAAAGCAAGAGTAGTTTTGCTTTATTTTTTCAATTACTTCACATTATTTTCACTTATCTTGTTATAAATTAAGAAAGCACTACGATAAGGTAATCATCGCAGTGCTTGTAATATCTTTTCTATATTATCTAAATAAAAATATCTTTAATTAATCCTTTGAGATATGTTGTCAAAACAATGGATTGCGTGAGCATAAAGCCCAAAAGAGCAAGCCATAGCCCAGAATTACCCCAAAGTGGTACAAGGAAATACTGCAGCAGATAAAAAACAAGCAAGGCTAGCAGCATCATATTGCGCACTGGGGCCGTTCGTGTGGCGCCGCAAAAGACACCATACAGCACCATACCCACACCGGCACACACTGGATAAAAGAGTACATAGAGCTCATAGGCTTGGGCTATAGCGATTACCTCTTGAATACCTGTGAACATGCGAATACAGTAAGTGCTAGTCGAATAATAGCCAACCATCAGAATTGCAGCCAAGGCCAACAGCCATTTATAAGTCATTGTAATCGTCTCATCAAAAAGCTGTTTATCCTTGCTCCCCACTGCCTTGCCGCTAAAAATGGCAGCGCCATTGGCCATGCCATCAATGAGGTAGCTCATAATATCCTTAAGCTGCAGCAGCACCGCATTTGCTGCCAGCACCACCGTGCCCAGGGACGCTCCCACTGCAGCAATAATATTATTAACGGTGAGCAAGCAGGCGGTACGAATCATTAAATTGACATTGACCTGCAGCATGCCTATGAACTGACGCCAATCCAAAAGCTCGCCCCAGGGCAGCTTGGAATAATCAAAACTTCCATAATAATGCATTAAGCCTGCACCTAATAAGGCGCCATACAATTGACTGAGCAAGGATGCGTAGGCCACTCCCTCTATCTGGAAATGGAGCCCAAAAACAAACCAGACGCTAAGCAACATATTAAGCACATTCATCGACACCTGCTGAAACACGCTAGCTCGTACTCTTGCTTGTCCCATGAGCCAGCCCAAGGCCACATAATTAAAAAATGTCAAGGGTGCTCCCCAAATTAAAATATAATAATAGCTTCGTGTTAGAGCATTGACATCAGCCGCAGCGCCAATCATTCCCAAATAACAGTCCACGATGGGCCTTTGCAGCAGAATGCAGAGCAGGCTGATGATTGCAGCCAACACCAAGGGCTTGAAAAAGGCCAGCATACTGAGCCTTTTATCAGCTGCTCCATGAGCTTGGGCCGCATAGCCCGTGGTGCTCACTCTCAGAAAGCCAAAAAGCCAGTAAAGGTTATTAAACAAAATAGCTCCCAGCGACACGGCAGCAATGTATTTAGGGTCCGGCAGCTGCCCCATGACTGCTGTATTCACTGCCCCCATCAAGGGTTGCGTCAGCGTGGAAAGCATAAAGGGCACTGTTAAGCCTAAATACTCCCTATCCGTAAGCAACTTCATAAAATCATACAACTCCCTTATTCATATTTAATACTAATATATATAAGCAACTTAGATATATATATTATCACAATAAGGGAAATTTAGCAATAGCGTTCTTGAGAGTAAAAAAGCGGCAGAGCAAAAATGCTCTGCCACTCTTTTATTTATATTGATTGTAATGCTTTGCTGCAGCACGATCTATATCAAAGGCACGAATCAATTCTGTAACTGCCTGGCTGGGCGAAACCACACCATTCACAGCAGCCTCCATAACAGCGGGCAAACGCCCTTTAATCATGGGGTCCTCAAAGAACAGATTATGCAAATGCTCATCGATCATGCTATTAACCCAGGACACCGTCTGGCTTTTGCGCCGTCTTGCAAAAGCGCCCGATTCCTTAGTCACCTTTTCGAACTTGCGCATCACAGCCCACAGCTCTAGCAGGCCCTCGCCAGTCAGCGCGGAACAGCGATAGGCATGGGTTTTCCAGCCCTCGGTAGCAGGACGAATGAACTCAATCATCCGTTCATACTCACCCTGGGTCACAATAGCCTTGGGCAAATTATCCCCATCAGCCTTGTTAACCACAATGGCATCCGCAACCTCCATAATGCCCTTCTTAATGCCCTGCAAATCGTCACCTGCACCGGTGAGCACAACCAGCATAAAAAAGTCCACCATGGAGCGCACGGTAATTTCGCTTTGCCCCACGCCAACAGTTTCTACGAGAATCACATCACAGCCAGCGGCCTCGCACAGCAGCATGGTTTCGCGGCTTTTGCGAGCCACACCGCCCAAGGTTCCCTTGGCCGGGGAAGGTCGAATAAAGCAATTGGGTTCACGGGACAGCATCTGCATACGAGTCTTATCGCCCAAAATAGAACCACCGGTAATGGAGCTGGTGGGGTCCACCGCCAACACGGCCACCTTATAACCCTGCTTGCACAGCATTTGGCCAAAGGCTTCGATAAATGTGCTCTTACCAGCGCCGGGCACACCGCTGATGCCAATGCGCAGGGCCTTGCCCGTGCGGGGCAAGAGGGACTGCAGCACCCTTTGCGCTTTGTCAAAATCCTTGGGAGCATTGCTTTCAATCAAGGTAATAGCTTGGGAAAGAGTTTTGCGATCGCCCTCACTGACTCCTTTGATTAGCTGTTCCGGAGTAGGCTTTTTCCGCAAAGGAAACCTTTTAATCTGCTCTACTGGAGTATACTTTTCTTCAGAAACAGCGTTTACGGCACTATCAATGCCGCCCATAACGGAGCAAGCAAAGTTGGGATCTTTTTTAAGAGGAACCCAGCTCGGCCTAATATCTTTTTCACCAGTTTCAGGCATTTACATCACCTCAGTCCTCAGCCTGTTCAGCCTTCGCGCGGTCAACCAGCATTTGCAGCAGTTGGATGCAGCATTTGGGAATATTGGTGCCGGGGCCGAAGATACCTGCAGCACCATGTTCATACAGATAATCATAGTCTTGAGCAGGGATTACGCCGCCAATGCAAACCATGATATCCTCACGACCGCGTTTTTTCAATTCTTCAACCAGAGCGGGCAGCAATGTCTTGTGACCTGCAGCCAGGGAGGAGAAGCCTACCATATCAACATCGTTATCCACTGCATCCTGAGCGGATTCCTCTGGAGTTTGGAACAAGGGACCAACGTCGACGGTCCAGCCCATATCGGCAAAGGAAGTTGCCAGTACCTTTTGTCCACGGTCATGACCATCCTGACCCATCTTGGCCAAGAAGATACGCGGACGACGGCCTTCCAGCTTTTCAAACTCATCAGCCAGCTTGGTGGCTTTTTCCATATCGTCGTTGCCACTGAATTCGGAAGAATATACACCGGACACAGTGTGGATTACAGCATTGAAACGACCGGAAACCTTTTCCACTGCGTCGGAAATTTCGCCCAAGGAAGCACGGTCGCGTGCTGCTTGTACAGCCATCTCCAGCAGGTTGCCGTTGTCACGGCTTTCGGCTGCGCGAGTAATAGCCTCCAGATCAGCTCTAACCTTTTCGCCATCACGCTCTGCTCTCAGTTTTTCCAAGCGTTTGATTTGGGCATTGCGTACAGCGGTATTATCAATGGACAATACATTCAGCGGGTCCTCCTTGGCCAGACGGAACTTGTTCAGGCCAACGATGGTTTCCTTACCGCTATCGATATTAGCCTGACGGCGAGCTGCGCATTCCTCGATACGCATCTTGGGCAAGCCAGTAGCAATAGCCTTGGCCATACCGCCCAGAGCTTCAACCTCTTGGATATGAGCCCAAGCACGGCGAATAATCTCATTGGTGAGGTATTCCAGATAATAGGAGCCGCCCCACGGGTCAATAATCTTGCAAACCTTGGTCTCGTCCTGAATATACAGCTGGGTATTACGGGCCAGGCGAGCGGAAAAGTCAGTAGGCAGCGCGATAGCTTCGTCCAAAGCGTTAGTATGCAGGGATTGGGTGTGGCCCAAGGCTGCGGACATAGCTTCCATACAGGTTCTGGAAATATTGTTAAACGGATCCTGCTCTGTCAGGGACCAGCCAGAGGTTTGGCTATGGGTGCGCAGCGCCATGGATTTCGGATTCTTAGCGCCAAAGCTCTTCAAAATCTTAGCCCACAGCACGCGAGCCGCACGCATCTTGGCCACTTCCATGAAGTAGTTTTTGCCCATATCCCAGAAGAAGGACAAGCGTTTCGCGAAGGCATCCACCGGCAGGCCGGCAGCTTCGCCGGTACGGATATATTCCATACCATCTGCCAGAGTATAGCCCAGCTCCAGGTCGCAGGTAGCGCCGCATTCCTGAATATGATAGCCGGAAATAGAAATGCTGTTGAATTTGGGCATGTATTTGGTGGTATATTCAAAAATATCGCCGATAATACGCATGGACATAGCCGGCGGATAAATATAGGTATTACGCACCATGAATTCCTTTAAGATATCGTTTTGAATGGTGCCCGCCATAATGGATTTATCAACGCCCTGCTCCTCGCCGGAAACGATGAAGAAGGCCAAAATGGGCAGAACAGCGCCGTTCATGGTCATGGATACGGACATTTGGTCCAGAGGAATGCCGCTGAACAGAATATTCATATCCAACATGGAGCATACGGATACACCGGCTTTACCTACGTCGCCTACAACACGTGGGTTATCAGCATCATAGCCGCGGTGGGTGGGCAGGTCGAAGGCGATGGACAGGCCCTTTTGACCAGCGGCCAAGTTGCGGCGGTAAAACGCGTTGGATTCCTCCGCAGTGGAGAAGCCTGCATATTGGCGTACAGTCCAGGGACGGAAAACATACATGGTGGAATAGGGGCCACGCAGGAACGGAGGAATGCCGCTCATAAAGTCCAAATGGTTGCATTTGGCATAGATATCCTTGGTATACAGCGGTTCTTTAGGAATACGCTCCAAGGTTGTATCGTAAAGGGCATCATAATTTTCGCCCATTTTCGCTTCCAGGTTTTTCTTCCATTCTTCATAAGAGCAGGACGGATGATCCGGAACAGATACTTTAGTGAAATCAGGATTAATGCTCATTATTCAATCATCCCCTTCTTCTGTTGCAGTTTTTTCAAGGTTGCAAAGCAATTAGCTTTGACACTGATAAAATCATCAACACCGGCAGCTAGATAAATAGCCTCCAAATCCTTAGGTGCTGCACCTGCCAGGAACAGAGTCATATTGGGGTTAGCAGCCTTCAGCATGGGAGCCAGCGCTGGAACATCCTCCGGATAGGTCTTGTCAGTGGAGCAAATTACAGCCACATCGTAAGGAGTACCCTTATCGTCAATGCCAGCCTTCAAGGCAGCTACACATTTCTCATAGCGGGAGCCGGGCTTGCCCTCGTCATCCTGGAAGCCATTGTTCAGATGTACATTGAACTCGCCAACCTGCAGGAAGCTGGTGGAGAAGTCGGCACGGGCCTTGTGTTGAGGAATGGGGCCCATGTTCGCCAAAAATACCTCCACATTCTTACCGGTTTCCTTCATATAACGTTCCGTATCAAAGCGCAGTGCTTCATAACGCTCGGTCCAATGATGAGCGGTGATGGGTGTGATAGTCTCGATTTCTTCAGCCTTGCAGCCCGCTGCTGCAACCTGACCTAAAGTAGCGCCATTACTAAAGGCTTCAACGGCTGCTTCTACGGTAGCCACATCAGCCAGCTTGCCGGCTACGAAATTAGTGTCAATATCAGCCACATAAGCGGCTACTGCAGCAGCACGTTGCTTCTTCAAGGCTTCTCTATCCTCTGCACGACGCTCCAGGGGCTCTTCGGTCATATTCGGATACATGTTAACGCCAACAGCACGATCCTTGCGCAGCTCCAAAGCCTTGAAGCGTTCGTCCAAGGTTTTGGCGATTTGCTCTTGGGGATAGCCAGCTTGCAAAGCCTTAACCATACCGCCCATGCCCTCGATTTTTTGGAACTCAGCCCAAATCTTCTCCACGATTTGCTTGGTCAGAGATTCCACTGCCCAAGAGCCACCAGCCGGGTCAATGGGGCACAGCATGCCAAATTCCTCCTGCAGCATAACGTGCAGGTTGCGGGCAATACGACGGGAGAAGACATCACCCTTACGAATCAGCTCGTCAAAGGGAGGATTCTCATAGGTGTTAACGCCGCCCACAACACCGGAGAAGGTTTGGGTGCAGTTACGCAGCATATTTACATAGGGATCGATCACAGTTTTGGTAAAGCGGGAGCTACGACCATGGACCATAATGGAGCGGTCAGCCTCCTCAGCGCCAAAGGCTTCCATAATGGCTGCCCATACCTGACGCAAAGCACGCAGCTTAGCAATTTCCATAAAGAAGTTGGCGCCTTGGTTAAAGGCAAAATACAAGGAAGCAGCAATATCCTTGAGGGAAATACCGCGTTTTTGCATTTCACGAATATATTCTACGGCGCTAGCAAAGGTGTAAGCAACCTCCTGCACCGCATTAGCACCGCCATCAGTAAAGCAATCGCTGCGCACATAAACAGGGCGAATTAAAGGCGCATGCTCACGTGTATATTTAATGGTTTCTGCCATTTCATCAAAGAGAGCATTTAAGGAAGTGCTGGATTTGCCATTAACAATCAGCTCTCCCAGAGGATCGGCGCCAATAACGCCCTTCACACCCTGTAAATCCTTGCCTGCGCCCTTCAGGGCAGCCTCGGTCAAAGCAATAATACCCTTAGCGCCGGCACCGGTATAAAGCATCAGCGGATACTTATCCAGCTTCAGGCCATTTAAGAGCACGCTCATATCCTCAACAGTGGTCACATTCACGCCCACATCACCGATTTTTTCAGCGTCCTTAGCATCAATACCGTTCATGGTAGCAGTATCCAGCTTAATATGGTAAACAGTGGAGCCCTTGGCGATTTCCTCCTTCAGCAGCT
Organism: Phascolarctobacterium sp.; assembly: GCA_051866495.1. GTDB lineage: Bacteria > Bacillota > Negativicutes > Acidaminococcales > Acidaminococcaceae > Phascolarctobacterium_A. The sequence continues at coordinate 6,945 of JBJDXD010000027.1, read as the reverse complement.
CGTTGTTATCAGCGGGCAGTGTTTCATCGCAGGCTTGAGCAATGCCCCAGGGCTCGTGCACATAGCCATTCAAGGTAGCACCGCGCAAATAGTCGCCCATGCCAGGATAATCATCAGTGGGCAGTATAGCATCGGTCTCTTTCAAACGATATATGGGGTCAAAGGTAATATCCTCGTAGTTTTTCGTATACATAACCTTGTCGAAGGGAGCGCCCTTGAGCAGAGCATTACAAGCCTCCACCCATTCATCCCAGCTAGGTTCAGTAAATTCATCCAAGGTAACCTCAGGGAATTCGGTCACGTTTTCTGATTTACGCAGCATAGCTTCCAGCTCTTGGTCCGTCATCGGCTTTTCGCCTTCAACAGCAGCTATTTTTTGTTCATCAGCCATCTAAAAATCCTCCTTTAGCTAAATTAATTCTTGTCAAAGCGCCTAACGGCATCGTAAATAAGGGACTATCACCTCCCATTATGAGGGTAGCGCCTTCTGCCTTAGCTGCTCTCACCCAACTGTTACAAGGCAGAACGCACTCCATGAAGGATACTTTAAGTAAAGCATTTATATACACGGATACGGTTGTCCATACCGTATATAGCAATTAAGGGCTACGCCAGATAATGGTATTCATGCAAGCGACCAAAGCGTAGCTGCAGGGGACGGATTTCGGTATTAGCGGTAATTGAATCGTTGACGATCAAATTACCCAAGGCGGCACCGGGCTCATGCCCACGACTTTGCAAAAAGCGAGCATAATAATCTAGCTGCGGCACATCCTCATTGGAGGTGTAGAACACTGCAGATTGCTGCAAGGGCAGCTTATCCTTAGCGAAGGGATCTACAACGGCAAAATAGGCCTCTAAAATGCCGCAAATATCCTGTTTTTTCGGGTTATACTCAATTTCTACACCGTACAATTCCTCGCCATTTTGGGCCACGGCATGTACGGGCATAGTAGTGATGACTCCCTTTAGATTCTGAAAGGCATCCTTTAAGGAATAGGCTTCTCCAGCTAAATAAAGCTTTTTCATATGCTCAACCTCCACTAAAAAGTATTAAAAAATAGAAAACAGCCACCACGATTATGTGATGGCTGGAATTTTCGATGCTACAGCGCACCCCTACGCTGCAGCACCAAGAAGGAGAAAGGGAAATGTTGCTAAACTAACTAAAGGAAAACTTGAGAATGGGATTCGAAGCACAGCTTGTCCAGGGCTGTGAACAAGAAAATATGGAGCATCGATGGCTTGGACCCTTCTCCTAAGGTCGCAGCCATCACGCAGCCCTAAGAGCATAGAAACAGAAAACCGTTCTTTAACCATCCTCTGATCCCTCTACGGGCAGGATTATTAAAAAACGGTGAAATATCATAATAAACACGACATAATATGTCGAGCTTACGACATCTCTCCCCGTCTCTCGCAGGTCTGGCGACGATGTATCTTACAGGCAGTTCTTCTGACTTCGCTTCCTCATTTGTTTCACCTTCCCAGAGTCAATCCAGTGGCATAATTGAAACAAACTCCACGTTACAGCGGCGGGACCGTGTCGGATTTACACCGACTTCTCTATTGAGCTTACGCACCTGTAATTCAATATTGACTTGTTATACTTAATTATACTCATTACTATTAGCTTTGTCAAGCTATTTCTTGAAAAAGTACAATTAGATCTTTACCCTTTTCTAAAAGGCTTCGATGAGTATCTACATTCTCACAGGCACTCATCTATCCACATTTTACTCTTAATCGGAATCAATTTTATTTATTATCTAACTCTTGTGTGAATAGATTATCATATGTTATAATAATGGTCAAGTACAAAGAGCTGCTATATTGCTATGTTAGGAGTGAAACAATGTCTGATACCTTAAATATTTGCGGTTTAACGGTGGAGCGTGGCCAGAAGCTACGCACCTTTTTGCCCGTACCCGATACCAACGTAAAAATTCCTCTGACCATTATCAATGGCTGTGAGGATGGCCCCACCCTGCTCATCACTGCCGGCATCCACGGGGGCGAATACCCCGGCATTGCCGCTGCTATGGAGCTGGGACGGGATATTGAGCCCAGCGATGTTAACGGCATTTTAATCATGATGCATCCCGTGAATATCCAAGGCTTTTGGGCGCGGCGGGAGATGATCGTGCCCGAGGACGGCAAGAATTTGAACCGCGTCTTCCCCGGCGACCCCTGCGGCACCCTGGCCGATAAAACTGCCTATTTAATCAGCAGTAACTTCTTCCCCATTGCCGATTTTTATGTGGATATGCATAGCGGTGATATCCACGAAAGCCTGCACCCCTATGTGTATTACCCGGGCCAACCCACGCCCGAGGTGGAGCGAAAATCCCGGGCTGTAGCAAGAGTGCTGGATATGGAATACATGGTACGCTCCCTCGCCACCGGTGGCGCCTATAATTACGCTGCCAGCACGGGACTCCCCTCCATCCTCATTGAACGTGGTGGCGCAGGACTCTGCTTGCATGAGGACATCGAGGCCTATAAGGACGATGTGCGCAATATTCTGCGCAAGCTGAAGATGTTCTCCCTGCCGGTGAAGCCACGCCACCACTCCCCTCGTGACGTGGAAAACCTCATCTATCTGGAAGCTCTGGAAACAGGCTGCTGGCTGCATCACATCCACAGCGGTGACTTCGTTGAGGAGGGCCAGGTTTTGGGCCGTATCACCGATGTTTTTGGCAACACCCTCACCACCTATTATGCTGAGCAAACAGGCGTGATTCTTTATGTTTGCCCCGCCCTCTCCTCGCCCAAGGGAACTATTCTCGTGGCCTATGGCACGTTGAAGGAATACGAGGAGGATATTTAAAGCCATTATCCCAAACCACAAAAGCTCTGCAGTAGCATATTAAGCTAACTGCAGAGCTTTTTTGCATAAAACAAGCGCTGCCCACCATGCAGTAAGCAGCGCTCTTTTAGTTTCCATATGCTGTTTAAGATATACTGTTTAGGGCGCAATTAACACTTGCTAGCCCTTGAAATCCGCCTAAGCTTTATTTAGCAGTGCCAGCCAGCTCAGCCTCGTATTGCTTATAGTTAGCACTATTAACCACCTTGATGCCAGTATCCACATTCAGCTGCTCAGCTTTAGCACCACCAGCCAGCTCCACAGCCTTTTTCACGCTTTCCACGCCCATAGCATACTGATTTTGCACGATGGATACAGCCTTAAAATCAGGGTTAGCGATCAATGCCGCTGTTTCCTTGGCATAGTCAAAGCCCACCAGAGCCACATCCTTACGCTTGCTAGCACTAATAGCCTCTGCCGCATTTAAAGTAGAGCTATTATTGCAGCTAATAAAGCCCTTCAAATCACTGATTTCCTGCATTGCCTTTTTGCTCAGCTCCAAGGACAGTGCCTTATCGCCGTAATCAACCATGGGCTTGCTCTCCAGCTTCCAAGCCGCAGGAGCCTTGGCCTGCCAATAAGCATTAGCGCCCTCAATACGCTCCACCATATTTTGGCTCTTGAGGCTGCTCACCTTCATGACAACGGTAGCCTTCTCTGCTTCCTTCAGCCCATTAGAGCGCAGCAGCTGCAGCATTTCTTCGGCTGCCTTAGAGCCGGCAGCAAAATTATTGGTCATATAAGCAGCATTATATTGCTTAGTATTCAAGCCTGTGTCGACTAAAACCACCGGCAGCTTAGCCTTGCGCAGCTCCTCCAAGGTAGGAATCAGCTGCACGCTATCAGAGGTGGCCAAAATCACGGCATCGGCCTTCTTCCCAACTAAAGCCTTGAGCATTTCCATTTGGGCCTGCCAGTTGGTTTCTTTATAAGGACCGCCCACATACACATTACAATTGGCAGCTAAACCGCCGTCCTTCAAGCCGCGTACAACCTGACTCCAATAATCGCCCTTCAATACCTTCAGCACCACATAAACATTTTTGCGACCTTCTTGAACCTCGGTAACAGGAGTAAACTCCTGCTTTTCCGGAGCCTTGTTGGCCTTGTCGATAATGGCCTGCTGCGTGCTGGTGTCTTTATCAGCAGCCTTAGGACTCTGTCCACAACCAGCCATTGCAAGAATTAGCATGACACAAAAAATTAGAGTAACAATTTTTTTCATCAAAATTCCTCCATTTGCTATTTGATTGTGTGAGAGTGTAATTAATCTAGAACATGGTTAACTGCTTTTATTATAGTGCTCTTTTGTATACATGTCAACATTTATTCATACGTTTTTAATTGCGGCCTACCCTTGCTTTTAAAAGAGCGAGGTCCACCTTATAGCGTAAAGATGCAAAAGGGGCCACCCAAAGGCAGCCCCAAAATGGAGGTAGAGGAAAAACATCAAGCAGAAAAAAATGCTATTCCCATTTCATTAGAAGGTAAAGGTCAAATCAGCCCACAGACGTTGGTCATCCTCTTTGCTATCCAGCTTGTTTTCGGTGTCGTAATAAACTACGGTGCCTACCATATTTTTAGCAAAGGTATAGTTGGCGCCAATGCCATAGCCCTTGAAGCCATTATTATCAAAGGTATTAGCATCGGTGGTGTGAGCTACGTAGGTTTGTCCGCCTTGGTTATAGTATGTAGCGAACAGGCCCCAGCTGCCCACTTCATCAGCTTCTGCGCCCTTGTAGGACAGGGTTACAACAAGGCCGTCATCATCTGCTTTGCCGAATTTTTGTTCATATTTACTATTGGTATCACCCTTCAAATACATGGCAGCCAGATTTACATCGCCCACGGTGTAATCAGCGCCTACATATAAGATTTTGTTGTCCATGCCCTTGCCTTCAGCGCTGTTTTCGAACATATCCTTGTATTTAAAGTAGCCAATCTTAGCGTTAACATCATTTAGCTCAGCGCTGATTTCGGCGCCCAAATATTTACCATAGGTGCTATCGATGGTTTTACCAGCCAACTCAGTCTCTGCATCAGTGCCCTTGCCTACAAAGCCAGTCAGCTTCACCTTATCGCCATAGGACAGCTCCAAGCCATCGGCTTCAGCATCATAAATATTGCCATCAGCAAAGAAGGCATCATAACGACCAGCCTTTACAGCTACGCCGCCCAGCTTGCCTTCTACAAAGGCGCGTTTAAAGCTGGTTCCTTCATCGCCAGTGTTATTCTTAAAGTCCTGAATATTTTGCAGCATACCGGTGTAGGACCAATCCTCGTTGATTTGGCCATTGATGAAGATACGGGAACGCAGCTGATGCTCGAACTCGGAATCAGTGCTCATATAATGATAACGTACTTCACCGGCTACTTTAACATTATCTGCCTTCTTTTCCAGCTTAGCCACGCGCACGCCCAGATTATCCAGCTCTTCAGCGAATTCTGCAGCCAGCTTATCTACGTTAGCGCCCTTAGCCATAGCCTTAGCGGTGATTTGGGCCATTTCGTAACGGGTCATCAGCTTGTCGCCACCAAAGGTTGCATCGCCGTAGCCATCAATAACACCGGCAGCAGCCAGCTTAGAGATACTATCATAAGCCCAATGACCGGCGGGAACATCACTAAAGGGGTTAGCGGCATAGGCAGAGGCAGTTACGCCCAAAGCCATGGCCATAGCTAAAACTAAAGATTTTTTCATCATTATTCCTCCTTCAATTTGGAAAACAAATTGGTGTAAAGCTTAGTACTCAGCTAAAGAGGCAAATATAACATAGCCAACCACTAAGCAAGCGCTAGCCAGCTATAGTATGTATATGCTAATCTATATATTTAGTTAGCATTTGCTTTACAGAAGCTATTATAGCACTCCTCTATAAAATTAGCAAGGGCTAACTCGGTAATTTTTAGCCTATTAACCTAGCCAGCAATTTATTCAGTAAGCATTGGTGAAAAAGGCCACCTTGTTGGTAGCCCTTAAAAGGAGAGGTAGGAAGGATCTCTCCAACGAGTCAACTAAATTAGAAAGTAAGCTGCAGACGGCTCCACAGAACCTGAGTATCAGTGCTGGTTTCCTTGCCTTCCAGGTCATAGTAATTCAAGCTGTAAACGATGTTCTTTGCTAAGGTATAGTTAGCGCCAACGGAATATCCCTTGAAGCCTTCACTATACAGATAGCCCCAATCAGCAGTATTCATAGTGTGAGCAACGAAGGTGCCTACGCCTTGGTTATAATAGTTAGCGTTTGCGCCCCAGCTGCCTACTTGGTTAGCCTTAGCTCCCTTATAACCCAAGCTAATTACGTAACCATCAGTATCAACATCGGTTACACCCGCGGGAATCAGCACATCCTTGCTGTCCAGATCAGAATGCAGATAAGTTGCGCTCAGCTTCACATTCTTATCAAAGCCGTAGCTTGCAGTAATGTTCCATACGCCATTATCAGCGCCCAGCTTAGCTGCATTAGTATTACCATCACCTACGTTAGTAGCAGCTGCCAAAGCGTCCTTGAATTGGTCATAACCAGCGCTCAAGCCCAATTTGCCAATTTTGCCAGAAGCATTAATACCCCAGAATTCATCATAGCCGTAGTCAACGGGTTGACCCCAGTATGCGTTCAGCTTCACGTCCTTTCCATAGGTCAGGCCGATAAATTCAGCATAATCATCAAAGAGATTGCCTTCAGCCAAGCACATGGGAGCTTTACCAGCAACTACCTTGGCACCGCCAATTTTACCATTGACATAAGCCATATTCAGCTTAGTATCTTCTTCACCAGTATTTCCCTTGGGTCCACTAAATACCTGATTATTTTCCAAGCGAGCGGTATAGGTCCAATCATCATTAATTTGGCCATTTACAAAAATACGGGTACGCAGACGATTCTGCGCGTCGGAGCCCTTTGTTTTTTGCAGATCACCATTACGGTCAGCATATTCATAGCGAATTTGGCCAGTGATCTTCACATTATCGGCCTTCTTCTCCAGATTAGCTACGCGTACACCCAAATTATCCAGCTCGTCAGCAAATTCTGCTGCCAGCTTGTCCACATTAGCGCCCTTAGCCATAGCCTTAGC
>JBJDXD010000026.1:0-68826 GCA_051866495.1 Phascolarctobacterium sp. | reverse complement strand
GGCCATTGTACCAAGCCACTCATTTGCTAAAAATCACAGCTCGCCTGCTGATTACCAATTACTGTTCTGTAGCAAATAAAGTATAAAAAAGCAGCGGTCGCCTCCGCTGCTTTTTTTGTGTCACGCATTGGAAGAAACGCGTCCACACCTTCTGCTTTTTCAGTGTATCATATACTTTACGCAATGACAAGTATTATTTGTCGACTTGGGTTTTGATTTCCATGAGGCAGTCGCCGCTTTCTACGCGCTCGCCGGGAGCAACATGAACGATGCTCACAATGCCGCTGATAGGCGCGGAGAGGGTGGTTTCCATCTTCATAGCTTCGGTGATAATCAAGGGGGTGCCCTTGGTTACGGCTTGGCCCTTTTCAACCAGCACTTTGACTACGGAGCCGGAGAGGGAGGCGGCGATTTCGCCCATATTGGACTTGTCGGCCTTCTTACGTGTAACCTCGGTGGCCTTGGCATTGCGGTCCTTGATTTCGATTTCACGGGGCAGACCGTTGAACTCGAAGGTAACAGTGCGCATGCCGGCAGCATTGGCCTCGGAAACGTGTACCAGTTTGATGACCAAAACCTTGCCCTGCTCGATTTCCACCTTGATTTTTTCGCCAGGAGTCATGCCAAAGAAGAAGGTGGGGGAGTCCAGTACGGAAACATCACCAAATTCGTTGTAGCGAGCAACCCAATCGGTGAATACCTTAGGATAGAGACAATAGGAGCTAATTGCTTCGTCCGTGGTAGGAGCGCCCATTTCAGCCAATTTTTTGCGTACTGCTTCAAAATCAACGGGAGCTAGGGCAGCGCCGGGGCGCACGGTAATGGGCTCACGACCCTTGAGGATAATTTTTTGCAGCTTTTCGGGGAAGCCCTGATAGGGCACGCCGATGCGGCCTTCGAAAAATTCCACTACGGAAGCAGGGAAGTCCAGCACATCGCCTTTAGCATAAACATCCTCTTCGCTCAGGTCATTTTGCACCATGAAGAGGGCCATATCGCCCACGATTTTGGAGGAAGGGGTTACCTTAATCAAATCGCCGAACATCATGGATACTCTGTGATACATATCCTTGATATCCTCCCAACGATTGATGAGGCCAAGCGCTTGCGCTTGCTGCTTCAAATTGGTATATTGGCCGCCGGGCATCTCGTGGCAATAAACCTCAGGGTTGGGGAAGTTTTCGGTTCTATCCGCGGCCTTGTAATAGGGGCGCACGGTTTCCCAATAGCGGGACATTTCGTTCAATGCGTCCACATCCAGGCGAGGTTGACGGGGATGACCGCTCAAGGCGTAGAAAAGGCTGGCGGTGGAGGGCTGGGCAGTGCCACAGCTCATAGCGCTCATGGCAGTGTCCACAATATCTACGCCGGCGTCGATAGCACGAGCATAGGTGTAAATAGCGTTGCCGCTGCCCTCGTGGGTGTGCAGATGAATGGGTACGCCCACATAGGACTTAAGGCTGCTTACCAAGCGATAAGCTGCTTCAGGCTTCAAAAGGCCAGCCATATCCTTGATGGCAATGATGTTGGCACCGGCCTTTTCCAGCTCCTTAGCCATATTGATGTAATATTGTAAATCGTATTTGTCGCGATGGGGGTCGAGAATATCGCCGGTGTAGCACAGGGCTGCTTCTGCAACCTTACCGCATTCGCGGACTGTGTCGATGGATAAGCGCATATTGTCGAGGCCGTTGAGGCTATCGAAAATGCGGAAAACATCGATGCCGTTTTTCGCAGCTAGCTGGATAAATTGCTTAACCACATTATCAGGATAGCTGGTGTAGCCCACAGCGTTGGCGCCGCGGAGCAGCATTTGCAGCAGCACGTTGGGTGCTGCCTCGCGGAACTGAGCCAAGCGCTGCCAGGGACTTTCGTCCAAGAAGCGATAGGCAACGTCAAAGGTAGCACCGCCCCAGCATTCAAAGGAGAAGAAGCCGGGCAGCTTGCCGGCAGTGTCGCGCATTACCCGCAGCATATCGGCGGTGCGCAGACGAGTTGCGAAAAGGGATTGGTGTGCATCACGGAAGGTGGTGTCGGTAACAAGAACCTCCTGCTGAGCCATAACCCAATCGGCAAGGCCCTCCGGGCCTTGGGTATCCAGCACATGCTTGGCGCCCAGAGCCAAGAAGCCGTTGTAGTGCTTGGGCATATTCAGCGGTGCAAAGTCAGGCTTGGGTTGTACGCCCACATTGTTATAGCCATTAACGGTAACATCCGCAATATAATGGAGCAGCTTGTTGCCACGGTCCAGCGTTTTCGGGAAGACGAAGAGCTCCGGGGTTTGGTCCACAAAGTCCGTGGTATAGTCTCCCTTCACAAAGTGCTCGTTTTGCAGCACGTTTTCTAAGAATTGAATATTGGTTTTTACGCCGCGGATACGGAACTCCTTCAAGCAGCGCAGCATTTTGGTAATAGCAATTTGATGGCTCAAGCCCCAGGTAGTGGCCTTAACAAGCAGGGAGTCGTAGTAGGGAGTGATAACGGAGCCGGTGAAGGCGTTGCCGCCATCCAGACGAATGCCCATGCCACCGCCGCTGCGATAGGTAATCAGCTTGCCAGTGTCAGGCATGAAGTTGTTGGCAGGGTCTTCCGTGGTAATACGGCACTGAATAGCGTGACCGATGGTGTGCAAATCCTCCTGCTGGGGTAGATTGATTTCCGGGCTGTGCAGGTCGTAGCCTTCGGCAATCTTGATTTGGGTTTGCACAATATCGATACCGGTGATTTGCTCGGTAACGGTGTGCTCAACCTGAATGCGGGGGTTAACCTCGATAAAATAGAATTTGCCATCGGGAGTTGCCAAAAATTCTACGGTGCCGGCACTGATGTAATCAACATTCTTCATCAGCTTTACAGCAGCATCACAGATAGCCTTGCGCTGCTCTAAGGGCAGGGAGAAGGCCGGTGCAATCTCTACTAATTTTTGGTGACGGCGTTGTACGGAGCAATCGCGCTCGAAAAGATGCATCAAATTGCCGTGCATGTCGCCAATAATTTGTACCTCAATATGCTTGGGGTTCTGTAAATATTTTTCCAGATAAATTTCGTCATTGCCAAAGGCTTTTTTGGCCTCGCTTTTAGCCAAGTCATAGGCAGTGATAGCCTCCTCGGCGGATTTAACCACGCGCATGCCACGACCGCCACCGCCGTTAACGGCTTTGATGATAATGGGATAGCCATAGCTTTCGCCAAAGTCCAGCACCTCCTGCAGACTGCTCACAGTGCCTTTGCTGCCGGGGATCATGGGGATGCCGGCCAGCTCAGCCTGCTTACGGGCGTTGATTTTATCGCCGAACATAATGAGATGCTCCAAACGGGGACCGATAAAGGTAATGCCCTCCTCTTGGCAGCGACGTGCTAAATTGCTGTTCTCGGACAAAAAGCCGTAGCCGGGATGAATAGCATCAACCTCGTGCTCACGGGCCACGCGCAGAATATCTTCAATATCGAGATAAGCGTCGGTGGGACTCTTGCCCTCGCCTACCTGATAAGCCTCGTCGGCCTTATTGCGGTGCAGGGAAAGAGTATCTTCTTTTGAATATATAGCAACGGTGCGAATGCCTAGCTCATTGCAGGCACGGAAAACGCGGATAGCGATTTCACCACGATTTGCAACTAATACTGTGTTAATTTTGGGCATATTGCTACCTCCTTTATAGTTACAAGCATAATTGTATATAAAAGAATTGCGCAATGCAAGGTGCAAGCTATATGTATACAAGTATTCTTATAGTATACAATAAAGCTGAGCTTTGACTAGAGCTGCTATAGCTGCGACTAATTAGAACCAGCGTTTCTTGCTTATTTACTATTGAGTAAAATTAGCTATTATAGTAAAATAATAATCATGAGTAGTGTAGATAGACCAATCATTTCTTATACATGTTATACTGAATATAATTAACAGGAGCTGGTGCTATGCTCGATTTTAACCATATGACCTATTTGAATGTAACTTTGCTGCTCTTTTCGGCATTGGTTACGACCTTTTTGCTTTTTGGTGCTCTGATGAGCCGCATCAGAAACCGCGTTTTCTTGTACAAGGTTAGTGCTTTATTAGTAGCACAAATATTAATGCAGCTTGGCGAAGCCGGTATTTGGTATTGGAATGGCTCCTTGGCTAAGGCGTGGCTGATCAAGCTGTGCTGCTTTTTTTCCTTTGGCATGGGCCTAGTGATGACGGTGCTTTTTATACAATGCTTTGAGGAGCTTTTGCAACGCAAGGGGAAGGTGCATAAATTGCCCCTGTATACTATTTCAGCCTTATGCGGCGTGGGCTTTCTTTTGGTGGGAGCGTCCGTTTTTAATGGGATCTTTTTTACAGTGGATGCATCCGGTTATTTTGCCAATGGGCCCTATGCCGAAATAGTAAGCTATATAGACATTATCAATTTTGTCATTATGCTCGGCATGATGTTGTTCTATCGCAAGCTTTTGACGATCCGTGGCTTTATCATGCTTCTTGTTTATTGCGCGCTCCATTTGGGCGCTTTGCTTTTGGAGAATATTTGGTATCCCATTCCTCTTTATCTTGCTTCGACTCTGGCGCTTGTTGCTATTTTTAACTTTTTTCATGAGGCCTTGGAGGATGAGTATATCAAGAAAGAAAAGGAGCTTTTGGAAAGCCGCATTGCCTTGATGGTTAGCCAAATTCAACCTCACTTTCTGTATAATTCCTTAAACTCCATTTACCACCTGTGCGATATGGATGCCAAGCTGGCGCAGGAGGCTATTGGTAATTTTTCGGAATATCTGCAGCATGTTTTGGGCTCCTTAAAACGTACCACGCCCATTATGTTTGAGCAGGAGCTAAAAAATGTGCAGGCCTATTTGGAATTGGAAAAGCTACGCTTTGATGATGTAAAAATTGTGTATGATATTAGGGCAACTAATTTTTTTGTGCCCGCCTTATCGGTGCAGCCCTTGGTGGAAAATGCAGTTAAGCATGGGCTGTGCGCCAAGGAGGAGGGCGGCACGCTGTTATTGGCTACTAGGGAAAAAGAGGATTGCTTTGAAATAATCGTGCAGGACGATGGCGTGGGCTTTGCAAAGAACAAGCTAAAGGATGATGGTGGTAGTCATTTGGGAGTGCAAAACGTCAAGCAAAGGCTTGAGGCCATGGTTGGCGGCAGCCTGACCATTACCAGTGCACTAGGCGTAGGCACCACGGCCATAATTAGTTTGCCTAAGGAGAAGGAAAGATGATTATTCTTGCATTAGATGATGAAAAAATAGCATTAGAGGGTCTTGTAAAATCAATCCGCGAGGCGGAGCCCACAGCGGAGGTGTACGGCTTTAAAAAAGCTGGCGAGGCTATGGAGTTTTTCAAGCAGAAGCCCTGTGATATCGTCTTTTTGGATATTCAAATGCGTAGCGTTAATGGGGTGACCTTAGCTAAAGAAATGAAGCTGCTTCAGCCCAAGGTCAATATAATTTTTGCTACGGGCTATAGCGATTATATGGGTGCGGCCTTTGCCATGCATGCCAGCGGCTATTTGATTAAGCCCATCACTACCAAAAAGGTGCGAGCGGAGCTGGACGATTTGCGCAATCCTGTGGCACCTGTCCTTGGCAAACGGGTGGAGATTTACACCTTTGGCAATTTTGAGGTGTATGTGGATAAAAAGCCCTTGGTATTTAAATACGAAAAAACTAAGGAAATGCTGGCCTATTTGGTGGATAGACAGGGTGCCTTTTGCAGTAATGGCGAGATTATGGGCGTACTGTGGGAGGACGAGCGTCGGTCCAGCTATCTGGGCAATCTGAAAAAGGATTTGCTGGATACATTGCGGGAGAAGGGCTGCGAGCAAGTGGTGGAAACGGGCTGGAACAAGCTGCGCATTGTGCACGAAACGGTTGCCTGTGATTATTTTGCGTGGAATGAGGGTGATGTGCGCGCCATCAATCGCTATCATGGGGAGTATATGTCCCAATATAGCTGGGCTGAGTTCACCAATGCAAGGATTTTTGCGGAGCAGCAAAAGCTGCACAGAAATGCATAAATATACTTTGTATGGCAGGAGAATCACAAGCGGTTTTCCTGTTTTTTGTGTGACACTTTTATGATACTTAAGGTGTTAAACTTAACAGCGTGGTTAGCAAAGCTTTTAATCCGAACCCGGCTTGCTAGCCAAGCTTGCCAGCCCAGGCTGGCAAAGGGCTATTGGCACACCCTTCTTCTGTCAGGTGTGTTTAATAGAATATTGTGCACCCCACAAGGCATAAAGCCAGCGAGAAATCGCTGGCTTTATGTTTTGTGTGATACTTTTATGAAAATTGCTTTGGTAAAATATACCAGTATTGAATATGATGGAGTAAGCCATAGTTTAATTGTAGAAAGTAAATATTCAATGGATATTTTTGAAGAAAACTGATTGTAAATTGACGAAGAAGGTTATATAATTATATGTGGACTATTATATAGTTATGTGAAGAGTTATAATACAAAGAAATTTTAACATCAGAGGTGCCTTATGAATATGCAAAAAAAATACCTTGCAGCTCTAGCCGTGCTAGCTTGTATGACCTCCGCAAGTGCTGCCTTGGCAGCTCCTATTGATGCCGTTCCTGACCAAGTCAAGGGTGATGCTGGTATCCAAATGAACCGCATGCGCAATTATATGGAGCGTGAACGAGTTAAACGCCAAATTGCAGAGGATAGAGCTGCTAGCAAAAATAAAGTGGAGGGCGCTGATAAGGCAGCTTCCCAGCAGGGCGAGGCTATTACCTTCGAGCTGAAGAAAATTGTTATGGATTCTTCTGCCGTATTAACTGAGGCAGAGCTTGCTGCAATCACCCAGCCCTATGAGGGCAAGATGGTGCAGCTCAATGATATTTATGCCATTGTGGAGAAAATCAATGTCCTGTACGCATCTAAGGGTTATGTAACCTGTCGCGCCTTTTTGCCTCCCCAAACCATCACCGATGGCAAGGTAAAGCTGCTTTTGGTGGAGGGCCGCACGGGCAATACCACTGTTAGCGGCAATAACTATACCAAAACTTCCTTCATTACCAAAAGGCTACATTTGAAAGAAAATGAAATTGCTAATATTAAGCAGGTGAATAAGGATTTGCTGCTCTTTAATGCAACCAATTCCACCCAGCTGCGCATTGTGATGAAGGCCGGACAAAAGCCCGGCACCACCGATTACGAAATCACTGCCTATGAGCCCAAGCGTGACACCTGGACCATTTTTGAAGATAACGCTGGCAGCGATACCAGTGGTGAATACCGCACAGGCCTTTTCTTTAATACCAAAAGCCTGTCCGGCACTTGCGACCCCTTTAGCGTGGGCACTGTGTTCAGCGAGGGTACTCGTGCAGCCAATGCCATGTATACCCGCAGCCTTGGCCGCAGTGGCACCAAGATGAATTTGCTCTACAGCACCAACGCCGTTAAGGTTACCAAGGGCGATTACAAGGATATGATCAAGGGCCATGCTAATTCCTATGCCATTGGCTTTACCCAGCCCCTTGTAGTGAACGAAACCACTCGTACTGAGCTGAGCCTTGATTACAATCGCCAAAATTCCAAGACGGACTTTATGGTTTTGGGAAATCGCTTCAACATCGTGGATGATTCCGTGCAGGACTTTACGCTTGGCTTTGCCATGACCAATTATGGTGCCAGCCATGTGCTTTACCAAAAGCACAGCTATGTGCGTGGCTACAGCGAGCGCACTCCTAGCAGCATGCTGGAGGATAGCCAAAACTTTGGCTTCTATAAATTCAATGGCCTGTACCAAAAGCTTTATGCTGGTGGGCAAATGATTAATTTGCGTGCTGACGCTCAATGGAGCGGCAGCGAGGGCATGGTTAGCTCCCGTCAATTCTACATGGGCGGCATGTATAGCGTCCGTGGCTACAAGGAAAACTTCCTGGGTGGCGACAGCGGCTTCACCTTCAGTGCTGAATATTCAATACCTGTGATTAATAGAAACACCAACGCCTTCACCTTCTTTGATTATGGTCATGTCTATGGCAATGGTCAAAGTGACGACCAGCACAGCATTTTGGCAAGCTTGGGCTTGGGCATTCGCAGCACCATTAACCAATACTGCTCTGCATCCTTGACTCTGGGCGTGCCCCTGCAGCGCTCCTTTGTAGCCGATGAGGTTAGCAAGACCAGGCTGCATTTCATTGTGAGCGGTCAATTTTAATAAAATTTATTTAGCATAAGCATGAGAAAGGACGATTCCCATGATGAACAAAAAAGCACAGCTTTTTCAAGAATACCTAGAGGAAAGAAAAATTACCTGCTTTCAAGTGCAGGAGGTGCCCGATGATGCGCTGAATACCGTTGTTTTTCGTTCCTCTATTGATGTGGAGGGGCAACAGCTGCCCACCATCGTCATTACCGATAGCAGCATTTATACCATGATTCGCGTGCGCGTTGCCAATGCTGCCTTAAAGGAAAGCAACGAAGTGGAGCTGGTAAAGGCCATCAATAAGATTAACGCCCAATACAAGATTTTTAAATATTATTTTGCCGAGGATGGGGCCCTGATTCTTGATTCCTATATCCTGGAGCGGCCCGAAGAGCTGGATGGGGACATGGTTTACACCGTACTGGATGTGATTGTAAAGCATTTGTTGGCAGAATATAAAAATATTATGAAGCTCATTTGGGCTTAAGCTATTTTCTAAAACTTAATAAACATAACGGAAGGAGGTGCTATTTATGAGTATCAGTCTAGTGCAGCAGCTGGAAGCCTTTGCTTTTTGGCGACGTCAGCTTCTTGCTGCCCCTGGCGGGCAGGAGCTGTGGGGTCTTGAGGCTACTACTGAGGCTAAGCTCATGAATCAGGCACCTCTTTATGCTTTAGGTGGACAAAGAGTTGATTTTTATGTGGAGGTGCCGCTGCTGGGCAAGCCTCAAGTGGATGTGTCTGCCCAATATTTTGCTGAAGCCTTTGCAGAGGGCAATCCCCTGCAGGATGGCCCCTTGAGCCAGGAGGGAGCTTTTTTTCATTACTATGCCAAGGAGTTGGCTAAGCTTAAACCCATGCTGCTCAACCATTGTAATTTATATTTGGAGGCGGATATTGATGACGCTGCCTCTAGCCATGAGCAGGCTGAGGGCAAAAATGTGGCCACCTTTATCAATTTATCCGGTGATTTTGTGGACGAGCTGCTTTTGGCGGTGCTGGGCTACAGAGGTCGCCTGCGTCAAGCAGGAGAATTACAGGAGCTTTTAGAGAAGCTCAAGGAGTGGTGCGAGCCCTGGCATTTTGGCTTTATGGAATCCAGAGCGGCTGCGCCCCTGCGCTTAGTTTTGTTCTTGAAGCAGGGCCTCCATAATTTGGAGCAGGCCTTGACCAAAATTAATGCTCCCCAAATTCCCCAAGCGGGCTGGGAGCTTTTGCAAAAAATAGATGCCTTGGGCATTTTTAAATATATGCTTGATGTGGATGTGCTTGACGACCAAATGGGTGATACCCTTGGCGTGGAGCTTATTCCTCAGGATGCCATTTATCCGGCGGTGCAGCAAAGGCTGGTGCAAACGGAAAAGTTTGCCGCTTTGATGGAGCTTTTGCAGCAATATAACGTGGCTGATGCACGGATAGATGGCTTAAAAAAGACGATTTTTGCAGCGTCCATGGATGCTGATACATATATATATTCCCGCATATCCCATTTTAAGCTGCGTTGGCAGCGGGGCGAGGCCCTGCCGGCCAAGGCTTATGTACAGCTGCGTCCGGTGCAGCGGCAAAGCTGCTTGAACGAGGCCTTGGGATATGTTAAACGCACCGTAATAAGGGAGGAGGGAAGCCAGCATGAGTAACAAAAGAAAAGCATTAAGATATAAGCAAAAGCATTTGGACTACCAGCGAGAAGCTAGTGCCACCCTGCGCATGAAGGTGCTGCGCTCGGTTTTGGCGGTGGGGGTGGGCTTTGCCCTGACGCCTTGGCTGGGACGGGAC
This sequence comes from Phascolarctobacterium sp., assembly GCA_051866495.1. Lineage (GTDB taxonomy): Bacteria > Bacillota > Negativicutes > Acidaminococcales > Acidaminococcaceae > Phascolarctobacterium_A. Next base: position 58,903 of record JBJDXD010000026.1, on the reverse strand, counting down.
GCCTATGCTGCGGGCATTGAGCGTGTTGATGGCATTCCTAGTGACTTGAGCAAAACCTATCTACAAAGCACTACTGATACTGTTGCGGATATTTATGCCGAGCAGGCCAATGGTACTGTGGGCCTGAATAGGTTTAAAACATTTGAGGTTGGTGCTAATCACATTGCAAATCTCTATTTCAAGCAATATAATTCTGATACTGTTCTCAATACCTTGGTGAATACCGTCCAAGAGCAAATCAGCATCAGCGGCACTGTGAATGCTATTCGCAATAGTGAAATTGGTGGCAACCTGTATTTCCTCTCTCCTAGGGGTATGGTAGTGGGCTCCAGCGGCGTGATTAATGCTGGGTCCTTGACGGTGATGACCTCTGGCAAAACCTTTAGTAGTGCGGAAGCTGCGGCCCAAGCCATTAGTGATAATAATTGGGGTAGCTTGGATAAGTCTGCTAAAATTGACATCCACGGCCAAATTAATGCTGCTACCGGTATCGATTTGCGTGCTGCCTATATCAATGTGGTGAAGCAAACTAGCGCAGATGCCAATACTCCTGCGCCCTCTTTGAAAACAGGCGTAAAGTTCAAGAGTTTAGTTAATGTGTCATCCGATAATTATAAAGATTTAGTAGCTACAGGTCGTCTCACCGCTTCCCATGATGGCAAGGGCAATATCGTTATCAGCGACCCCCATGACAGTGAGAATGCTGAGCTCAAGGGTGACGGCAGCATCAAGCTGACCGCCTTTTCCGATACCAAGAATACTAATACGAAGTTTTTAGGCGTAACCTCTATCGACAACACTGTAGAGGCCAAGGTAGAAGTGGGCGAGGGCGCCACTGTTGATGCTGTGGGCAATGTGGACATTACTGCCGAAGCCAAGCGTTTGCAAAGAACTAAAATTACTCAGTTCTGGGACATGGTGGCCTTTACCAAGGCGGAAGCAACCATCAATGGCGCTGTTTCCGGTGCGGATGTAAATATTTCTGCTAAGGCCAGCTCCGAATATAGCGGTGGCAATTATGCCAATGTTTTTGACATTCTCAATGATGCTGGCCAGGAAACAGGAGTTCTTGAGCTAAAAAGCAAGCTGAGCAATTACCTTTTAGGCTTTATTGAGTCCAATCCTCATTGGGGCCAGCCCGGCATGATTACCAATAATATCTTCAACCAGCTGTACATGCCCTTTGCTATTACCGATGCCAAGGCCACTGTTAATATTGGCGCTCCGGCCCAGATTACAGCCAAGATGCCTAGGGATAGTCAGGGTAATCCATTTACATATACAAAAGACCAGAAAACTTTTACTGTTGGTGGCAATATCCATGTGGACGCTACTAGTACGGCCAAAAATAAGATGAAGGTGGCCATCCAGCCCCATATTAAAGAGGGTACGGCAGACCTTTCTAAATACTTCACTGGTGGCTTTATTTATCAAAATAGCACAAGCAATGCCAAGGTCAATGTCAATGGCAAGCTTGATGCAGAACAGAATATGGAAATAGCTGCCGTGGCCAAAAACAATAATAGTGGCAGCATGGGCGTTACGACTCCTAAATATTACGACCAGGGCGAACATGGTGATAAATATGCGTCCATGTTCATGGTGGGCGTCGGCCTGAGCTATCAGGATACGGAGGCCACCGTTAATTTGGGTACTGCCAACCTTGCTAATAAGGGTACAGAGGAGAATCCGCTGCTTAAGGCTAAGGGTAAGCTGGATGTTAAGGCAGAAAGCACCAACGATATGGAGTGCAATGTGGAGACGGGCACCGATATCACTGCTGGCAAGGAAACCGATGATACTGCAGTGAGCACGGCTGTTAATCTTGTGAATACCAAGGGTACTGCTACCATTAATGATTATGTGGCAGTGCGGGGCGGCTCCGTAAATATGGAGGCCCAACATAATTTAGATAGCTTTAGCATTTCCACCTGTGATGAATATGTGGGCGAGTTTACAGGCCTCAGCTGGGTTATCAATACTGATGCTGTGGCTGAGAAGGCGGATTCTTTGAAGCCCCTCCTGAAGGCCATCTGGCTAGGCAACCAAATGCCGGATGATCCCGGCGCAGGTGGTGGCGGCGGTGGAGGCGGTGCAGCCGCAGGCGGAGCTGGTGTTCCTAGTTGGAACCAATACTTTGATTTGGGCGCTTCTGTATCCGTTGCCGACGTGACTAATGATGCTACGATTAATTTGTATCCAACGTCCTATACGCAAGCGTCCTATACGCAAGCGTCCTCTACGCAAGCAACCGATGGGAATTTAAATATTAGCGCTGGTGTGGAAATTGGTGATACAGCTTTTGCAACCACCAATTTACTCATTAACAGTAATGATACCACCTATGTTACTGTGGCTGCTGCTGTGGCTGTGGAAAATATGCATAACACAGCAGAGGTCAATATTAATCAAAAGACCTCTAATAGTCAAGAAAGCTCCAATGCAAAGCTTATTGCTGATGGGGATGTTTCCATTAACTCCAGTGTGGAGCAGCGTTATAATCGCGTGAACTCCATGTGTGAAGATGTGCTGGATGCTTGGGATAAATTCAAAAAGCATTATACCGATTGGAGCAAGGCTGGGGTAAAAGATAAAATCAATAAGCTGGAGAGTATCATTGTAGATATCCTGTGGATTCGTGAGAAGGAAAAAACCACATCCTACAAGGATAGCAAAAAATTTGGCAAGAAGGCTAGTGCTGCCATTGACTTGCTTGGCTCCTTGACTGGTACAAACGAGCTGCGGGAGGCACTGCTGGCCTTTTTCGATCCCGCCAATTATGTGAATATGTATGTGTCTGCCGGTGGTAAAAATAATGATGCGGACAAGCAAAAGGATGTCACCGGCGTGCTTGCGGGCACGGTGGGCGTGCAGAATTTGCATAACACGGCCAATGTCAAGATAGGTGCGAATACTCTCCTAACCGCTGGTAGGCAAAATGCAGCCAATATTGCGGCCAACGTGGTGGAAACCAATGTTATGGCAGTGGGCAAATTGAGTGCCTTCCCCTATTTTATTATTGACCCAACTCCTTTAGCTAATGCTAAAAATGGCCTTGGCGGCACTGTGGGCGTGCAAAATGCCTACAATAATAGCAGAGTGCAGGTTATGAACGGCGTGACCATTGACGCTGGTTCTATAGATATTGCTACCAAAAATGATGTTTTGAATATCGGCATCGGCATTGCTGGCTCCCAGACCAGCAAGCTGGGCTTGACGGGCATGGTGTCCTACATGGGCGGCGAATCTCACGCCGAAACCCTTGTGGATGACGATGTTAACTTTACTGCGCGCAAAAAGGTGGAAAAGGTAACCAAGGAAAAGGATGATGGCACTACAGAAGATAAGGATGAAGTAACCTCCACTGGTGCGGTGAACATTTCTTCGACTAATGATACCAATATTATAAATTTGGTGGGCGATTGGAACAGCTCCGAGACCAGCTCCGTGGGTGCGAGTGTGGGTGTTATTTCCTATGACATTCACAGCATTGCCGAGCTGACTAATCAGGAGCTGAAGGCTGACGGTACCTCTGCGGAAGCTGATGCAGCTATTAAGGGTAGCATCAGTGCCAATAGCGTGAAGGTGAATGCTCTTACCGATGGCATTATCAATAACTTAACTGTGGCCGGTGTAAAAAACAGTAGCGACAATGCTAATCAGCAGGCTGGCGGCGTCAATGCTGCTGCAGGCGGTGGTGCCGGAGCGGGGGGAGTGCAAAACGCCCAAGTCAACGGTGGCAACGCCGGTGGACAGGAGGCCACCATTAAGCTTAATGCTGTGGGCAGCGTTTCCTGGAACTATGTGGTCGACGAAACCAAGGCCACTTTAGATAATGTTAAGATAACCCTGACTCCTCCCGAAAAAGGAGAAGGTGTGGTTGATACTGATGTAACAGGCTCTGTAAGGGTTGAAGCAGAGGATGCTTCCTACATTGGTGCCTATAGCGGTGCCATGGCCTTGAACAAGCTTGGTAATGGTGATAATAGCAAATTCCGGGGCACCTTGGCAGGTGCAGTTGGCGTCAATGATTTAAAGAAAACCACCACTGCGACACTGCAAAATACTGTAATCGATAAGTCCGCTACTGTTATGGGAGTGGATGTGTTAAACTACGCCCATAATAGCGGTGCTCAGGTGGCAACAGGCCTGTCCTTGGGCTTGGAAGTGGGCAAGCGTCAGGGCGGCATAGATATTAATTTGGCAGCCAGCGGCTCTGCCAACTATATTGATAGTACTGTGCATGGGGATATGCTCGATAATACAATTGTTGGCGGCAACACTGTGGTCAATAATGTGGCCTATGACCAGGATGTGCAGGTTGCAGGCGGCGTGACCACGCAGGTGACCCAGGCTACAGCCAGCGCGGGCGCAGCCGTGACCGTGAACGATGTTAAAAATGATATTAAGGCTGCAATGAAGGGCAACCAGATTGGCTCGAACAATGGTGGGAATGTTTTGCGTGCTGCCGAGGTGCATAATATTGCTGCTAGCAAGCTGACCCAGGTGGGCACGGCCATTTCCGTGGGCGTGGCCACGGGCAAATCCTATGCAGCACTGAATGTGGCTGTGGCTAAAAACAGCGTGGATAACACGGTGGATGCTACCATTGACGGCGGCGCAATTTATGCCAATAAAGTCTCCAACGAAGCCAAGGATGGCAAGCTAACTGCTAACACTACCGACAATAAATACTTAACCGAGCTGAACCAAACCAGTAGCTTTGCTGTTACTGTTGATGCTAATGGAAATTTTGTCACAGGCGAAGGAGAGCAACCGCAAACGCTTTCTAAGGATATTACCGTGGGTACAGATGGTAATTTCTACAAGGATGGTGAAGTGTTGACTCCGTCAGTAGAAATAATAGATACAGGCTGGTATAAGGATGGCGCTATGCTTATACCGTCCGTTACTGAAACTGCTGATGGAAAGTATTATGTGGGTGATATCGAAGTATTCTTTAATGTAGAAGATGGCCAATATCGTGACAGCAGTGGAAATATAGTAGATGTAACATATACAAATTCTTCGGGACAAATAGTTGAGGCTGGTAATAGAGTTTATAAAAAAGGGGGCTATTACCAAGGTGACACACGCCTTGCTCCATCCATTACCAAGAAGGAAGATGGCAAGTATTACGATATCAATGACGAGGAAATAGTACTTAAAGATGATGGCCTCTACTACGATGCAGCTGGTAAAATCGTGGATGTGGAGGACGTTAGATATTATAATGCAAATGGTCAGGAAGTTGATGTTGTTAATGTTGTTTATACTGATACACATGGCAATATTGTAGACATCTATGACATTACCTATAAGGATGGGTCGGGAAAGGAAATTAATAACCCCAATGAGCTGAAAACTACAAACAAGAATTTCTATGACTTCACCGGCAATGATGCTTTGAATCAAGCCAATGGAGCAAGTGCTGACCCCACTAACACCAAGGGTGCTGATTTAAGTGTAATTGTTAACGACAATGCAGATAAGGCTACCTATAACAGCTCTAAAATTACTCTCTCCAATCAGGGCAATACCATTGTGGGCGTGGCCCTGGGCCTGGGCGTGGTTGCCGGGCAAGAAACCGGCGTTAGCGGTGCTGCTGCAGCGGCAGCCAGCGTGAATACCATCACTAATAATTTTACTGCTGCTGTGAAAAATGCCACCATTGGCACTGCTGGAAGCACCTATGATAATGATAACAAGCTGACTGAGGCTGCCCTGCGGGTGGAAGCAGCCAGCGATACCCGCATGGTGAGCGTGGCTGCGGGTGCAGCTGCCAATGCCAAGGGTAAGGGCATGAGCCTTGCTTTGGCTGGCTCCGGTGCCTTCCAAAGCATTACCAACACAACTAAGGCCAGCGTGGAAAACAGTTCTATTTCTACTGATAATCTGGCTATCAAGGGTACAACCGAATCCAGCCTTGTGAGCGTGGCCGGTCAGGTGAGCGTGGAGACAAGTCAAAAGGGAGTTGCTGCTGGTCTAACCTGGGCTGAAAATAATATGAACAATACCACTGGCGCTTATGCACAGGGCATAACTCTGAATGGAATTAACGGAGCTGAGACCAATCTTGCTCTTGCAGCTGAAAATAAGGCGAAGACCGCTGAAAACAAGGCTAAGACCTGGGCTGTGGCCGTGGGCGCTAGTGTTGCTTTGGGCAATGGGGCGTTAGAGGGAGCTTATGCAGAAAACAGTGGCAAGAATAATACGGAAGCCATTGTGGACCAATACATAGTCAAGAACTCAGAGGGCAAGGAAACCGGAAGAATCAATAATACCATTACCAATGCCAAGACTATTTCTTTAACTGCCAAGGATACCTCTGTAGAAAAGGGCATTGCTGGCTCCGTGGCTGTGACTGCAGGGGACAATGCCATGGCCTCCATCGGCGGCGCGGTTGTTTATAATAATATTGGCAATGGTGCCGACGCTAAGGATAAGCAGACCGTTAAGGCCCAGCTGAATAATGCTAACATCACCACCTTGAGCGGTGCCACCATCCAAACCAAAGCCACCAACGAAGCTGATTTCTTAGGGCTGGCTTTGGGCGGTGCCGTGCGCGCCGGTGACGGAAAATTTGGCGTTTCTGCCGAGGGCAGCGTTGCTGTGACCACGGATTATATGAATACCGTGGCAGGCATGGACAAAGTTAATATAGAAGGCAGCACCACTGATAACAATAATTCTACAATTACAGTGGAGGCTACCAGCACCAGCGACATTAACAGCAGTGCGGATGCGTTGGCTGTGAGCGTTGGTGACGGCATTAAAATCTCCGGCAACGGCGCTGTTTCTAAGGTGCGCTCTGATGCTGATACCACTACGGAAATTAAAAATAGCGTTATTAAAGCTAAGGATGTTATAGCCAAGGCTAACTCTACTAACGAGATTTTAGATGTGGCCATTGGCTTGAGTGCTGCCGTGGGCGGCGGTTCCGCCAGCGTGGGCCTGGTTGGCAATGTGGCCACCAATAAAATTGATAACGATACCACTGTAACCTTTGCAAATGATGATATTTATGCTACCGGCACTGTGGCTGCTTTGAGTGATAGCTATGAGCGGCTGCGCAATTATGGCGGTGGCCTGAGCGTGGGCGTTTCCTCTGAAGCAGGCGTTGCTTTGGGTGCTACCATAGTGACCAATACTATTGAGGGCGATACCCAGTCCATCATCAAGGATAGCTCCATCGTGGCCTTGGGCGAGGGCGATGGCGTTAAGCTGAGCGAGCATTCCTTTGGTGAAAAGGAAAGTGACCCTCCTAAATATGAATTAAAAGAAACAGCAGCTACCTCTGCAGAAGCTAAAAAAGGCTTGGTTGTTAATGCAGAGGCAGAGCATTTCTTGCGTGATGTATCCGTTACCGGTGGTGTGGCCGTCGGTGGCGAGGCTGGCGTGGCCGTGGATGCCACGGTGGTCATCAACAAGATCAGTGGCAAGACCACTGCGGAAGTAAATAATACTAGCATCAATGATACTGCTGAGCAATTGAGCACTGCGGATGTAACCGTGGATGCTTATGATCGTGCAGACATTAGCTCCCATATTGCTGTTTTAAGCGTTGGTGTGGGTGCGGGCGAGGGTGCAGGCGTTGGCGTTGCTGGTGCCGGTGACCGCAATACTGTGGATAGAACCACAACGACCCAGATCTTGGGCAAGAATGATAAAAGCACTGTGCTCAATGCACATAATGTGAATGTGGATGCCTTGGGGTATACCAGCGTATATATTAGCGAGTCCGGTGTAGCCGCAGGCGCCAGCGCCATGGCAGGTGCAAGCGCTACGGGCTCCGTTTCTGTGGATCGTTTTACCAGCAATACCACTGCTCTTGTTTCCCAAGTGCATGGCACCGTGAACAACCTTAATGTTAATGCGAATCGCTTGGCCAATGTGGCAGCCTATAATAATGCCATTGCTCTATCCGGCGGTATTTTTAGCGGCTCCTTTAGCATTGGTGTTACTGATTTAGAAGACAGCAGCCATACCAATGCGGAGCTTTCCAAGGTGAAGCTAGCAGCTGCTGCTAACCAAGTTGGCAATGTAAAGGTTTTGGCAAATAATCATACCCAGTTGGCTACGGAATTATCCGGCAATGCTTTGGCTATTTCTATTGGTGCTGCAGCGGGAACTGCTGTGGGCAATATCAATACTGAAGCACAGGTTGGCGCCAAGGTGGATAATGCTGTAATCGGTAGTGAGGATAAGGAGTTTGCTGAATTTACTGTTGAGGCCAACAATAATACCTATAATCGCTATCAAAATGTTTCAATATCCGGTAGCTCTATCTCAAGTATTGCTGTGGGCAAGGGTGCTGTGAATATCAATACGGGCACTGCCGCCGAGGTGTTGAATAGCAGTGCCTTTGCTAAGGATATTAATGTTAATGCCTTGGAAAAACGCACCATTGATACGGATATGGTTGGCGTTGGTGTGGGGGCCTTAAATATTGGCGTCAACGTTATGTATACCAATATTGGCACCAATTTAAAGAGCAAGTACAGCTATGACGATGGCTCCAAGAGCTATGATACTAGTGAATTCCAAGCCATGGTTAATGGTGCCTTAGCGCGCATGAATAGTCAGGTTAATGCTGCTAGAGCCAAGACCGGCGATACCAGCATTACTCGTGGCAGCAGCTCCATCAATACCGGTAGAGCCGATCAGGGCGGCATTAGAAATACTATTTCTAACAGCGTCTTGAAGGCTAGTGATGACCTAAAGGTGCGGGCCAAGGCAACCACTAATACGGATATTGATATTAAACAGGCCAGCGTTGCCATTGTGAATATTGGCGTGCCTGCCAATAGAACTGATGTTGAAGACAAGCTAACTGTGGATATAGACAATGCTTATTTACAGGGCAAGTCCTTGGAGGTTACGTCCATCACCGATGGTGAAATTAAGAGCTACACAGGCCAGGGTGGCTTCACGGGCGCGTCCTATGTGGATACCACTGCCTATTTAAAGCATCACGGCACTAATAAAATTTCTATAGATGGCTCTACTCTCAACGTGGTAAAGGCAGCTAGCACTGCTATTAATCCCTTCTATATCCATGCCGTTAATCAAACCAAGATTGATAATAGTGCCTTGGGAGTTAATGTTGGTCTTGCAGTAGCTGGTCGCCTTGTTTTAGAGGGCGAGGATAGCACGGAAGTAAAAATAGAATTGGGCAAGGACAGCAAGGTTGCTCAAGAGAATATTTTTAGTGCTACCAAACTTGTGGATAATAAAGAAGTTTATACCGATATTGGTGTTATGGCAGAAAATGCCGCTGTGGTTAAGAATGAAATTCCAGCAGATGTTTCTGGGGGTCTTGTGGCTGCTGGCGGTAGCCTTGTCACTTCAAAAGCAACAGGTAAGGCTACCCTTGATGTAAGCAGCAGGAATGCTTTTGCAGCCCAAAAGGTAGATTTAGAATCCTTAACCGGTGGCACCAAAACTGGTGATACCAATCCTCAATATACTACGGAAGCCATCAATCGTGCTGTGGGCGTAAGCGCTGTGACTATTAGTGTTGATAAAGCACGCACCTATAATAATATGCAGGCTACCACTACTGTTGATGCCATTAAAATTTTAGACCAGGTGGGAGAAAATAAAATCACCCTTGCTGACCTAAAGATTGGTGCAACCAATGCTACCTCCTCTAATGCTTATATTCACTCCGTAGCTGTTGGTATGGGCGCAGCCAGTGGCAGTAATTTTGCCCAAAGTCATGCTGAGAGTAAGGCTATTACGACGGTAAACGCGGGAACAGGTGGTATCAGCGCCACTAGCTTTGATATTTTCGCTTCCAATAGCGATGATATTCTTGCTAAGGCCAACGGCTCCAACGCCGGCCTGATGGACATTTCTCCCTATGCTGCTAGAGTGGAAAATACTGTTGATACTACCACTACAGTTAACCTTACTGGTAAGCTTGAAGCTGCCAGCACCTTTAAGGCCCAGGCTCTGCGCAAGGATATAGCAAACTTTTCTGCGGACGCTTTGAGCATAACAGCTGCCGGCGGCGGTGACGCTAGAGTGGATACCACCATCACGGCTAATACCAATGTGAATGTTACCGGTGCGACCATCAATAGTGGGGACGACACGATTTTAGAAGCAGAAAACACTGTGGAAATGAATCGTGAAGAAGGCTATGCCCAAATGGTCAAGGGTCAGGGCTATGCGGTCTTTGGCGTCAATACCTCCGGTATCAAAAACACGATTAATTCTACGGCCCATGTAAATCTGCTCAATAGTAATATTTATAGCGGTGGCAATCTCAAGGCCATTGCTCACACCGAGCAGCAGCTGCAGGTGAATGGTTATGTTTATACTGCCTCTGCTATGGGTGGCGTGGAATCTAGAGTAACCAATAATATTAACAATGATGAAGAGGTCAAGGTACAGAACTCTAAACTAAAAACCACCAAGGTCTACAAGGATATTACTCTGTCCGCAGCGGATGATTTGAAGCTCTTTACCTATGCTTATTCTGAGTTTTCTACTGGTGCCTGGGGCGGTGCCGATGCTATTGTAAAGAACAATCTCACACGCAACAATAAAATCAATCTTCTTTCTGGTAGTGATTTATATAGCTTACAGGACATCAATCTCTACGCTGGCAAGAATGCCGATGGCAGCGTTGCTACCCTGGACTTGGATGCCGAGGCTTCGGATTTTGTGGGCTCTGTTATCCCCATTACGCTTAAGCCCTCCGTAACGAATGCCATCAAACAAAATAACCAAATTACGGTGGACGCAAGCAGTGCCAGCACCAGTGTGCGCCATACTAACCTTTATGCTTCCACTGGTCGCGAAATGGCTCGCACCTCCAGCGGTCGTTATGTGGGGATTTATGGCAGCAGTCGTGATTCCAATTTTGTTACCACTGATAAGGGCGAAACCATTAATGGTAAGGACGCCAATAACTATGTTAACATCAATGGCAAGGTAATTGCCGGTATTGCCAATAAAATCGATATCACTATTGGCTCTGATGGTGATATCGTAATTCTTGATAAGAAGATGCGCGATTCTGTGTACGGAGCTAAGGATGCAAGCCAAATCACTATCACTGTTGATGCCAACGCAAGCACTGGCTTGACTAAAAATTCACTGACCTTTGGTAGCGAAAACTATGCCAACACCCTCTATGAACGCTATAATGCTGTCCTTGATTTGATGACCGAATACGAAAAGGACGGCACGAGTGCCTATTTGGGCTACAGGGCGGAGGGTGAACGCATTTTAAATGAGATGGTAAGCCTGGGCCTTGCTGATAAGATTAGTGTTGAAGATGAAACGAGAGGTACAATTTATGTCATTGTGCCCAAGTCTTCCATGCTAGTGGATTATGTGGAAATCTCTGATTTAGTGGGCTCCGGTGGTAATATTGTGGTGGACACCGATGTTTTAAAGAGCAGCGCTGGCAGCGGCACTATTAAAGCACAGGGCTCCCCGGAAATTAACATCATCAATAATACTAATTTATTGACCAAGGTTAATTCCATAACTGTGGGCGACCCCGGTGGCAAGCTTATTTTCAATGGTACTAATGTAAATGGTGCCAACAAAGCTGAATTTAATAAAAATATTAGCGCCATCAATAAGAAGAATGCCGGTGCTAATTTTGCGGTAGTCAATGCGGCTGATGGCCAATCTGGTAGGGTCAATATCCAAGGTAACTATGGTGGCGGCTCCATCAATTATAGCTTTAAGGATGAAGAAGGAACGCCCCGTGCTGGTAGCTATAGACCCATGGCCAATATTCTCGTCCAGGGAAATATTTATTCCAAGGAGGGCTCTGTAACCATCACCAGTGCTCACGACAGCATTGAGATTCAGGGCAAAACTGCCAAGGATGCTGTGTCCGTGAGTGGTAGCACTGTGAATATCACTGCCAATAATGGCAGCATCACCCAGGGCTATACCGATGGCATTGTAAGCATTGGTGGGGATGTGCGCCAGCAATACGATGAGGCGTATAGAGCTGCTATTGGCGAGGGAGTGGGCGAACATACTATTTCCCAAATTGTTACTGATATCGAGGATGGCAGCAAGGCCACCGGCAGCTATATTGCAGGCGGTAGTGTGTTTATCAATGCCTCCGATATCAATATTAATGGCGTTATCCAAAGTGGCTTTGGGGATTACTATGCGAATATTTCGGATGCTGCTGTCCAAGCTCGCATTAACCAAATTAATAATGCCTATAATGGCAAGGCCATTAGTGATAGCGTTGTTACCACTGGCGAGCAGTATAAAATTATTGATGGTGGCGCCTATTGGGATGCCCAGACAGGTTGTTATAAGTACAAGCTGAACGTGTACTATAATCCCTCCACCCAAAAGATTTTGGTGCAAAATGTGGATGCCAGCGGTGGTAAGGTTTATCTCACAGGTCGCATTTCCAGCACGGGTAATGGGAAGATTATTTGCTTGGATGGGGTAAGCAATATTAATGTTAATAATGGCACTAATTACACCCTGCAGCTGGGGGATTTAATTACCCATGAGGTTCAGGGCTTGGTAAGCATTACCGATACGGCTCAAAGAAAGCTGACCGAAATTACCAGCAGTGGCGCTATCGAAAAAGCTATTGATGAGAACGGTAAGATTGCTCAAACTGGTACACGGCCGGAGGAGGATATTCTGGCAAATGGTTATAAGCCGTTGACTGGCTTACATTATACCTGGACTACTGGTAAAGAAGTTACCACCTATGAACGTTACGAAGAAGATTTCAAGGATGGTGGCTGGGGTCTGTGGTCCAATGGCACCACCACTGAGCAGCTACAAAACTGGATAAATGAGAAACAGCTTACCTTTGAACCCAAGGAAACAGGCCTTGAAAAGAATGGTGACCGCACTGCGGGAGAGACCATCAGAGTTGAAAATAATGATACTAGCTATGTTAAAGTGACTAAAACGCCATTAAATAATGGTACTATCGTTAAAGAAAGCGAGCGCAAATATGCTTCCGGCCTTTGGGGCATCAACAAGCATCATGTAATAACCTGGACCAAGAAGAGTGGCAGCCTAGAAGCCTACGATGCCAGCATCAAGGCGGATAATCCCATTAATATTAAATTTATTGGCACCGCTGCGGCTAGGGCCAATATCAATGTTACCTCCCTCAAGGATATTGAATTGACGGGCACGGTGGGCAATACGGCACTTTACGAGGCTATTACTAATGATGTGGTAACAGGACGTAATGAAAAGGGTACGGTCAACATCACTTCTCAAAATGGCTCTTTAATCCAAAGCGGCGGTGCTCTTTATGGTGCCAATATTAATCTGTCCGCTGCTAAGGATATGACGGATATTACCGTTATTGCAGGGGATACTGTAAATTTAAGTGCTGTCAACAGCATGAGCAATCAAGATGCTATTGCCCAAAATAGCATTGATGTTACTGTTAAGGGTGCATATTTAGCGAAGGGCAACGTAGTTTTGGGCAATATTGGCTCCGTGGTTACGCATGATAATGTAAATTCCGTGCCTGTGAACGCCAGTGGCGTTAAGACCACAGGTGTAACAGGCTTGGTAGAAATTACTACCACTGGGCCTGAAGGCAATATTTCCCAAAAAGCAGGTAGCTTGATTGTCTCTGATCGCATTGATTTGACTTCTAATAATGGCTCTATTTATGGACAAAAGAGCGAGGATGCAAATAACAATGTAAGCTACACTGCCCTGCAGCTTTATGCGGGCCAGCAGCCCCTGGGCTTGGATACCATGGATGCATCCGTCAATGCTGCTGCCAAGGGCGACATCAAGCTTGCGCAGGTTGATGGCAAGATGCGCATTGGTAGAATTTATTCTACCGAGGGTGATGTGACTTTAACTGTTGCTCATGGCAGCGTGGAGGACGCCCTGCCCTATGTATCCAGCGACCGGGGTGACGCCGATGATATGCTGGCTAGATGGAAGCGCTTGGGCATTATTGCCAGCGATGGTGATGATGAAAATAGCGCTATGCTGGCTGCTAAGGCTCACCAAAACGCAACCTCTCAGCAGGTGACCCAGAATACTTATGAGGCTTGGGATGCCTATGCCCTGCTATATGCAATTCAGGATAGCATCGTCAACCCGGAGGGCACCTCTTTGCCCACCACCTCTGATAAGGACCCCAATGTAATTGGTCATAATATCACTATTAACGTGGCCGATAGCGTGGGCATCAATAGCGGTGTGGAAAAGCGCATCGACCTTACCACTTTATTAGACAAGGACGAGAATAAAAATTATACACATCTTGATGATTTAAAGGCCCTGAGCAGGCTGGATGCTTCTACCAAGGTTGATTGGGAAGATGGCGTGGGCGAAGATACCCACAAATATGCTGTTTATACCGAAACCATTCCCATCGGCATCCAACAGACCACCAAGACCCTTGTGACGGAGCAAGGGACGACTGTGGTCAACGGCAAGCTGACTGTGCAATCGGCGGCTAATCCTTCCTCTGGAACGAGCAGCTTAAACGGCGACATTTTCCTGCAGGGACGGGAGCAGAAGCTGGATGCCAATGGCACAGCGGCCATTACCCAAAACAAGGACCTTTATATTAATAATATTTTGACCAATATGGGCGCAGTGACCTTGACCAGCTTGGGCGGCATTTATAATGCAGCTAATGCAGCTGTGCCCACCATAATCGGCCAGAATTTGGTTATGACCGCAGCTGGCGGCTCCATTGGTACTAAGGATGCTCATATCACCATCAATTTATTTGGTGCCGACAAGGCTGTGGATGGCCTGAGTGCTATTGCAGCTGGTGGCATTTATGTGGACCAAAAGGGTGCTAGTGACCTTATTGTGCGCAATGCTTCCAGCGGTGGCGACATTTTCTTGGGCTCCGACAAGAGTATCCTGATGGGTGTTGTTAATGGTGCGGATGCGGATAGCTACATTCGTGCGGAAAACAATGGGGATATTACCTTGGAAGCTCGCGGCGGCAGCATTGGCGAGGCTGCCTATGAGGCTGATAGCCAAACCATTAGTCGTGAATCTAACAACGGCGTGCGTATTTTGAATGCTGCGGCCAAGAGCGCTTCTGCTACTGACCCCAAGGTTACCAATGTTACCCTGCTGGCTCAGGATAATGTTTATGTAACGGGCATTGCCAGCGAAACTGGCAAGACTGCAGTGGGCCAGGGCCCGGCAGGCTGGCTGAACCTGAGCATTGCTTCTAATAATGTGGATAGCAACAATCAGCCTGTGCAATTGCAAAATGTGGGCATTTATGTGGATGGCCAGCTGAATCTTTATAATGCTATCGATACTAGCGCCACAGCCAGCGTTTATGTAACGGATAATCTGGCGCTGAATAATGATATCACTGTTAAATCCTTGGATACCTTTGTGGGCAGCGCCAAGGATTTGACCATCAACGTTGCTTTCGGCGTGGAGGGAACTAATAAGCTTACCTTGAAAGCCGGCAATGACCTACTTATGAATCAGGGCTCTTTGACTGGCAATAATATTGAATTGGCTGCGGGCAAGGATATTTCCCTGCAGAGCGGCACAATTGCAGCTACCACAAGGGCTGTTTTGGAGGCCGATGGCAATATTCTGCTCAAGGGCGGCAGCATGACTGCGCCCGATGTGGATATGGTGGCCCTTGGCTATGTGGACCAAACCTATGATAACAGCAAGGCTACTGTCAATGGTTATGAGCTCAGTGTAAGCGATACCTTGCAGGTTATGACGGGCGGAAAATACACCGCCGATGGCCAGGATTATGGCATTGATTTGGGCAGCAAATTCAACCAATTACAAAAGGTTGAAATGAACTCTGAGAATGGCAATGTGGTTTTAGGCAATAGTGGCTCTGAAGACCTAGAGGTTTCTGTGCAGACGATTCAAGGGGTGGATACTGTAAACGGTAGCATTAAAATTCACAATTATGATAATGGCACAGCTAATGATGTTAAGATTAGCAATTCCCTGAAGGCTACTGAAAAAATAACAATTATTAACGATAATGGTGATATTATTAACAGCGGCATTGCTCTGTCCGGCTCCGACGTTGCCTTGAATGCTTTTGCTGGTGACGTATATAATTTTGCCGGCATCACTGCTACCAATGGCGGTGTGGATATTTATGCAGCGAAGAATGTTTATAATATTGGCGATGCTGTAGCCGATTGCATCACTGCTACTGATACAGTGAGCATTGTGGCGGGCTCTGCAACTCATGGCGCTGATGAAGGCTTGGTTTGGAACACGGCCAGAATTCACTCCGATACAGATGTGGTAATCCAAGCAACGGATAGGGTTGTGAATACAGTTGATATACCTGATGGAATGTCTCTAGGCCAAAGCACACAAAGTGGCGCTATTTCTGCCAACGGAACTGTAAAAATAACTACTATCCATAAGAGCGATTCAACTTCAGCATCCTTTGGTATTTATAATAGTGCTAGCATCTCTGCGGGCGAGAATGCGATTATTAATTCCAGGGATGACTTGATTAACACTGGCAATATTCAAGCTAATGGCTATATTGACCTTGACGCTACTGAAGAGGTTATCAATGGTGCGGAGAATGCTGTAACTGGTCAAATTCAGGCTGGTGGAAATATTTATCTGACCTCTTGGAAGGGAAATGTAACCAACTATGACAATATCCAGTCCACCGCAGGCCAAGTTGTTTTGGAAAATGGTTTTGTTTACACTCTGAGTGACAATGACGACACTGGTTTAGTAAATAATATTCTCAATACTGGTAGCATTTTAGCTCAAAAGGATGTATTGATTCGCACCTATAATGGTAATATCGAAAATAAAAATATCATTACATCCTATGCTGGCTCCGTGCTGATGGAGGCCTTGCAGAGTGAGCAGTATCTTCCTGACCAAGTTAATCCTATAATTGTTGGCCAATTGAAGAATACCGACACCGATAATGCTACTAGCAATGCGGATATCACAGCTAATAAGGGTATCACCCTGAACGCAGCTACAAGCATTGATAATAAGGGCGATTTTGTGGTAACTGGCACCGGCGATATTATTGTTAAGGCTGGAGATTTGGTTACTAATAGCGGTAATTATCGCATTAATGGGGCCGGCAACATTGCTGTAACTGCAACGGGTGTGACCACCACCGTTAGCAGCGAACAAGTAACCACCGGCGGCGATATTATTAACTATGGCAATTACTATACTAAGAGTGGCAGTATTACCATAGAGTCCAACGAGGATGTGCTGAACACTGGCGTTATGGAAACCGAAAGTGGCAATATTAGCATCATTTCTGTGGATGGGGTTGTCTTTAATAAGGACGGCGCAGATTTGCTCAGCGGCAAGGGCAATGTTAGCTTGCAGGCGCAAAGCAATGATGGTTATTACTACTACTTTGACGCTGAAGGAAATCTTAACAAGGTACCCGCTGGTATAACTCCTGCCCCAGCTCGCGATGGAACATATACTGCTGTAATTGATGGTGTGAATCGCACTGTTTTGAAAAACGGCTCCGTCTTCAATGCTGGTGATGCCATGGCTATTGACGGCACCATTACTATGAGCTCCGCCCATGGTGATGTGACCAACTACGATGATTTTAATACCTTGGTAAGCACCGGTAGCTCTGAGGCATCTAGGATTTATACACCTTCAAGCAGTACCAGTGGCATTGCCATTGCAACCGGCAATGTGGAAATCCTTGCAAAAAATGGCACCCTGTATAACAACAAAAATTTGGAGTCCGGCGAAAATATTACCTTAATCGCAGCCGAGGGCTTATCCAACTTTGCCTATAATATTTATGCTGGCAAGAACATAACCCTTAAGGCGACCAGTGGTGATGTGGTGAATAGCGCAACCTTGGAATCCTACGCAGGCAATGTAACATTACAAGCAATGCAGGGTAATATTATCAACGGTGTGCAAAATGATTTCACTGCAGGCAAGGGCGATATTATTACCTACGGCGGTAATGTAACCTTGTTGGCGCAGGGAAAAGATAATAATGGCGTTGGGTTCAACGTAACCAACTATGGTGATATCATTGCCACCAATACCAATGCAGTGGATAAGGAAAATACTGGCTCCATACTTTTGAAGTCTGAGCATGGCAATGTACATAATTTTGATGACTTCAATACCTATGACAATAACGGCGTTTATATGAAATATTATGATGCTGACCTGCATACCAGTATTGATAGCACATCCGCTAGCTATAATATTGCCAATAATAACCTAACTATTTCGGCTGTAAATGGCAATGTTTATAACTCCAAGGATTATCTGGTTGCCTTGGGTGATGTAACCTTGGAGGCCAAGACTGGCTTGGGCAGCTTTGGCCAAGTAATTTATGCAGGCAAGAATATTACCCTCAACGCTACAAAGGGAGATTTGTTCAACAAGGCAGAAATGCTTTCTGTGGAGGGAGACATTACCCTGAAGGCTGAAAAGGGTACAGTTGTGAACTTGGTTGGCGGCGATTTGATTGCTAAAAATGGCAATGTAACCCTTGAAGCCGGAGCAGGTGCCTCTAACACCATTAGGGTCGTAGATTCTATAGGTAATAGCAAAGAATTGGCTGAATTAGCTCCCGCTGATGTTAGCAGGATTCAGGCGGCTGGCGACAATATTTTGATTACCAAGCAGTATTACAAGGACACCGATAGGGCGTGGGTAGAAATCGTCAAGGCCAATGACATGGAAGTAGTCATTCCTGATGCAGCTACTGCCTTTAAAACAGAAATTTTCTATTTGGATGCTAGCGAAAGGAATGCGGAGAAGCCCGTTACCACTATCGAGGGTACTAGAACCACAGGCTTGCTAGAAGCCTATCGCACTGGTGATGTAGTCAACCGTGGCGATATCATAGCTCAGGGCAGTGCCGAGGAGGATAAGGGCGCTGTAACGCTGCATTCCGCTATGGGCAATACTACCAACTATGATAATTTCAAGCTGTATAATAATCAAAATACTTATGATTATCGTGGACAAACGGGTAAAACCATTACTGTCGGCGGAAGCACCGAAAGTATTCAGGTTCACTTTAATGCTGATACTCCCTATTATTATGACAGTTTGAACATTTTGCTGAGCGACAGCGACATGAATTTGATCGCTGATGAGGGCTATTTGTATAACAATATGAATATTGTTAGCCATAAGGATGTTAACCTGACCAGTGGCAAGACCTTGACCATTGGCACCAACGTGTCCGCTGTAATTGCAGATGGCAATGTGGTAGTTCGCTCCACCGGTGCCAATGTAATTAATGACGGCACCGTCGTTTCCAACAATGGCAGCATCATTCTAGATGGCTATAAGGGCGTGGATAGTCAGCAAAGTGCCGACCATCTCAAGGCTCTTAATGGCTCTATTAGCGCCGTGTCCATCTATGGCAACGTGAATGTGAAGGAGCTGGTGGCCGGTGATATGGCGGCAGCAGGCAGCCAAAATGGCAACGTAGTTTTGGGCAAGGTGGATGGCAAGGATGTAGTGCTTTACACCGAAAACGCCAGCTCCCAAATCACGGTTAGCGAAGGTCTGAAGGTGGACGAGCATTTGCTACTTCAGGGCAATAACTTTGCTATTCCTACCATTGACCGCAGCGATAACAAGGGCACCTTGATCGTGGATGTGACCGGTGTGAGCGCAGATGGCAGCGGCGCAGCTATGCAAAGCGATTTGAACCTGACTATCGCTGGGGATGTGCTCTTCACCACCTTGAATGTGACCAATGCGGAGGTCAATATTGGCGGCAAGATGGAGATTGACAAGCTCCATGTGAGCGGCGAGGCTCATTTCTACAACCAGGGCTATGTGACCGGCGTTTACGGCGGTGGCGTGGCACCGGAGCATGACTCTAGCAACGCTCTGTATTATGATTTGGGCGAGGGCTCCAGCGGCTACAAGCTGCGGGCTACTGCAGATGAGTTCCGAGCCATTAAGGAGGGCGAGCCCGAAGAGGTGCGTGCCTTGAACACCATGCGTCAGCTGCGGCAAAGCCTGCAGGATACTAAGGGAGCTGCTGGCTTTGTGGGCAGCACCGGTGGCAATGGCGGCTGGATGAACCTTTATGTGGAGAACGCCAAGTACCAAAGCTCCAACGGCCTTTTGCTCCATATTGATACTGGCTATCGCAGTGCAAACCAGCGCTGGTCCGCCGAGGATTTGAGCGCCAAGCTCAATGACTATAAGCCGGTGCAAAGCTACGAGGAGCATTATGGTGATGCTGTGGGCATTTTTGGCAGATATGATTTGCTAGAAGCCACTGAACGACCTGTAGCGGAAATCTTGCATTCTGCCAATAGCAATAAGGTGGCGCTGCATAAGGATAATCAGGGCCTGCGCATCGAGACTCAGCAGGAGAATGAGCAAGAAGAGAAGAAAAAAGAAGCTTAAAAGCATGCTGTAAAGTATAATAGAACAGACGACTGTTCCCCCCTCGGATTTTCCGAGGGGAATTTTTTTATCATACTAAAGCAAACATAAGTTTCCTACCGCGTTTGGGAGTAGGAGTTATTTTTAGTATAATTGTATCTTTAGAATAGACAAAAAGTCATAATAAAAAGAATAGAAGTAATATAGATAAAAATCAGAAAATTGTGTTGAAATTCCTACGAAAAGGTATTATACTATATTTGGCGATAAAACTTGCAAGTGACGCCATGTGTTAATTTTATTGATTTTTGTATTTTACAAGTTTATAATTAAAACAGGAGGGAGACATGACAGATTCCATTCCTGATGGCCGTATCGCAGGGGTTGAAGAGCTCCTCAAGCAAATACAGGCTATGAATCTATTTAACGATATTTTTACATCTGTTGTCTTTAGGGACGAGGGGGCTTGCTTGCATTTAGTGCGCCAGCTCATGCAAAATCCAACGCTTAACATTATTGCTTTTCGTACACAGGATGATATACCGATGCTGATTAGTAAAAGCCCTAGGCTGGATATCACGGCGGAGGATGATAAGGGCACGATTTATGAGATTGAAATCCAACGTTTGGAAGAGCCTGCTCCCGCTCGGCGAGTACGTTATTATGCATCCGTGATGGACAGTGAGCTTTTGCGCAAGGGCGCAACTTATGATAAGCTGCCGGAGGTTTATCTGTTCTACATATCAGAGGATGATATTTGGCATGGAGGTCAAACCGTCTATGAGGTGCAGCAGGTACTAAACTGCGGGAGAAGGATAATCCCTTATGACAACGGCTTGCACACTATTTATGTCAATGCAGAGATTGACGATGGCTCCAACATTGCCAAGCTCATGCAATATTTGAAGACTGCCAAGGCAGGAGATACCAGCCAAGGCGGATTGTCGGAGTATGTGAATTACATTAAGTCCCCTGAAGGAGGTCGACAAGTTATGGGTGAATTTGAAAGATATTTTACCGAAAAAGGAAGAGAGCAGGGAATGAAACAGGGAATGAAGCAAGGAAGAAAAGAGGAAAAATTAGAAAATATTAAGGCGCTAATGGAAAGCCTTAAGGTTAGCGCTCAAGAAGCTATGGGGCTTTTGAAAATAACACCAGAAGAACAGCAGAAGCTGTTACCCTTATTGTGACCAATAATTCTAAGATGAATATAATCAGACAGATAGCTGGCAAATATTGTTGGCTATCTGTATTTTTATGCACTAAAATGGGCTGGGGCTATTGTAAAGTAGCAGAAATTGATATACAATATACTATAATGTAAAAGCTTCTAAACTTATATGCATATGTAAATATTCAATTGTGAAGTTCTTATACTTGGAGAAGGATAGCTTCTGTTTAGCTTGAGGAGGGAGTTTCCATGCTTGGCACGCAAAAGAGTTTAAAAAATATTAAAAAGTATTTGGAAGGCAAGGCAGGGAGCAGTATGCTTTCGATGAAGGTGCTGCGCTATGTGCTGGCGGTGGGCTTTGTGCTGGCGCCGTGGCTGGGGGGCGAGGCGTATGCGGATACTCCAGGTATTGTCCTTGCTAATGGAACCAAGTTAAGTTATCAAACTAATGGGACTGTAGATATTTATGCTCAACAAGTCAACGGGAATCTAGGTTGGAATAGCTTTACTCACTTTAATGTAGATGCTGGTAAGACTGCTAACTTACATTTTTGGAAAAAAGACACTGATGCTACTGTAGATACCTTAGTGAACACTGTTACTAACCAAATAAATATTAATGGTCTAGTAAAAGCTTTAAAAAAAGACGGAACGGTGGGTGGTAATCTTTATTTCTTTTCTCCTGGGGGTATGGTTGTAGGTTCTACAGGTGTAATTAATGCAGGCTCTTTGACGGTTATGGCACTTGACCAAGATAGTTTTAGTGCCTTGAATATTAATATTTTTAATCCTAATAGCACTTTTACTATGAGTGATTCCGGTAATATTACTGTAAACGGAGAAATTCGTGCTAGTGGTAAGGTTGATTTACGAGCTGCCTATGTAAGTATTACAAGGCCTGCTTCCGACAATTCTAGCACTACCAACACTAATAATACAAACTCTAGCACTACTGTGACGGGGGCTAATTTGATTAATGAAGTTGTAAACCTTACAGGGAACGAGGGGAGCGAAGCAACTGTTCTAAAAGCTGTTATTAATGCAAGTGGTAATATAGAAATTAAAGCTGTTAACGAAATGGAATTTATTAATGCTCAGATTGAGTCTTCTAATGGTCATATTGAATTAGATGCAATAGGAGATGGTGCTGGCATATTAGATATGCAAGGAAGTAGTGTCACTGCAGCAGGGCATTTAAAAATTGAAGTTGGCAATACTATAGATATAGATAGTTATTCTAGCATTACCTCCCAGAACGATGCTATTAACATGCATACTGAAAAGGGTAACATCAAAAATGATGGCACCATTAGGGCAAAGAATAATCTTAACGTGACTGCGGGAAATTCTAATAGTGCTAAATTTGCTAACATAGAGAACACTGGTATTATTGAACAAACAAATACAGATACAAGCCAATCAACAGTTGGTACCATAAGTATTACGGCACACGATAGTGTTACCAACACTGGCCTGATTAAAGCTTCTAGTCAAATTAAATTTACAGTCAGTGATACCTTAACCAATCGGGGCACAATACAATCCACAGGTAGCAATGTCCAAGCACACATAGGAAGAGATTTCAATAACTTTGGTGCGCGTAACGATCCCTCAGACACTTCAAAATTTACAGGTGGTATCATTACAGCAGGTGGTAACGTACAAGTAGATTATCCCTTAGATAGGCCAGCAAACCATGCCGGAACTTTTGGCATTTCCAATAGTGGCCTTATCTGGGCTAAGGGTGATGTTGATCCTACCTATGACGCAGAGGGCAATATTGTTAGTAGTGGTAGCGGCAATATTTGGCTGACTTCCAATTATAATATAGAAAATACGGCTACTGGTCAGATGATAGCTAATCGCCAGATTACTCTCAATGCCAGGGATTTTCTGCATAACTATGGCCTCATTCAGGGAGTAACG
Source organism: Phascolarctobacterium sp. (assembly GCA_051866495.1). GTDB lineage: Bacteria > Bacillota > Negativicutes > Acidaminococcales > Acidaminococcaceae > Phascolarctobacterium_A. Next base: position 35,460 of record JBJDXD010000026.1, on the reverse strand, counting down.
TATTTGGATATTAAGTCCATTATGGGTTATGTTTACAATCATGCTAGTGGAAAAATTATAGCAACAGGTGGCAATATCGCTCTGTCTTCAGGTCAAGAGAATTTACAGATCACAGGTGACACCGACGGCACGAGAAAGGAATTATATCGGAAATTTACTCCTATAATTATTGAAGGTAGCGTCGAAGCAACTTCTGATGATGATATTAATAATCAAACTAAAGAAGGTAATATCAAAATCACAGCCCATCTTGGTGACATTTATATAAATGGGGGAACTATCAAAACAAAACCCAAAACAAATCCTAGTGATGATATAGTGGCTAAAGCAGGCGATGTAATCCTCAAGGCTGCCCAGAATATAACCATCGGCTTTGAGACTGTGAGCGACAGTTTTGACGATCCTACGACTACCGCTACAGATGATGCTAGAAAATATTATATACCCAAGGTAGAAAATGGTAATCTTGTTAGCGGAAATGCTTCAACAATATCCGGCACTAATGTTACATTGATCGCTGGCAGCATAAACAACAAGCATGCGCTAATAGGTGGTAATTTAACCCTTGATCCTAAAACAAAAGTTAAATTGGAAGGCTCTCTGACGCTGCAGGGTAATAATATGACTGTTTCCGGTGTTCAGCGTAGCGATAACTCAAGCGGGTCTCTGCAGGTGGTTGCTAACGGTGTTGGGGGAACTGATAGTGCTATAAATTCCTTGAACCTGAATATTAACGATAACCTGCTCTTTGACAAGCTGAATGTAAATACTGCCGATATTACTGTCAGTGGGGACTTACAAATCAACAAGCTCCATGTGGCCGACCTCGCCCATTTCACCAGCAATAACACGGTGGTTGGCGTTTATGGCGGAAGCACCACTCCCTCCAATGACCAAAGTGATGCCCTGTTCCGGGATTTGGGAAACGGCAGCACTACTTGGATGGGCTTGACCATTAGCAATGGCAGCTATTCAGTTACCAATAGCACCCAAATTAGCAATTCCGTAGAGAATTTGGCCCAGATGAGTGCCAAGATGGTGGATTATACTCCTCAGGATAGCTATAATGAGCATTATGGTGATATTTCGGGCTGCTTTGAGCGTTATGATATCATCGAAGCTCCCAATCGCCCCACTGGGGGTATTGCGCCCACTGCTGAAAGTGGCGGTGCTGAGCTGAAGCAGGATGAAAATGGTCTGCACATTGAAATGAAGAATAATAATTTTGAGCACGAAATGGACCAAAGGCGCGAGCAGGACAAGGGCGAGGGCGAAAAGGAAGCTTAAAATAGTTTTACCCCCGGTGCCGGGTTAGCCACAGGCTGGCTTGGCAGGCGGGGGTTTAGCTTTGGCATAAGAAGTTTTTGTGAAGTGGGTATTATCAGTTGATTTTCTAGAAATAATCTGATAACATTATAGTGTTATTCTATAGCATTAGTGAAAGCTTGGTTTTGCGAAATGAGGCGAGCAGATGGCTGATTATATTTTAGGCGGCCTGCTCTTGCTGCTCTTTATTTTGGCAGCTCGTAGCTATTTTGGCAGAAAATTTGGCGGTGGCTGCTCCTGTGGCTGTAAGGGCTGTCCCCACGCCAAGGCTTGTGGTAAGAAATAAATGCTTTGCGTAAAGCAGGGAGGTCTAGAGGGTGCATATTCAACGTGGTGCGTGGGCCGAAATCAATCTTGATGCGGTGGCTCATAACGTGCAAATGGCTAAGGCCAATTTAAAGCCGACTACGAAGCTGTGTGCCGTAGTCAAGGCCGATGCATACGGTCATGGTGCTGTGCGGGTGGCCCAGGAGGCAGCTCGCAATGGTGCGGACTTTTTTGCAGTGGCACTGCTGCAGGAGGCAGTGCGCTTGCGGGATGCGGGCATTGACCAACCTATTTTGGTTTTGGGCTCCCTCCTGCCGGAGGTGGCCGATATTTGCGTGCGCTATGATATAAGCCACGCAGTTTTTGATGAAGAAAGATTATATGCCTTGAATGAGGCGGCTTTGCGCCAGCACACCAAGGCAAAAATACATATTAAGGTGGACACGGGCATGCACCGCATTGGCGTGCATGTGCGTGACGCAGGCAAATTTGCCAAGCTGGCAGCGTCCCTGCCCGGCATTTATATCGAGGGCGTGTTCTCCCATTTTGCTACGGCGGATGCGGACGATAAGCAGTACGCTGCCTATCAGTTTGCACGCTTTCAGGAGGCCCTGCGCCTTATCGAGGCCGAGGGCGTGCACATCCCCATCAGGCATATTGCCAATAGCGCGGCTCTGACGGAGCTGCAGGGATATCAGCTGGACATGGTGCGTCAGGGTATAACCCTGTATGGACTGCATCCTGCCCATATGATTGATTGCTACAAGGATTTTGAGCCGGTCATGACGGTGAAAACCCAGGTTTCCTTTGTGAAAACCCTGCCTGCCGGGGATAGCATTGGCTATGGTCGCAGCTTTACGACCACCAAGCCCAGCGTTATTGCCACCGTTCCCATTGGTTATGCGGATGGCGTGAGTCGTTTGCTTTCCAATAAGGGCTATATGATAATTAATGGTCAGCATGCCCCCATTGTGGGCAAGGTGTGCATGGACCAGGTAATGTTGGATGTGACGGATATTCCCGATGTACATTTGGGGACGGAGGTCACAGTTTTTGGTGGGCACGAGCTTCCCATGGAGCTGGTGGCCCAGTGGGCCAACACTATTTGCTATGAAATTATCTGCAATGTTAGCCCAAGGGTGCCCCGCGAATATGTGCGTGGCAACTGATTATTACGCTTTCCCTTATTTTATGGCTGCTGGAGGCTACGGCTGAAGGCAGTCCTTTTTTTGCTATTTTTGCTAAAGCAAGGACGCCACCCTGCTAGGCCTTCCAAGCCAAAAATAGCCACCCTGGCCTCCTTGAGCAGCTGGCTTTGGGCGGGGGTGAGCCCCTTATGCAGTGCCTGTCGCGTGACATCCTCAGTATAAAAATACATCTTAGCCACCTCCCACAAAGCTAACGATTTCTAATTAATCGGCGTCGCTTAGCACAGTGCTGGCATAGGCGGCGCGTTTAACGATGGAATTATTGCGCTCCACTGCCACCAGCTTGGTGCGATAGCCAAGCTCAAGTAGCAGCTGCTCCAAGGTCACGGGGGCTTGTAAAGCATATTCTTTGCCGTTGATAAGCATGTAATCCTCCTTTGGCAAGCTGTGAGAAGCGAAATTGTAGCACTCGACAAAACAAAAAAGCTCATGAAGCAGCTACACCCGCGGTGGCGTACCCCTTCATGAGCTCAAATTGCACTCACTCTCACAATGCTGTTTAGTTATGCTTTCAGTATAGAGGATTTGCTCATATCTGTCAAGAAAAACACTGCAGCAACAGTAAAAATGGTACATCAGTAGAAGTTTTATATATGAAAAAGATTGTGAATAATGAGGATGCTTTGAAAAATAATCAATATTCAATATAAAGTAAATTGCATTTAATATTTATGGATAAGATTTTTCTGTTGCGAATTGTTGTGTTGGCAGCTGTGCTAGTGTATAATATAACAAGTGAAGTAGTGTTTTAGCTGTAAGAAGAAAGAGCGTGATGTTTGTGGAAAACGAAAAAGGACAGACTATTAAGGGTATCAAGATTCGCAATTTTAATACCTGTATGATTGTTGTGGCATGTGTGCTTTACGGGATGCTGCTCTATGCCACTGCGCAAATGACAACTAGGTATAATGATTTTGTTCGCTATAATGATGAATATATTGCTTGTCACGAGTCGGCAGTAAATATGAATGCTGCCTCTGATTATTTAACGGACCAGGTGCGGCTTTTTACCCAAAATATGGATATGAAGCATATGCAAAACTATTTTAAGGAGGCCAACGAAACCAAGCGTCGTGAAAGGGCTGTTGCCAATTTGAAAAAATACCAGCCCACTGATGACGAGCTACAGGCTTTGGAGGCCGCCAAGGCCAGCTCCATGGATTTGATGGAGCGAGAAATGTACGCTATGAAGCTGATTGTTGTTGCCAATGGTTATGACGAAGCCTTGGTTCCGCCCCAGGTTGCCAAGGTGCAGCTTTTGGGCATCGATAAGGATTTGACCAGTCAAGGAAAAATTGCTAGAGCTAGGGCAATGGTTTATGACCGTGGCTATATGGATGCAAAGGCCTTGATAAAATCCCACAGCGACCATTTTGTGAACAGCCTCATGCGCCGCACTGCACAGCTGCAGCAAAGCAGTATGGGGGCCTTGGATAAATCCCTGTTTAACCAAAGGATTCTCATTAGCTTGCTTTTTGTCATGAATATTATTACCTTTGTGGTAATTACCATGTTGATTGTGAAGCCCCTGAGCGTATATATGAAGTGCATTCGTGATAAAATGCGTTTAGAAACCACTGGCGCCTATGAGTTTAAATACTTCGCCATGACCTATAATGACATTTACGAGTTAAATGCTGCTAATCAGGCCATGCTGATGCACAAGGCTACCCATGACCCACTGACGGGCATTATGAATCGCAGTGCCTTTGAAAGCCTGAAGGATTTTCTCAAGCAGAGCAATAAGCCCATGGCGTTGATTTTGCTGGACGTGGATAGGTTTAAGGGCGTTAACGATACCTATGGCCACGAGATGGGCGACAAGGTGCTCAAGAAGGTGGGGCATTTGCTCAACAGCTTCTTCCGCTCCGAGGATTATCCGGCCCGCATCGGCGGTGATGAGTTCATCGTTATTTTGGATGATTTTAACGAAATCAATCGCAAAATTATCAGTCATAAGCTGGGCTTGATTAACAAGGAGCTGCAGGATATCTCCGATGGCTTGCCACTGGTAACCCTGAGCGTGGGCGTGGCTTTTTCCAAAAAGGGCTATAGTGACGAGCTCTTTAATCAGGCAGATGCAGCCCTTTATGCTGTGAAGGAAGCCGGTCGCAATGGGCTGAAGTTTTTTGACGAGCTTAAGTAGGAGCGCAGCATAAAAGCAAGTGCACAAGATAAAAAAATAAAGCAGACGCTGAAAATGGCGTCTGCTTTTTATATGCGGTTTAAGCTTGTTTTAGTGGGCTTGGCTAGAGCTTGTCGCCGCTGGCGGCAATCACTTTTTCGGCGGCCTCGCCCAAATACCAACGCAAAACGGAAAAGAAGGGCAGGGACATGCCATCGTAATCGGGCACGAGGCAGGTTTCAGCCAGCATGGTGAGTACGTCCTCCAGCTGTTCGCCCTGCTCCAGCTCCGCGGCGATATCATCCTCCAGCTTTTGAATGACGGCGAGCCGCATGCGCATCAGGCGTGGTGCGTTCAGGTTTAGCTCCTTGATGGTGCGCTCAGCCTTGCGCCACAGCTTGGGTGGGCAGCTGGTTTTGTCCACCAGCATTTTGCCGGAGTGTTCAACGTAGGCAAAAAGGCGCACCCTGCCGGGGATTTTTAAGGGGTTGAGAATCATGGCGGTGATGGGCTTGCCACCCTTGGGAACGTCGCAGCTGCGGTCGTTTTTTTGCTTGGAATAGCGCCACTGGGCGTCGGGCACATAGGGCTGGCTGCCACCGTGGCACACACCTAACAGGTTGCGCCAATCCAGGTGGTAGTTGTGGCCGTGCTCCGTGGTGGCACTTTTAGGATAAAAGTGCTCCACCCGAAAATCGTCCACTTCGCTTTCTTCCTCCGCCAGCTTGATGCTGATTTCGCAGTAGGCACAAAGGCCGTGCTGGTCCCGCAGAATCTGCTCCTTCACCTCTTGGTAGCCGTGGCGAGCGCGGCGGCGAAAATGCTCCCAGTTTTCCCAGGGAAAACGATTGCGATAGCGCGCGAGCCCTTTGGGCTCTTGCTTGCTTTTATATACACGTTTCATGAGCGCTTCCTCCGGAATTTGCGCATGCGGATGTCCATGTCCGCCCTGAGCAGGGCGGGCTCGTTGCCGTTGGACCAAGCGTCCAATTGCTTACGCAGCGCCAGTGCCTCCTCCGAATCCCATTTATCCTGGCTCACAAGCTCCAAGTAGCGCTTTAAATCCTGCACGATGGGCAGTCTTTCCGAGCGTAGGGTAACGTTTTGGATATCCTGCAAAATCTGGGCGCTGGAAGCGCCCATGGCAAAGCTCACGCGACGCACGCCCTCAAAGCTGCGCCCCCACACCAGCACCCGCACGCTGGCAGCGGGCACGCTGCTCAGCACCTGGGGGCTGTGGGTTGTCACAATAAACTGCACCTTGGGAAAGGCCCGCTGCATATCTAAGAGCACAGTTTGCTGCCATAGGGGGTGCAGATGCATATCGATTTCGTCGATGAGGACTACGCCAGGAGTGGCGACCACCGCCTGCTCCCCAAGCTGGGGATTAAGCCTTACCATACGATAGGCCAAATCAGCCACCATGCTCAAAATGCTTCTAAAGCCGTCGCTTAAATCATCTACAATCATTTCGCCCACATCGGGATGATTGATCACAAAGCAGCCTAAATCGAAATTATAATACAAATCATGAAAGCCGGTGCTTTCAAGGCAGGCATCAATGGCCTGCTGCACCGCCTTTTTGATGAGCAGGGCATCGTGGCTAAGCTCTGGGGGTAGCTCCTGCGCAGCAGCTTCACTAAGCTGTTTGAACCAGCGACCAAAGGTGTTGTAGGAGCTGGAGGGCTCTAGGCATTCCTTGTAGCCAATGGTGCGCTCGTCCAATTCCTGTGTGCTGGCGTCCATCAAGCTGCTATCCGCCCACATGCGGGCAGTGCCATAATAAGCAAAGGCCGGCAAAATCGTAGCTTTATCTTCACACAGCCCTTGGCAAAGCTTTTTGCCTCTGGAAAGCAAATCCTCCGCCAGCTCCTCTGTCAAATTATTGTCGGTTACTGTTTTGCTGCAGCTAACCTCGTCCCCGTGCACATGTCCGTTTAAGGTGATTTTTACGGGATAGAGGCTCAGCATGTTGGCAATATGCTTGCCATCCTTTTTATACACAGGCACGCGGCGCACATCCTTGGCGGAAATATGCCTTCCGGCTACATTAAAGCAGCGCAAATAGGGCTCTAGGGCAATGGCCAGCGCATCAAAAATGGCTGTTTTGCCCTTGCCGTTTTCACCCACGATAACCGTCAGCTTGGGCTCAAAATCAATCTCTAGTTCATCGTAGCAACGAAAATTTTTCAGCGTTAATTTATCTATCTGCATCTTCTCGCCTCCACTTTTGTATCTATATTAACATTATACCCCTAAATCAATAATAGGATAAGCTTTTTTGCGACAAAAATAGGCAAAATTGGGGGATTGGTGTTATAATAAGCAAGCTACCCTGATTTTTGGGAAGTAAGCAAGCTTTAACTAAGGATGGTGTTTATGAATATATTTTTATTACTAGCCATTGCCATGGCCTTGATTATTATTTTACTGCGTAAGCATGTGCCCATTGGTCCCTGCATGCTGGTGGGCGGGCTTTTTATTTGGCTTATGAAAACCCCCAGCCTTGCTTATCTTTGGCAGGCCTTGACCGAAACCTTAACCATGTCCCGCACCTACGATATTCTTTTGGCTCTCTATTTTGTTATGTGCTTAGAAATAGAGCTGCGCACCAGCGGTGCCTTGGCCGGCATGGTGCACGCCCTGCAGCGCATTTTTTCCAGCACCAAGGTAACCTTGGCCGTGATGCCTGCCTTTTTAGGGCTGCTGCCCTCCTTGGGCGGTGCTCGCTTTAGCGCGCCCATTGTGGAGGAGGCCAGCAAGGAGCTGACTATTTCCCAGGAGCATCGGGCAGCCATCAATTTTTGGTTTCGCCATATTTTCGAGTTCTCCAGTCCCATTATTCCTGGCATGATCATGGCCTGCAATATCGCCGGAGTTTCCTACAGCGACTTTATTATGCATCTGTGCTGGCTCACCGTGCTGGCCTTTGTGGCAGGCTGGCTGGTTTTGATTACGCCTATTAAAACGGACGCTGTGACCAATTTCCAAGAGGACAAGGAGCTGCTGGACCAAAATACCCAGGATTTGTGGCTCAGTCTTTCTCCCGTGGTTTTGACCTTTGTGCTGGTGGTTTTTTGCAATATGAATGCTTCTATGGGTATGGCGGTGGTCACCGTGGGCCTGTTTTTCGTATTGCAGTTTACGAAGCGCTTTGTGAGCCTCAAAGAGGTTGTTTTTGGTGCCTTGGATTGGAAAATGTTTTTTAATGTAATTTGCATTTTATACTTTATCCAAATCCTCACCGTTACCAACGTGCTGCAGGAAATTGTTGTAGCCTTCCAAAGCTCGCCCCTGCCTGTGCCGGTGATTATCGCCTGCGTCAGCTTCATTATCGGCGTGCTGACGGGCATGAGCCAGGGGCATGTGGCCATCGTTATGCCCATTGTGGCAGCCATGGCAACGGGCAATTTGAATCTGGCTGGTGTGGCCATGGCCTTTGGCGTGGCGGGGCAGATGCTCACGCCCACCCATATGTGTCTAGTGGTCACAGTGGATTATTTTAAATCCAATTTCTTCAAAACTCTGCAGCCGGTGCTTTTGTGTGAGGTCATTATTTTGACCGTTTTTTCCGTTTATTCATATTTTACTTGGTGATGCTTGAGAAAGTCCTGCGCGAGGCAGGATTTTCTTTTTTTTTGCAGAATGATATATATTGATTACTATGTCAATAGCGAAAGTAGCATAAAAAACACATAAAGGAGAATGGAACGATGGAAGTTACTAACAAAGCTTTTAAAGCTTATGATGTGCGCGGTGTATATCCCACAGAAGTGAATGAAGAAATGGCTTATCGTGTGGGTAGAATTTTTTCTGCTATGTTTGCTGCAGAAACCGTGGTAGTAGGTCATGATATTCGCCTGAGCGGTCCTGCCATTGTGGCTGCCCTCACTGAGGGCTTGCGTCATGGGGGCACCAAGGTTATTGATATTGGCCAATGTGGCACCGAGATGATTTATTTTGCTACTGCTCATTTAAAGGCTGACGGCGGTATTATGGTTACTGCCAGTCATAATCCTAAGGAATATAATGGTATGAAGCTGGTGCGTCGCGATGCCCGTCCTATTAGCGCGGACACGGGCCTGAAGGAAATTGGCGAAATGGTGGCAGCCTCTAGCGATATGCCCCATCAGCTGGTGCCGGGCAAAACCATGGGCGAGGTTGAAAAGGTGGACATCATGCCCGCTTATATCCAGCATCTTTTGAGCTATGTGGACCTTAAAGCCTTAAAGCCCATGAAGATTGTGGCTAACCCCGGTAATGGCGGCGCCGGACCTGTTTTAAAGGAGCTGGCCAAGCATTTGCCCTTTGAATTTATCACTTTAAATGATACGCCCGATGGCACCTTCCCCAATGGTGTGCCCAACCCGCTTTTAATGCCCAATCGCGAAGCCACTGCCAAGGTAGTGCGCGAGAGTGGTGCCGATTTGGGTATCGCCTGGGATGGGGATTTTGACCGTTGCTTCCTCTTTGACGAGAAGGCAGATTTTATCGAAGGCTATTATATCGTGGGCCTTTTGGCTGAGGTATTCCTCCTCAAGGAGCCCGGCGCCAAGATTATGTTTGACCCGCGCCTAACTTGGAATACCGAGGATATTTTGACTCGTGATGGTGGCGTGCCCGTGCGCTGCAAGAGCGGCCATGCCTTTATGAAGGAATGCATGCGCAATAATAATGTGCTCTATGGCGGCGAGATGAGTGCTCACCATTATTTCCGCGACTTCTCCTGCTGCGACAGTGGCATGATTCCTTGGCTTTTGGTAACCGAGCTCATTTGCCGCAGTGGCAAGACCCTGTCCCAATTGGTGGGCGAGCGGGTGGAAATGTATCCCTGCAGCGGCGAAATCAACCGCAAGGTGGCAGATTCTGCCGCAGTTTTGGCAGAGCTGGGCAAGCGTTATGCAGACGGCGAGCAGGACCATTTGGACGGCCTGAGCGTTGCTTATGACACCTGGCGCTTTAATGTGCGCGTCTCTAATACCGAGCCTGTAATGCGCTTGAATGTGGAAACTAAGGGCGACAAGGCGCTTCTGCAAGCGAAAACCGAGGAGCTTTTGGCTATTATCGGCGGCGAAGAAGCGTAAGCCTTTAATAAAAGGGCGGTGGTTCCTTGTGACCGCCCTAGCAAGTTTGATCGAGGTATAAAGATGAATATTCTTGTTACAGGTGGCGCCGGTTATATCGGCTCCCATGTGGTGGAGGAGCTGCAAAGGAGCGGCTATACTCCCATTGTATATGATAATTTTTCCACTGGCCACGAGGAGGCTGTGCCCGAGGATGTACAGCTCATCGAGGGCGATATTCATGATGTGCGCTTTGCCAAGCACATTATGGAGCAGTTTAAAATTGATGCGGTAATTCATTTTGCTGCCTCCAGCTTAGTTGGCGAATCCATGACCAATCCCAGTAAATATTATTTTAATAATGTGGAGGGCAGTCTGCACTTATTGGAAGCTATGCGCGGTGCCGGCGTGGATAGAATTGTATTTTCGTCAACGGCAGCAGTGTACGGCGAGCCCGAAAAGGTGCCTATTACTGAGGATAGCAAGCTTGAGCCCACCAATGTTTATGGTCGCAGCAAGCTGATGATTGAAAGGATGCTGGCCGATTATGATATGGCCTATGACATGCGTTATGTAGCCTTGCGCTATTTTAACGCTGCCGGTGCGTCCCCCACCCGTGATATTGGGGAGGACCATAGCCCTGAAAGCCATTTGATTCCCTTGATTTTGAAAACGGCCCAGGGCGTGCGCAAGCAGGTAGCAATTTTTGGCACGGACTATCCCACCGAGGATGGCACCTGCATTCGCGACTACATTCACGTCTGCGATTTGGCTAAGGCCCATGTACTAGCCTTGGAGCATCTTTTAAAGGGTGGTGCCAGCCGCGTGTATAATTTGGGCAGCGAAAATGGCTTTAGCGTGCGCCAAATGATTGACTCTGCGAAGAAAATTACAGCGGTTGACTTTACTGTTGTGGAGGAGGCTCGCCGTGCTGGCGACCCGGCGGTGCTCATTGCTTCTTCCGAAAAAATCCGCAGCGAATTGGGCTGGGTGCCCCAGCATAGCAGCGTGGACGAGGTTATTGCAACTGCCTGGAAATGGCACAAGGGTCATCCCCATGGCTATAATGGCTAAGCTGGCAGGGCGCTGTTATACAGTTGCTAGCTTTAGCTTAAACTTTCCTTGACACGACTCATACTCTTCAGTATAATATATCTCGGACGCATGCTGTGGCTTTAATCCAAGCTGCGTTTTGAAAACTTAAAAATGCGAGTGTGGCGGAACTGGCAGACGCACTAGACTTAGGATCTAGCGCCTTTCGGCGTGCAGGTTCGATTCCTGTCACTCGCACCAAGAAGGCTAAACCATACCTCATAGTGGGGTATGGTTTTTTTATGCTTTAGATAATATAAAATGTTTAAAAATTTATCCATTATTTCTGAAGAAGTGTTGCGTAGCGGAAACTCATGTGATATAATTAAAGAAAACTTTACATTAGCAACTGATACTTACTAAAATAGTGGGGTTATTTTTAGTATTGCTTACTAAGGTAAAGAAAATTTTATAATTAGGAAAGGCGTGCCATATTATGAAGAATATTGCTAAAATCATTGGAACCAGAATCAAGATGCTCAGATTCGCAAAGCATATGCAACAAACAGAGCTTGCAAAGCGCATGGGTATTAGCCAAACCCATATGAGCAATATTGAGAGTGGCCGCAACAATGTTACCGTGGATAATCTTTACAAGCTGCATGAGATTTTAGAGTGTCCCATGAGCAGCTTCTTTGTAGATATCGATGGTAAAGAAGAGCCCAAGGACGGCAAGGATGTATTTTCCTTGGAGGATTTGACTCAGGCTTTGATTTTGCTGAAAAAAGCATAATTTTTCTTTCTTTGTAATTTTTTAAAGTACCATTTTAGGTCGGGGATGGATGGACCTAAAATGGTACTTTTTGTTATAATGTTTACAAAAAGATTTACGCCCTCGTCTGTATAATGAGAAATGTTACAAAATTCTTGACAAAAAAAGCGTCAATTGTCATAATTTATTCCAACAAGTTCGCTCCTTTCTGCTTTTGCAGACGGGGGCATTTTTATAGAGGAGGAAAAGGTATGGAGCAAATTTTATCAATTGTTGTACGTAACCAGCCCGGCGTTTTGATGCGTGTAGCCGGCATGTTTTCCCGTAGAGGTTATAATATTGATAGCTTGGCTGTAGGCACAACCCAAAATCCGGAATTTTCACGTATGACTGTTACTATGGATGCGGATGAACCCACCGTGGTGCAGGTGTGCAAGCAGCTTGCCAAATTGGTGGAAGTGGAAAAGGTAAAGGTGCTGCCGCCCCGCTCCAGCGCTACGCGCAGCATGGTTTTAGTCAAGGTGCATGCAGGTGCAAAGCGTATGGAGCTTTTACAGCTGGCAGAGGTGTTCAGGGCTCACGCTGTGGATGTTACCGGTGAATCCTTGATTTTTGTGTCCACAGGTGACGAGGGTAAGCTCAAGGCCTTTGTGGATATTATGCGCCCCTATGGTATTACCGAAATGGTGCAAACAGGCTTGGTTGCCCTAGAGCGTGGCGACACTGCCTTGGCAGTGGAGGAATCGCGCTTTGAATGGCCCAATGCGGATAAAGCGAGAACCATATAGAAAAGTGATGAGGAAGGATGTGAGCCCATGCAATTGACTGGTGCGGAAATAATGGTCAAGGTTTTGGCCGAAGAGGGTGTAACAACAGTTTTTGGCTATCCCGGTGGCGCAATTCTCCCCTTTTATGATGCGCTAAGGGACAGTAAAATTCAGCATATATTAACGGCCCATGAGCAGGGCGCTGCTCATGCGGCGGATGGCTTTGCTAGAGCTAGCGGCAAGGTGGGTGTGTGCATCGCAACCTCCGGCCCCGGCGCTACCAATTTGGTAACCGGCCTTGCCACGGCCTTTTTAGATTCCACTCCCGTGGTGGCTATTACTGGGCAGGTGCAGCGTGCCTTGATTGGCCACGACGCTTTCCAAGAGGTGGATATTACCGGCATCACCATGCCCATCACCAAGCATAATTTTTTAGTAAAGCAGCCCGAAAATTTGGCTCAGACCCTGCGCTTAGCCTTTCAGCTGGCTAAGGAGGGGCGTCCCGGGCCTGTGCTGGTGGACGTGCCCCGCGACGTGCAAACAGCTATCATCGAATACACTCCTGATAGGCTGCGGGATTTACCGCCGGTGCTGCCGGACAAGGATAGAGTGGCAGCCGCTGTAGCCGCCATTAATAAGGCTCAACGCCCTGTCATGCTGGTGGGTGGCGGCGTTATTAATGCGGATGCGGAATACGATGCTATGCATTTATGCGAAAAGCTGCATATCCCTGTTGTAAGCACCTTGATGGGCTTGGGTGCCATCAGTGCTTATCGCAGCCTGTTCTTGGGTATGACGGGCCTGCATGGTCACGAAAGAGCCAACAACGCTGTCAAAGAAGCGGATTTGATTTTGGCTGTGGGCAGTCGCTTTAACGACCGCGTAACGGGCGAGCGCTCCAGCTACAGTGCTAACAAAACTATTATCCATCTGGATATCGACCCGGCGGAGCTGGATAAAAATATCGATTCCAGCATTGGTATTACGGGCAATATGAATATGACGCTGAACCTTTTAGAAAAGGGCAGTGTGCCCCACGATTTGAGTGGTTGGTGGGAAAAAATTGCCAGCTGGCCCGGCATGGACGACGATTTTGGAGACGAAGAGGCACCTAGCTTTTTTAAAGCCTTGAATCCTGTTATTAAGGGCAAGGATTATATTATTACCACCGACGTGGGCCAGCATCAGATGTGGGCGGCCCAGCATTTGAAAATCGAATTTGCCCGCCAGCTGATTACCAGCGGTGGCTTGGGTACCATGGGCTTTGGCCTGCCTGCTGCCATGGGTGCCCAGCTAGCAAGGCCCGAAAGCCGTGCCATCAGCCTAAGCGGTGACGGCGGCTTTAAAATGACCGGCTCCGAGCTCTTTACCATTGCTAGCAATAATATTCCCGTTATTGCCATCGTCTTTAATAATAGCGGCTTGGGTATGATTCGCCAGCTGCAAACAGTGCAGTTTAACAAGCGCTTCACTGCCTGCGAGATGCCGGGCTATGTGGATTTTGTCAAATATGCGGAGGCCTTTGGGGTCAAGGGCGAGCATGTGGCAACACCTGAAGAGCTATCCGCTGCCTTGGACAAGGCTATGGCGGTTCAGGAGCCCTATCTAATTGAAGTGGCCATCAACCCCAAGAATATGGTACAGCCCATGGTTGCACCGGGTCTTGGCATTAACGATTACGTTAAATTTGAAGCAAAAAGCAAATAAGTATCACCAATATGAGAGCTGTGGCTTAGGCTGCAGCTCTCTTTTGCTACCCTTATTAAAACATAAGCATAACTTGTGTAACGTTATTACTTTTCTATGGTGTACTTATAAAAACAAGCTTGTAAATTCATATAGAAATGTGCTAAAATTATAGCATATTCCTATGTGAGGCATACTTATGAAAAAGACCCTTAACTTAAATTATACCCGAAAAATACACATTACCTGCGTCGTTATTCTGACCCTTTTTGTATTGTCCGTATTTGTATCTTATCAAATTGGTGTGATGCAGGAGGAGGCTGCTTGGGGTTCTTTAAAGCGCTCCGCCAATCGGGTTGACGAAGAATTGACCCGTAGGGTGGATATTGATAGAGAAATTTTGTTAACCCTAGGGAATATTATCAGCAAGCAGGAGCAGCTTGATGGGCCTGTGGCACGGGAAATTATCACTGAGTTTAAGGCCGATACCTTAATGAAGAACATAGGTCTTTTATTGCCCGATGACAGGCTGGTGTGGCCCAATAAAGGCGTTTTAGATGTTCATGGCAAGCTGTTTTTTGACGAAGAGGCAGCTAAGGGGGCTCACATAACTGACAGGGTGCGGGCCATTTTTGATCCGAGTATCTATGTTCTGCGTAATTTTGTGCCCGTGGTGAAGGACAAAAAAACCGTGGGTATGCTGTATGGTGTCATTAATTTAAACACATTGCCTGCTTTCATGAACGAAAATATTTATCAAGGACAGGCAAAATTCTTTATTATAGATGGTAAAACCGGTGAGTTTATCCTTAATACTCATCGCAAACAGCTAGGCAATTTTTGGGATGTATCTGCTAGGGATATTAAATCCGGTGACAGTAACGAGGAAATTCGTCAAAAGCTGCTTGCCGGTGAAGCGGGACAGAGTATTTTAAAGTCCTCTGTAACAGGTGAATATGGCTGCTTCTATTATCGACCAGCTTCCATCAATAATTGGCGCATTGCGGTTTTCGTGCCCGAAGAAATAGCCTTTGCTCGCGCCAATAAAATTAGTATTTTACTGCTCATTTTCTTGGCGGGGCAGCTTTTGCTTTTGTCCAGCTATTTTATTTGGCTGGAGCGCACCTCCCGCAAGGAGCTGGCTCAGCAGCAGCGCCTGGCAGAACGTGATGCTCTTACAGGCTGCTTAAATCGCAACTGCTTTGAAAAAAAGATTTTAGAGCCTGTGTCCCCCAATAATGACATTTGCTGTATTTACGTTGATGTGAATGGTCTGCACGAATTGAATAATACCCAAGGCCATGCTGCTGGCGATAAAATGCTGCAAACAGTGGCCTCCTTGATGCGCACCCAATTTGGGGATAGGCATGTGTACCGCATTGGCGGCGACGAGTTTGTGGTTTTGGCTCAGGATATGGAGTATGTTCAGGTTACTACAGGCCTGAAAACATTGGTGGAGCGTATTAATGCAGCAGGCTATTTCGTCTCGGTGGGTCACAGCCACAGCTGCGGGGAACGTTCCATGGAAGAGCTTATTAAAACTGCGGAAATGCTCATGTATGAGGATAAACGCCGTTTCTACAGCCAGAGTGGTCGTGATAGGCGTAATCGTCGTTAATACGGAATGGTTAATACCTTTTATTTTGTTAAAGCCCTTGCTGAAACAGTATAAAAATGCTACAATAAAATTACATGAATGCAGCTTGCTTTCATGCAAATATTAGTCCACTATTTTTATAATAGTTAAGCCCATACGGACAGGCGGGACTGCTGCCGGAGTGGCCTCGGGCCACATTATTGATTGAGCTCACGCTCAAATTTTATAAGGTGATTGCTAGCAATCAAAATCAGTATCACTTGTGAAACGGTCAATAAGAGTAGTGAAGGTATTTGCTTACAAACTCTGAAAGTAAGATGCGCCCTAAGAATCGTAGTCTATCAAAAAAACGTGTAGGGGAATTATCAAAGACAGGTGATGTTTAGCGCACCTGTCTTTTATTTATTTGTTGGGGAGAACGGATTATGGAGAAACTTTCGCAACTATCAGCGCCTATTTACGAGGCCCTGGAGGCCTTTCGTAAAAAGCGCGTGGTACCCTTTGATGTGCCCGGGCACAAGCGTGGCCGTGGCAATCCGGAGCTGCGGGAGCTTCTTGGAGAAAAATGTGTCAATTTGGACGTCAATTCCATGAAGCCCTTGGATAATTTATGCCATCCTGTTTCGGTTATTCGGGATGCGGAGCAGCTGGCGGCAGAAGCCTTTGGGGCTGCCCATGCCTTTTTTATGGTGGGAGGGACTACCTCCTCCGTGCAAAGCATGGTGCTGTCTTCCACCAAGGCCGGGGATAAGATTATTTTGCCGCGCAACGTGCATAAGAGCGTGATTAACGCGCTGGTTTTAAACGGCGCGATACCTGTATATATTAACCCTGAGGTGGATAGCAAGCTGGGTATTTCCCTAGGTATGGAGCTGAGCGAGGTGGAAAAGGCTATCAAGGCCAATCCAGATGCCAAGGCGGTTTTGGTGAATAATCCTACCTATTATGGCATCTGCTCCGATTTGCGCTCCATTGTGAAGCTGGCCCATGCTCATAACATGCTGTGCTTGGTGGACGAGGCCCACGGTACCCATTTTTACTTTGGCCCTAATATGCCGGTGAATGCTATGGCGGCCGGAGCGGATATGGCCTCCGTTTCCATGCACAAATCCGGTGGTAGTCTCACCCAGAGCTCCTTGCTTTTAACTGGTCCCAATGTGAACTGGGAATATGTGAGCCAGATTATTAACCTCACCCAGACTACCAGTGCTTCCTATTTGTTGCTTTCCAGCCTTGATATTTCCCGCCGTAATCTGTACATGCGGGGAGAAACCTCCTTTGCCAAGGTGGCCGAGATGGCGGAGTACGCTCGCGAGGAAATCAATTCCATCGGCGGCTATTATGCCTATGGTCAGGAGCTGAAGAACGGTAGCAGCATTTATGATTTTGACGTGACCAAGCTCTCCGTTTATACTCGCGATATTGGTCTGGCCGGTATCGAGGTTTACGATTTGCTTCGTGACGAATACGATATTCAAATTGAGTTTGGCGATATTGCTAATATCCTAGCCTATGTCTCCATCGGCGACAGGATTCAGGATATTGAGCGCTTGGTGGGTGCATTGGCGGATATTAAACGCTTATACTCCCGCGACCCGTCCAAGATGCTGAATACGGAATATATTGCGCCCCAGGTGGTTGTATCGCCCCAGGAGGCCTTTTATGCCAAGGATGAGCCCCTGCCCATTCGGGAGACGGCGGGCAGAATTTGCTCCGAGTTCGTAATGTGCTATCCTCCGGGCATTCCTATTTTGGCACCCGGCGAGGTTATTACTAAGGAGATTATTGAGTACATAATCTACGCTAAGGAGAAGGGGTGCTCTATGCAGGGGCCCGAAGATCCTGAGGTTAATAATATTAATGTACTTGTGTAGATGCGTGATAAAGCACCATCTGCTTTGGCACAGCTCCTAGACGTACTTCTAGTACGCCTTCGTCGCTGTTTCGCGCATCTGGTACTTTCTGACACATCTTGTTGAGCTGATTAAAAGAGTTTGTAAGGTTGTGATGGAATGGAGCTTTGGTTTTCCGATTACCACACGGATGATGTGAAGCTGGATATAAAAATTGAAAAGCAATTATTTGGGGAGGACACGGATTTTCAACGGATTGACGTTTTCGACTCTAAGGAATTTGGTCGCTTTATCGCCTGCGATGGCACCATCGTCTTTTCCCAAAAGGACGAATTTATTTATGACGAGATGATTGTGCATGTGCCCATGGCCGTGCATCCCCATGTGAAAAAGGTGCTGGTTATCGGCGGTGGCGATGGCGGTGTAGCCCGCGAGCTGTCCCGCTATCCTGAGATTGAAGAAATCGACGTTGTGGAGACGGACCATGTGTTCATCGATGTGTGCCGTGACTTTTTCCCCGACAACGCCGTTGGCCTTGACGATGCCCGCGTAACGATTTTTAACGCTAACGGCTTGCGTTTTTTGCGCTCCAAGGTGAATGAATATGATTTGATTATTAACGATGCCATCGACCCCTTGGGCCATGCAGCAGGACTTTTTACCAAGGAGTTTTATGGTAACTGCTTCCGCGCCCTCAAGGAGGACGGCATCATGGTGTACCAGCATGGCAGTCCCTTCTATGATGAGGATGAGGAAACCTGTCGTGCCATGCACCGCAAGGCTAGCCACAGCTTTCCCATTAGCCGCGTGTATCAGGCAGCCATTCCCACCTGCCCCTCCGGCTACTGGCTCTTTGGCTTTGCCTCGAAAAAATACCATCCTTTGAAGGATTTCGAGCCCGTGAAGTGGAAGGCAAGGGGCATCAAGACCTGGTATTATTCCGCCAATCTGCATAAGGGAGCCTTTATGCTACCCAAGTATGTTGAGGATATGCTAGAAGAAGAAGAAAAGTAAAACAGCTATAAGGGGCCATCTACTTTGTCAGGGCTCCTAGACGTACCTCTAGTACGCCGTCGTCGCCCTTTCGCGTATCTGACCCCTTCTAGCTGTTTTAAGGATAATGTATAATTCGATAGGAGATGAAGAGTATGAGTAAATTATTAGTAATCGGCTGCGGCGGTGTTGCCGGCGTAGCTATCGCCAAATGCTGCCAAAATAGTGAGGTTTTTACCGAGCTGTGCATTGCTAGCCGCACTAAATCCAAATGCGACGCTGTGGCTGCAAAGCTGCAGCCCACTACCACTACCAAAATCACCACTGCCAAGGTGGACGCAGATAATAAGGACGAGCTGGTTGCTTTAATTAAAGCCTATCAGCCGGATGCTGTTTTGAATGTGGCTTTGCCCTATCAGGATTTGACCATTATGGATGCCTGCCTGGAGTGCAAGGTTGACTATATCGACACTGCCAACTATGAGCCCGAAAATATTGATGACCCCGCTTGGCGCGAGGTTTATGACAAGCGCTGCAAGGAGGAGGGCTTCTCTGCCTACTTCGACTATTCCTGGCAATGGGCTTATAAGGAAAAATTTGAAAAGGCTGGCATTATGGCCCTTTTGGGCACCGGCTTCGACCCCGGCGTAACCAGCGTTTTCTCTGCTTATGCTCTAAAGCATTATTTTGACCAAATCGATACCATCGACATTTTGGACTGCAACGGTGGCGACCATGGCTATCCCTTTGCTACCAATTTCAATCCTGAAATTAACCTGCGCGAGGTTTCTGCCCCTGGCTCCTATTGGGAAAACGGCAAGTGGATTGAAATTCCCGCTATGTCCATTAAACGCGAATATGATTTCCCTCAAGTTGGCATGAAGGATATGTACCTTTTGCACCATGAGGAAATTGAATCCCTAGCTAAAAATATCCCCGGCGTAAAGCGCATTCGCTTCTTCATGACCTTTGGCCAAAGCTATCTGACCCACATGAAGTGCTTGGAAAATGTGGGCATGCTGTCCACCAAGCCCATGATGTACGAGGGTCACGAAATCGTGCCCATCCAATTCCTGAAGGCTCTGCTGCCGGATCCTGCTTCCTTGGGACCTCGCACCGTTGGTAAAACAAATATCGGTTGTATTTTCACCGGCACCAAGAACGGCGAAAAGAAGACCATCTTTATCTATAATGTTTGCGACCATCAAGAGTGCTACAAGGAGGTTGGCTCCCAAGCCATCAGCTACACCACTGGCGTGCCTGCTATGATTGGTACCGCACTGGTTATTACTAAACAATGGCAGGGCAAGGGCGTCTTTAACGTAGAGGAGTTTGACCCCGATCCGTACATGGATATGCTGAACAAGTTCGGCCTGCCCTGGGTTGTGGACGAAAACCCTGTTACCGTTGAGTGAGCAACATGAGTAACGCAAAAAATATGCCTGCTTATGTGGTGGACGCCGCCAAGGCGGACGCTAAGCTGCAGGCTTTACAAGCAAGAACATTGAAAGAAAAACAGGAGGCAGTGCTAAAGGCACTGCCTACTCCTAGTTATGTGGTGGATGAGGCTAGGCTCATTAAAAATTTGGAGCTGCTGCAAAGGGTGCAGCGTGAGGCGGACTGTCATATTCTGCTGGCCCAAAAATGCTTCTCCATGTTCCGCCTTTATCCCCTTATGGGCGAGTATTTGGCGGGCACCACGGCTAGCGGCATTTTTGAAGCACGCCTTGGCCACGAGGAAATGGGCAAGGAAAATCATGTTTTCGCCCCTGCCTTTCGCACCGAGGACATGCAGGAGCTGGTGCAGATTTGCGACCACATCGTTTTTAACTCTATTGCCCAGCTCGAAAAGCACAGGAGCATTTGGCAAAGCTCCAAGGCCAGCGTGGGCATTCGTATCAATCCTGAATGCTCTACTCAAGAGGCGGAGCACGCTATTTACGACCCCTGTGCCGTGGGCTCCCGCCTAGGCGTAACCTTGGCCAATTTCCCTGAGCAGCTGCCTGAGGGCGTGGAGGGACTGCATTTCCACACCCTCTGCGAGCAAAACTCCGATGATTTAATCACTACCTTCAAAGCCTTTGAAACCAAATTTGGCAAATTTTTTGGCCAATTAAAATGGCTCAATTTGGGTGGTGGACATCATATTACTCGCGCTGACTACGACGTAGAGGCGCTGATTAATTTAGTGAAATATATTCGCAGCACCTATGGCGTTGAGGTTTATTTGGAGCCCGGCGAAGCCGTGGCGCTCAATGCAGGCTATCTTGTGAGCGAGGTGCTGGACATTGTGCATAATGGCCTAGATATTCTAATTTTGGACGCATCCGCGGCCTGCCATATGCCGGACGTGCTGGAAATGCCCTATCGCCCGCCCCTGCGGGATGGCTTTGAGGCTAAGGAAAAGGCTCACACCTATCGCTTGTCCTCCATGACCTGCCTTGCTGGTGATGTGATTGGGGATTACAGCTTTGAGCGGGAAATAAAGGTGGGCGACAAGCTAATTTTTGAAGACATGGCCATTTATTCCATGGTTAAAAATAATACCTTTAACGGCATGCCCCTGCCGGATATTGTGCTGCTAAAAAAGGATGGCAGCACGGAGCTGGTGCGCCGTTTTGGTTATGAGGATTTCAAAGGACGACTTTCATGATGAAGATGCTGACACAGTCAACACCAAAAATGGACGGCTTTCGCATGCCGGCGGAGTACGAACAGCACGAGGGCTGCATCATTGTGTGGCCCCAGCGCCCCGGCTCCTGGAGCTTTGGGGCGGAGGCCGCCTGCGCGGCCTTTACGGCCGTGATTAAGGCCATCAGCGCCAGCGAAAGGGTGTATGTGGCTTGCGATAAAAGGAGCAAGCATTGGGAGCGGGCTGAGCAAATGCTAGCGGGCCTTGCCAATGTGGAGCTTTTGGATATTGCTACGGACGACAGCTGGGCTAGGGATATAGGGCCTACCTTTGTCGTGAAGGATGTGCCCTGTGAGGAAGGCTCTGAAGCTCAAGCTGATGCTGCCGTAGGCAGCTGCGCTAGGGGAGCCCGGCGAGAAGTGCGGGGCGTGAACTGGCGCTTTAACGCTTGGGGTGGCGAGGTAGATGGCCTTTATCCTGACTATGAGCAGGATGATGCCTTTGCCGCCGCTTTTGCAGCGCAAAAGGGCTATGCTTTGTACGAGGCAGCACCCTTTGTTTTAGAGGGCGGCTCCATTCATGTGGACGGCGAGGGCACGGCCATGGTGACTGCGTCCTGCTTGCTCAGCGCCGGCCGCAATCCCAATTTGACCCAAGCCCAGATTGAAGCAAAGCTCAAGGAATATCTCAATGTGGAAAAGGTGCTGTGGTTACCTCGTGGCATTTACAACGACGAGACCAATGAGCACGTTGATAATGTGTGCGCCTTTATTCGTCCCGGCGAGGTGGTTTTGGCTTGGACCGATAAGGAGGATGACCCTCAGTACGCTTTGAGCAAGGCCAGTCTTGATTATTTGGAGCAGGTCACCGATGCCAAGGGACGCAAAATCGTCGTCCATAAGCTGCCCATTCCGGATGTGCCAGTGTGCATCACGGAAGAGGAGGTGGCAGGCTTCGACTTTGTGGAAGGCGAGGATATGCGTGAGGCCGGCGAAAGGCTGGCAGCAAGCTATGTGAATTTTTATTTTAGTAATGACAGTGTGGTGCTGCCCGCCTTCGGCGGTGCAAATGCAGCCAGCGACGGGCGCGCGGCGGCCCTTCTGGCCGCGCTTTGCCCGGAGCGCAAGGTGGTGCAAATACCGGCAAGAGCTATCTTGACGGGGGGCGGCAATATTCACTGCATTACCCAGCAAATCCCGAAGGGAGGATGCTTATGAGAAAGCTTAAGGTGGCCGCAGTGCAGCTGCGCTGCGCTGCGAGCCGTGAGGATAATTTGCGCCACGCAGAGGCGCTGGTGCGCGAGGCAGCGAGCAAGGGAGCGCAGCTGGTGCTGCTGCCGGAGCTGTGGGAGCGACCCTACTTCTGTCAGGAGCGTCGCTATGAGTATTACGCTTACGCCGAGCCCACCGCAGAGAATGCGGCTGTGCAAATGGGTCAGCGACTGGCGAAGGAGCTGGGAATTGTGCTGCCCATCAGCTTTTTTGAGCGTGATGTGAACCAGCTGTATAATTCCATTGCCTGCATTGATGCGGATGGCACTAATCTGGGCGTGTATCGCAAGACTCATATTCCTGACGACCATTTTTATCAGGAAAAATTCTATTTTAAACCCGGTGATACGGGCTTCAAGGTATTCGACACCCGCTTTGGAAAAATTGGCATCGGCATTTGCTGGGATCAATGGTTTAGCGAAACAGCTCGCTGCTTAGCCTTAAACGGAGCAGAAATTTTGCTTTATCCCACGGCCATTGGCTCGGAGCCTATTTTGGATACGGACAGTATGCCCCATTGGCGTCGCGTGATGCAGGGCCACAGTGCGGCTAATCTGATGCCGGTGGTGGCTGCCAACCGTATTGGCCTTGAGAGTGTGGAGCCCTGTGAGGCTAATGCTGGGCAAAAGTCTTCCCTTTTGTTCTATGGCTCTAGCTTTATGACCGACGGCACGGGTGCACTTATTCAGGATGCTAGCCGCGATAAGGAAGAAATTCTTTATGCAGAGTATGATTTGGACCAGCTGGCGGAGGACCGCTTGAGCTGGGGCTTGTTCCGTGACCGCAGACCGGAGTGCTATGGGAAGATCGTGAATAAATAATAGTTCTAGAGCTCAAGAGTAAATATACTATCTCTTTGCTTAGAGAAATTTTTTAATGCTTACTTCGTGGGGTACAATTGGCCTTTGCGGGGTGCTATTTGGCTCGCAGAGGGCGCTTGGTTTACGAACCCTTGAGACCATTGTACCAGCCACTCGTAAGCTAAAATTTCTATTCGCTTCAAGATAGTATATTTACTCTTTTCGTGCTAATGGGGTAGAATGGTTATGAACAAAATCACTAAGCAAGCTATAGATGTGGGCGGGGCTATCCTTGCCTATGTGCTGGAGCACAAGCGGGTGAAGAATATTAACATGCGGGTGCGCTCTGACGGTAGCGTATATGTTTCTGCGCCCTTGGGGGTTAGCGGGAAATATGTGGACGAGGTGGTGCTGGCTCATGCTGCAAAACTAATCAAGAGTCAGCAAAAATTGCAGGCTAAGCAGACAAGGCTTGAGGCTCATAAACAGGAGGGCAATTTTGCCTTGCGTATTGCAGGGCAACAGGTTCTTTTGGGCGAGTTTGCCATTCCCCTGTGCATTTTGAAGGGGCCTAAGCCTGCCATTTCCTTTCGTAATGGCGTAATCACCATTGTGCAACCGGATATTACCGATGAGCCCCAGCAATATAAGCTGCTGGATTTGGTTACCAAGGAGCTCATAGGGTATATTTTTGCACAGCTTGTGCGCGCTATTTGGCAGCAGCTTGTGACCTATAAGGTTCCCTATCCCCAGCTCAAGGTGCGCGCAATGAAATCGCGCTGGGGCTCTTGGAATGTGCCCAAGCATATCATGACCTTAAATAGTAGGCTTGTGTTTTTCCCTCAAAGCGTTATCGAATACGTAATTATGCACGAGTTTTGTCATTACTTTGAGGCTAACCACAGCGCCCGCTTTTACGCTTGGCTGGAGCGGCTGATGCCTGATTGGCAGGAGCGCAAACGTCTTTTAAAGGCTTGGGCAGAAAGGCTATAGCCAATTCCATACATGTAACGTTTTAATACAGGAAATTTTCTACTTAATAAAAAAGCTAGCCTTGACGTTAAAATGTCATGGCTAGCCTTTTGCTTTGTGGATTATCTGGCGAATATACTCACAGCATGCCTTTAATTAGATTTATCAAAGCGTAAAAAACAGGTGGCACAAGCAGTGCCGGCAGCATATTTAGCGTTTTGCAATCGCGAATCTGCAAAATGCCCAGTCCGGAGCTCATTAAAAAGATGCCGCCTAAAACGGAAATTTCGCCCATGAGAGCTGGTGTCATATAAGGTGCGATAAAGCCAGCGAATAAATAGATACTACCCTGCCAGCAAAAGAGCACCAAGGCAGCTAGGGCAATGCCAATACCATAGGCGGAGGACAGGATTATAGACGAAACAAAGTCCAAGGTAGCATTAGTAAAAAGATAGGTGTTGTTGCCATTAAGGCGGCTCTCGATGGGCCCCAAAATGGACAAGGTGCCTATACAAAACAGCAGGATAGCAGTGGACAGACCCTCTGCCAGCTTAGAGCCACCCTTGGCCCTTTCTAAAAGCCCATGGAATTTGCCATCCAAATCCAAGCGTGTGCCCATGATGGTGCCAATAGCGATGCTGGCAATAAAAAGCACGGGATAGCTCACCTTGGGAATATTGCTGACAAAGGCATTAGCGCCAAGGCCCAGTGTTGCCAAGCCTAAGCCATCAAAAAGGGCTGTTTTATACTTTTCGTTTATACCACGGCTGACAAAGCTACCTATTACGGAGCCAGTCAAAATACAGCTTACGTTTACAATAGTACCTAACATATAAATCTCTCCTACCATTCTACAATTTTACTAATTATTTTCAAATTGCCTCTTTACAGTTACTAGAATATTTTATAACATATTACTAGAAATTGCAAAAGAAAAAGGAGGTTCGTCCAGATGCTAAAAAAAACCTTACTTGCCTTAGGCATATGTCTAGCTATTAGCGCGAGTGCCTTTGCTGATGTTACGAAAAAGGAAGAAACCGGTGCTAAATACAAGGTTACCTACCCGGTTGTCACTTTGGAAAAGGCCAAGGCAGCCCAGCGTATTAACGATGATATTATGCGCATGGTTAATGAAACCAAAAAGCTAGCGCAAAGCACTGACCCAGTCTATGTTGCGGTGGGTACAAATTATGAAATTATCAGCGAGGATGATAAATATCTAAATCTTATCTTTACTAGCTGGGATAATCTGGGCGGTG
This sequence comes from Phascolarctobacterium sp., assembly GCA_051866495.1. Taxonomy (GTDB): domain Bacteria; phylum Bacillota; class Negativicutes; order Acidaminococcales; family Acidaminococcaceae; genus Phascolarctobacterium_A. Next base: position 9,837 of record JBJDXD010000026.1, on the reverse strand, counting down.
CCCACGGCATGTACTATGATTTTGGTATTGTTTACGACAAAAAGAGTGGCAAGCGCGTGCCCTATACCAAATTTGCCAAGGCTATTACCCCCGATGCCCTTTATGATGGCATTCAAGCAGGCACCATTAAAGTATATTGTCGGGATTTGGTCACTCAAAGCTCCGCTCCCTTTTTGAGCTACATCAAAAAAGCTGATTTTGAGCTTAGTCAGTATTATATTTTGAACAAGGGCAAGGTTTACTTGATGTATCCTCCCTATGAATTGGACTGCTATGCAGCCGGAACCACCTATGTAGAGCTGCCATAAAATATCAATGTATAATTTGGTTGGTTCCTGATAGGAGAAAAGCATGAAAGAATTGCCTACCCTGCCTTTTATGGGGAGCTTGTCTAGTCGTGCTTATGTGTAGTTAGTAAGTTTAAGTCGCTAACATAAAAAGAGATTTTGACCTTCTAGATTGCTTTTAATAATTTGATATTCAGTATCGCTTAGGTTATATAAATTTGCTATTTCTGTATCCAGTTTATCGTAAGTAGCGTATATAGTGTCGGCGTCTTTAGCAGTAAGCAGCGTTTCTACATATGCAAGAAGCGCTTGCTGCTGCTTTTTTGTTGCGGCGACTTTTTAAAGCTTTATTATCCCCCTGCTTTAGAGATTCAAGCAAATTATTTACATAGTCTTTTTTTAGTAGGGAGTGTTTTGACGAAGTAATGCGCCTCAATTCCCACTAAAATACTCTGAAATATCTACTAATAGAAAATGATTATTGACAAAATTCAGGTTGCATGTCATACTAATAATAAATATTAGGCTAATATTATTGACAGCTTTGGTCATGAGTAGCATAATATGAGGTAAAGGTTGTTTAGCAAACATATGAACAAAACCTTAAAGGAGGGAGAATTATGCAACATCTGCCGCTTAACGTGCGTGTGCCCATGGATGAGGACAATGTGGCCATCGTGCGTCATGAGGACAAATGCATCAAATGTGGTATGTGCAAAACCGTGTGCGAGGAATATATTGGCGTGCATGGCACCTATACCTTGGAGGAAACCGGTGGCAAGGGCATCTGCATCCATTGCGGTCAATGCACCCAGGTTTGCCCCGTAGACAGCCTCACTGAGCGTTACGAGTATCAAGATATTCGTGAAGCAGTGGCTGATCCTGATAAAATTGTTATTGTAAGCACTTCCCCGTCCGTGCGCGTGGGCTTGGGCGAAGAATTTGGTATGCCGGCAGGCGCCTTCGTAGAAGGCAAAATGGTAGCTTTACTGCGCAAGCTGGGTGTGGACTATGTATTAGACACCAATTTTGCTGCGGACTTAACCATTGTGGAGGAAGCCAGCGAGCTTATCGAGCGCATCACTAAGGGACGTGGTCCCCTGCCCCAATTCACCAGCTGCTGCCCCGCTTGGGTAAAATTTGCAGAGATGTATTATCCCGAAATCCTGCCCCATATTTCCAGTGCTAAGAGCCCCATCGGCATGCAGGGCCCCACTATTAAGACCTTCTTTGCTAAAAAGATGGGTATCGACCCCACCAAGATTGTGAACGTAGCCTTAACTCCCTGCACTGCGAAAAAATTTGAAATTCGTCGCGAAGAAATGAGCGACGCAGCTGATTATCTCAAAATTGAAGGCCTGCGTGACATGGACGCAGTCATCACAACCCGTGAGCTGGCTATATGGGCTCGCGAAGCAGGCGTGGATTTTGCTAGCTTAGAGGACTCCGCCTATGACGATTACATGGGCGAGGGCAGTGGCGCCGGCGTTATCTTTGGTAATACCGGTGGCGTTATGGAAGCTGCACTGCGTACTGCTTATGAGCTTATTACCGGTAAGGAAGCACCGGCACCGCTCTTGGATTTGCAGCCCGTGCGCGGCTATGAGGGCATTCGCGAGGCCAGCCTGGATGTGGACGGCCTCACTGTGAACGTGGCCATTGTTTATGGCACTGCCAATGTGCGCAAGATGATTGAGCGCGTTGAGTCCGGCGAGAAGCAGTATCACTTTATCGAAGTGATGACCTGCCCCGGCGGCTGCATTGGTGGTGGCGGCCAACCCAAAACCATGCTGCCCGTAGCAGACGATGCTCGCAAAGCACGTATTGCCAGCCTGTACACTCGTGATGCCAGCATGAAGGTGCGCAAGAGCCATGAGAATGAATCTATTAAAAAATTGTATGAAGAATTCTATGGCAAGCCCTTAAGCGAGCTGGCTGAAAAAATGCTTCATACCATGTATAAAGACAGAAGCGAACTGCTTCATGTAAATACTAAGGAGGAAAAGAAAATGACTAAATGGAAATGTGGTATCTGCGGTTATATTTATGAGGGCGAAACCCTGCCTGAAGGCTTCACCTGCCCGATTTGCAAGCAACCCGCAAGCGTATTCGTAAAGGAAGAGGCTCCTGCTCCGGCTAACAAATATGCTGGCACCCAAACCGAAAAGAACCTGCATGCAGCCTTTGATGGCGAATCCGGCGCTCGCAACAAATACACCTATTTTGCAAGCGTAGCTAAAAAAGAAGGCTATGAGCAAATCGCAGCCCTCTTCTTAAAGACCGCTGAAAACGAAAAAGAGCATGCTAAAATGTGGTTCAAGGAGCTGAACGGCATTGGCGACACTCCGGCCAACCTTTTAGCTGCTGCTGAAGGCGAAAACTACGAATGGACCGATATGTACGAGGGCTTTGCTAAGACTGCCGAAGCTGAAGGCTTCCCCGAATTGGCTGCTAAATTCCGTGCCGTTGGCGAAATCGAGCGCCATCATGAAGAACGCTACAGAGCACTCTTGAAGAATGTGGAAACTGCCCAAGTATTCGCTAAGAGCGAAATCAAGATTTGGGAATGCCGTAACTGCGGTCACATCGTTGTTGGCACCAAGGCTCCTGAGGTTTGCCCGGTTTGCGCTCATCCCCAATCCTATTTTGAAATTCACGAATCCAACTATTAATCCATATTTTCATCATTACATACAAAGCTAGTCACAAGCCCTGCTATTAAGCGGGGCTTGTGCTTTATACAAAAACATTGCCAATATAAATAATTTTTGAAAACGAGGGTAAGATTTTGCTCTTGCTTTTTTATTTTTCTTGCAATTTCTCTCCCTTTTTGTTAATATTATAAACAGGAGAAGTGTCGCTGAACACTATTGCGTGAGTAAAGATAATGCAGAAAATGGGTGAGAAGATTGGACCAGCATTTCAGTAAAATTGGTGAAGTGCATACCATGCTGCAGGAGGCCAAGATTGGCCTGTGGTGTGTGGAATATGACCAGGATAAGCCACCGCGTTTATATGCAGACGATACCTTTTTGGAGATGATGGGTATCGCCAAGGAGCTTTCGCCGGAGGAGGGCTATAGGCTGTGGGAGGATAATATTCCTTCCTATGAAAAAGAGCGTGCAACAGCCTATATGCAAAACATGATGCAGGGCGAGCATTCGGAGATTGAATATGCTTGGATGCATCCGGAGCGGGGTTTGATGTATATTCGCTGCTGCGGCGACCTAGACCCGGAATATACCCAGGGCTTTAGGGTACACGGCTGTCACCAGGATATTACGGACGTAGTCCAAATACAGCAAAATATTGAAGGCAAGCTGAAGGAAACACAGCAGGGCTATGCCAAATTAAATATGGCTAATAAGCAAAAGCAGGATATTTTAAACACCATCCCCGGCGGCGTGGCTGTTATTAAATGCGACGAGCGGGGTGTGTGGACGCCGGAGTTTATGTCCGAGGGCTTTGCCGCTATGTTTGGCATGGAGCTGCCCCAGGTGTGGCTTTTGTATAAGCAGGATGCTATGACCGGCGTGCATCCCGACGACCGCATGCAGCTAGCCCACGATTTAAATATGTATATTGAAAGTGGAAGGGAAAGTGCAGAATTTGTCTATCGCCTAATTCATGCTGATGGCAGCTACCTGTGGGTGCGCAACACCATCAACACCATGACCAGCGAGGATGGTCTGCGCCGCAATTATTGCGTTTATCGGGATATTACTAAGGAGCTAGAAGAGCGAGAGCAGCTAAGGAACAAATACCGTGAGCTGCTGGCCTCCAGCTACTATGGACTGGGACATGATATGCTCCTGGTGGGACACTGCAATATTTCCCAAAATAAAATGCTTGAGGTTGTGGACAATCAGGACAAGGATTTGCTCAGTAAGCTGGGGGACGAGCAGGAAACCTTCGTGCGCTTTATAAGCCAATTTATTGTGGATGCTAAGGAGCAAAAGGAATTTTTGAGCTTTGCCTTAAAAGCACCCTTATTAGAAAAATATGCTCAGGGTCAACGCGAGGTTAGCCATACCTATTTTGTGAAGAGTCCCTTAGAGGAATATGGTCGCTACGCCCAGTTTAAAGTAACCATGATGCAAAACCCTGATACGGATGATATCATGGGTGTATTATCCATTGTGGATGCCACAGAGCAGTATATCAATCGTAAAATTGTTCGCAAAATGTCCGTCTTGGGCGCGGATAGAATTACCGATATAGATTTGCTCCATGGCACTCGCACGGTGCTTTATGCGGGCAAGATTCATGGTACCTTGATCGGTCGCCGTGTGGCGTACCAGGACTTTTTAAAGGGTGCCCTAGAACGCCATGTGGTGCCGGAGGATAGGGAGCTGTGGCTCAGCAAGCTCAATCCCGAATATATTGCCGAGCAGCTTAAGGATAAGGATAGCTATAGCTTCACTTATTCTGTTTATAAAAACGAAAATTTTCCGCCTAAGGTGAAGGTGGTTACCGTAACTGCCATCGATATGCGCTTAGGCAGGGTGTGCATGGCCCGCACGGATATTACTGCCTCCGTGGAGGCGGAGCGTCGCAGCAAGGAGGCCCTGGAGGCAGCCCTTTTAGAGGCGGAGCGCGCTAACAAGGCCAAGAGCGAGTTTTTGTCCAATGTGAGCCACGATATTCGCACGCCTATGAATGCCATTATGGGCATGACCAACATTGCTATGAATAATATCAATAATCCGGCGGAGCTCAAGGATTGCCTGGATAAAATCGTTATTTCCAGCAAGCATCTTTTGGGGCTCATCAATAACGTGCTGGATATGTCCAAGATTGAAGCAGGCAAGCTGGTGCTGCATCGTGAGCATGTATCCCTCAAGCAATTGGTGAATAATATTGTGACCACCATGCAGGGACAGCTTGAGGGCAAGCATCAGGAGCTGGTGCTAAATGTGGACAAGCTTAATTGTGCCGGCATTTATAGCGACGGCGTGCGTTTGCATCAGGTGCTTTTGAACCTTTTGGGCAATGCTGTTAAATTTACCCCTGAGGGCGGCAGGGTGGAGTTTTCCCTGCGCGAGGAGGCTTCTCCCAAGGGCGACAACATGGTGCGCCTGCACTTTGGTGTGAAGGATAATGGCATTGGCATGACGGAGGATTTTGTAAAGCATATCTTTGAATCCTTCGCCCGCGAGGACACTCGCCGCGTGCAAAAGATTGAGGGTACTGGCCTAGGTATGGCCATTACAAAATATATTATTGACGCTATGGACGGCAGCATTACCGTGTGCAGCGAGCCCAATAGGGGCACTGAGTTTAAGATTGTGCTGGATGTGGAGCGCGGATATCGCTGCGCCGAGAAAAAGGCCCCGGTGGCCAAGCCAGAGGTGCATTTAGAAGGGCTCAGGGTGCTTTTGGCAGAGGATAACGAGCTCAATCGGGAGATTGCCGTTGCTCTGCTCAAGCGTAAAGGGATTTTAGTGGATGCGGCTGAAAATGGCCAAATCTGTGTGGATAAATTTAAAGCAGCTGCTGTGGGGTACTACCGGGCTGTGCTGATGGATTTGCGGATGCCGGTGATGAATGGCTACGAGGCAACCAAGGCGATTCGTGCCTTGGACAGGGAGGATGCCAAGCTGCCCATTATCGCCATGACGGCGGACGCCTTTGCCGAGGATATGCAGCATTGCTTAGAGGTGGGCATGAATGCCCATATGGCCAAGCCCATCGATATCGATAAGCTGATGGGGCTGCTGGCCCAGCTGTGTGGTTAAGCTTAAGAGGAGATTTATGATGATCGAAAATACACCGAAGGGAACAGAATGGGCTACCACCCTAGAGCAGCTGCGCTCTAATGTGGAAGAATTACGCCAAAAGTCCGAGGCCCTGCAGGAAACTGTCTACGCTCTGAGCCAGGATTATTATGCTCTCTGGCGGGTGGACTTGAATAAAAATGTCTTTTATTTGCAGCGTGATGACCATAACCGTGCTGCTATAACCATGGATGGCCTTTTGGAAATGGACTATACGGAGGCTATACGCGGCTATATCCAGCGCTTTGTCCATCCCGATGATCAGGAGAGGCTGCTGCGGGATACCAGCATCGAAAATATTCGCCGTGTTTTGCGGCGGGAGCCGTCCTTCGTGGTGCGGGCCCGTCGTAGGGCCCTGCCCGATAGCGTTGATTATGGCTACGGCGAATGGCGCATCCTGCGCATGCATATGGACGAGGACAATTTTACGGCGGTTTTCGCAGTGCGGGACGCCGATAATGATGTGCTCAACGAGATGAAGCAGCAGCAGCTTTTGCACGATGCCCTAGCCGAGGCGGAGCATGCCTCCAAGGCCAAAACCACCTTCCTGTCTAATATGAGCCACGATATCCGCACGCCCTTGAACGCTATAATCGGCTTCACTAGTATCGCGGCCAGCCATTTAGATAACAAGGAAAGAGTGCAGGACTGCTTAGAAAAAATCATGAGCTCCAGCAACCATTTGCTGAGCCTCATTAACGATATTTTGAACATGAGCCGCATTGAAAGCGGTAAGATCGTCATTCAGGAAAAGGAATGCAATCTATCCGAACGGGTTCATAATCTGGTGAATATGATACGGCCCCAGATGCGCGCCAAGCGCTTGGAGTTTTATGTGGATACTATTGACGTGGAGGACGAGGAGCTGATTTTCGATCCCCTGCGTCTAGATCAGGTGCTCATCAATATTTTGAGCAACGCAGCTAAATTTACCCCTATTGGCGGCGTAGTGTCCTTCACTATCCGTCAGGAGGCTTCGAAAAAGCCCGGCTATGCCCATTATGATTTCATTATTCGCGATAGCGGCATCGGTATGAGCGAGGCGTTTTTGAAGCATCTCTTTGACCCCTTTGAGCGAGAAAATACTGCTACCGTCAGCGGCATCGAGGGCACGGGCCTGGGCATGACCATTACTAAGCATACGGTGGATATGATGGGCGGTACCATCGCCGTACAAAGCCAGCTCAAAAAGGGTACGACCTTTACCGTGGGCTTTGATTTCGCCTTGAGTAGTGTAGTCCGCAAGAAAGAGGACATGGTGGAGCTGGAGGGCTTACGTGCTCTGGTAGTCGACGACGACTTCCAAACCTGCGACAGCGTCACCAAGATGCTGGGGCAAATCGGTATGCGCTCCGAATGGACTACCTCCGGCCGCGAGGCTGTATTCCGTGCCCAAAAGGCTCATAACGATGGGGATTCCTTTTACAGCTATATTATTGACTGGATGATGCCCCAGATGGATGGCATTGAAACAGCGCGCCGCATTCGTCGGGTGATTGGTAACGAGGCGCCCATTATTATCCTGACGGCCTATGACTGGACGGATATTGAGCAGGAGGCGCGGGAGGCCGGGGTAACTGGCTTCTGCAATAAGCCCCTCTTTATGTCCGACCTGCGCAATGTGCTGCTGGAAACCGCCAGAGCCTGCCGTGGCATTGTGCCCGAAAAGAAGGCTGAAGAAAAGCCCATTACCTTTGAGGGTAAGCGGGTGCTTGTAGTAGAGGACAACGAGCTCAATCGAGAAATCGCCTACGAGATTTTGTCCAGAGCGGGCTTTACCGTGGAGGAGGCTGCCGATGGCTCCGTGGCAGTGGAGATGCTTAAGGCTAGGCCGGAGTATTATTACGACCTGGTGCTGATGGATATCCAAATGCCCATTATGGATGGCTATGAGGCTACCAAGGCCATGCGCCATTTGCCCCGTAAGGATGTTACCACGCTGCCGATTTTGGCAATGACGGCCAACGCCTTTGAAGAGGACAAGGAGCGGGCGCTGCAAAACGGTATGAATGGGCATATTGCAAAGCCCCTTTATATAGATGTGCTGTACAAAACTCTGCAAAGGGTATGGCAAAAGAATTAAATCAAATTTGCTTTGCTTTTAGCTAGAAAATGAGTTAAAATCAATATAAAGAAACTACTTTTGTAAAAGGACGGTGTGTTATGACCATTAAAGAGTGCTATGATAAGATGGGTGCCGACTACAATAATATCTTCGAGCGTATTGGGGATGCTGGCTTGATAGAATATTTAGTGTTGAAATTTACTAAGGACACCAATATGGAAAAGCTGATGGATGCCTTGGCACGTCAGGATTACGAGGCTGGATTTATGGCTGTACACACCTTAAAGGGCGTGGTGCTGAATTTGGGCCTCACCCAGCTGGAGCCCGGTGTTGTGGCCTTGACCGAGGAAATGCGCGGTAACAAGGCGCCTCAAAGTCAGGAGCTGGTGGAGAGCGTGAAGGATATTTATGCACGCACCATGCTGATTTTAGAGGAATATCGCTCCAGTAAGTAATAGGTTTGAGTAAGTTGTTGGTGATGAATAATGAAGAAAAAGATTTTGGTTGTTGATGATCAAGAAATCAACAGGGATATTTTAGCCGGTATTTTGGCCAATGATTATGAAACGGTGCTGGCTACCAATGGTAAGGAGGCCATCGAGGCCTTGGGCAAGGATGGCAATGGCTTTGTGCTGATGCTCTTGGATTTGGTGATGCCGGAAGTGGATGGCTATGACGTTTTAAAATATGTTAACGAGCATGGTCTGCTGGATGCTGTGCCGATTATTGTTATCAGCGCCGAGGTTGATGCGGAAACAGAGCGCAAATGCCTGGATTTGAATGTTATTGATTTTATTCGTAAGCCCTTTGATAAGCTGGCTGTTAACCGTCGGGTGGAGAATGTAATCAAGCTTTATACCATTCAGCATAATTTGGAAAAGCTGGTGGATGAGCAAACGGAGGAGATTAAGGAGCAAAACGCTCGTCTGGCTGAGCAGACTGCTTGCCTAAAGCGCACCAATGAGCGCATTATTGAGCTTTTGGGTACGGTGGTTGAATACCGCAATTTGGAAAGCGGCCAGCATATTAAGCGGGTGAAGGGCTTTACCAAGCTTTTGGCAGAGCAAATTGCTAAGCTATATCCTGAATATGGGCTCACTCCAAAGCAGATTAATGTGATTGTGGCTGCTAGCGCCCTGCATGATGTGGGCAAGATTGCCATCAGCGATGCTATTTTGCTCAAGCCCGGCCGCCTGACTAAGGAAGAGTTTGATATTATGAAAACTCATACCACGGAGGGCAGTGCTATTATTGAGCATATTAAGGGCATTGGTACTAATGAGTACGAAAAGGTGAGCTACGAGATTGCTCGCTATCACCATGAGCGCTTTGATGGGCGTGGCTATCCTGAGGGGCTGGTGGGGGACGAGATTCCTATTTCAGCTCAGATTGTGGCCGTTGCGGATGTGTATGATGCGCTGGTGAGCAAGCGTTGCTATAAGGATGCTTATGGCAAGGGCGAGGCCTTTAGGATGATTATGGCTGGGGAATGCGGTGTGTTCTCCGAGAAGATTTTGACGTGTTTTGCTAAGGCTAAGGAGGATTTTGAGGCTTTGGCGGACGAGTACGCTGAGTGATGGATAAATAAGTCAACAAAAAGTCCCTGTCGGACCAATCCGACAGGGACTATCTTTTTACATAACATATAAACGTTTGTTCCTGTTGCGTTTTGATCAGCCCCTTGTCAAGTAGACATGTCAAATACACA
>JBJDXD010000025.1:0-3158 GCA_051866495.1 Phascolarctobacterium sp. | reverse complement strand
CGTTGCGAGCGGCTGGTTGCTAATTGCGAATTTACTATTTTTAAACAAATCTGCTCGCCAAACTATAATTTTAATTAGATGGACATTACTATAAAAAAGTGTTATAGTACATACTATATATTACGAGAAAGGGGGGCTTGAGGAATGCTCAAGGGGGTAATTCTAATTGTGCTGGCGGCAGCATGCTGGGGCCTGGGCGGCGTAGCCGGGCAATACTTATTCCAGTACCATCAAGTGGACGCAGTATGGCTGGTGATGGTACGCCAAATTGTGGCCGGCATGCTCTTTTTGCTCTACACGGCAGTTGTGGTTAAGCAAAACATTTTTGCTATCCTAAAGGAGCATTTTCTGTCCCTGCTTTCCTTCTCCTTTGTGGGGATTTTGGGCGCTCAATTAGGCTTTTACTATACCATCTCCCTGTGCAATGCTGCTACAGCCACCGTGCTGCAGTATAGCGCGCCAGTGTGGGTAATGATATACATAAGCTATAAGCATCGGTCGTGGCCTGAGGGTAGGGAGCTATTAGGCATTGTGGGCGCTTTAGTGGGCGTATTTTTGATTGCTACCCATGGCAGCCTCAATAGCTTGGCCCTGTCGCCGACAGCCATCATCATCGGCCTACTTTCGGCGGTATCCTATGCCTTTTATAGTATCCAGCCCGTGGAGCTACTCAAGCATTATCCTGCCACAGTCATTATCGGCTGGGGCCAGCTGCTTTCAGGCTTGGCCTTAATTGCTACACGCAATCCCTTGGCGCCGGCGGGCAGCTGGAATCTCCAAGCGTGCTTTGCTATGGCTTATTTAATCGCCGGTGCAACCATTGCTAGCTATGCCCTGTATTTAGCAGGACTCAAAATTGTTGGCTCCACCAAAGCAAGTCTTATTTCCTGCGCGGAGCCATTGGCTTCCATCATAGCAGTGGTGCTTTTGTTGGATACTAAGCTGGTTATGCCCGATTATCTAGGCATGGGCTGCATTATTTTTACCGTGCTGCTCCTTTCCTTGCCTAAGAAATAACAGATAATTTACATACTTTTTGCAAAAAGTAGCACAGCATTTTACGAAATATGATACAATATATGTATAAGCTTGAAAATGGAGGTGCTCTTATGACAACAGTAGAGTATAAGTATAAATATGGTCACGGCTACAAAACCTTCTCCTTAGAAAAGGAGCATGTGCTGGACGAGATTAAAATTGCTGAGTTTCCGCCCTTGACGGATTTAAAGGCTGCTGTGCTGGATGCCATTTATCATCCCATTGCTAGCGAGCCCATTGATAAGCTAGTGCGTCCGGGCATGAAAATTGCCTTTATTTGTAACGACTCCACTCGCGTGGCTAATACCCACGATTTTATGCCCATCCTAGTTGATGAGATGAACAAGCTGGGTGTGAAGGATGAGGACATGAAGATTGTTTTCGCCTTGGGTACCCATCGCGCTATGAGCCATGAGGAAATGGTGGAGCAGGTGAGCGAAAATGTGGCTGCACGTCTGCCCATGTATAACAGCGACTGCAATAAGCACGAGGATTTTAATTATTTTGGCGCAACCTCCTTTGGGACTCCGGTTTTGATTAACAAATTGATTTGCGATGTGGATTTGGTTATCATGACCGGCACAGTTGTATATCACTTCTTTAGTGGCTTTGGCGGCGGACGCAAGGCTATTTTGCCCGGTGTGGCAGCTATGGAAACCGTGCGTCGTAACCACAGCCTGATGATGAGCCCTAATTCTCAATTGGGCAAGCTGGAGGGCAACCCTGTGTATGAGGACCAAATGGAGGGCGTAGCTCTCTTTGCCCAAAAGCATAGAATTTTTAACTTTAATGCGATCTTAGATGCTCAAAAGCGTTTCTTGAAGATTTTTGCCGGCGATTGGAAGGAATCCCATTTGGAGGCCTGCCAATTTGTGGAGCAGGTATATGGTGCCCCTGTGAGCCGCCCTGCAGATATCGTCATTGCTAGCTGCGGTGGCTACCCCAAGGATATCAATATTTACCAGCTGCAAAAGACCATGGATAACGCTTGGTGCGCAGTGCGCGAGGGTGGCGTAGTAATCATCCTTGGTGAATGCGAGGAGGGGAGTGGTAGTGCTGCTCTAGAAAAGGCGCTGCAGGAAAATCCCTCTCCTGATGCCATTAAGGACGCCTTGGCCAAGAAATTTGTCATCGGCGCCCACAAGGCCTTCGCTATTACACGCTTGATGAAAAAGGCGAAATTCATCCTTGTATCTGCTTTGGATAAAAAATTAGCCAAGGATTTGCTTTTTGAAGCAGTGGATGATGTGGATGAGGCTATTGCTTTAGCTGAAAAATATATTGGTCCTGAATATAAAATTCTGCTCATGCCCCAGGGCAGCCTCACCGTGCCGGTGCTGAAAAAATAACTCCTTTTCAGTAAAAATTCTCCTCCCTTCTGCTTGCCTTTTAAAAAGATTTCAGATATAATTATAACGTTACGAAAAAAGTAAGGATTTAAAGGGGAGAGCTTTTTGGTTTTAGATATTGATTATAAGGCTATTGGCCTCAGAATAAAGGCTGCACGCACACAGCAGGGATTGACTCAAAGCAAGATTGCTAAGCTAACAGGTTTATCGACACCGCATATTAGTAATATAGAAACCGGTAATACGAAGCTGGGCTTGCCCACTATTATTCATCTAGCCAATGTTTTAGATGTTTCTGTGGATGAGCTGCTGTGTGATAATATCCATCGTAGCGAGCAAATTTATAGTCACGAGTTATCCGATTTGCTGCAGGATTGCACTGTGGACGAGCTGCACATTATTTCTGAGCTGGCTAAGGTAATCAAAAAGGCTGGCATTATTAGTGCTAAGAAGGCTAGAAAGCGTCGCACCAAAGCAGAAATGGCTGCTGCCAGAGCTGCAGAGGAAGCAACTAAGGTTGCAGAGGCTTGAGCCTAGAACATAATTAAATTTTAATCGCTCCTATAGCTCAGCTGGTAGAGCATCTCATTCGTAATGAGAGGGTCGCAGGTTCGAATCCTGTTGGGAGCTCCATTAACAACTCGCCCCTAGATTTTTCTAGGGGCTTTTTTTGTGCTTTTCATAAGCACAAAGATAGTAAATATTTATCCCTTGCGAAATGATATGATACCTCTTAAGTAGACATAGCAAATATAAAAAGTCTACTTAAGG
>JBJDXD010000024.1:0-3223 GCA_051866495.1 Phascolarctobacterium sp. | reverse complement strand
GCTCTGACAGGTGCCAACCGAACCGCACGTCCGGGCAGAAGCTCCTTGCACTCACGCATAAACTGTGCCTGCAAGGCTACCGCTGCAACTACATATATTATACAACCTTTCTCTATCTAGTATAAATGTTTATATTACGAACAAATTGTAACATTTTCTTTCTCGTCAAATCCTCTATTTAATGCCGAAAAAAGGCCTTTTATTTAGCTTCTTTTAACCACTTTAGAGAATTTTTTATACTAAACAAAACACCCCAGCCAGAAGCTCCTTATACGGGCTGCACGACTAAGGTGTTTTTTGCTTTTACTCTAATCTACCCTAGACTTATCGTTTTCATACCGTGTTTTAAACACAATCAATTCCCCTTTTTTTCTGAGGTAATCTACCCATAGCAGAAACAGCTTATGAACTTCTTCAGGGTAACTTTTTTTAATCTTTTCATTAATATCAACATTAAAATATGCTAATAACCCTACATAAATAATAACAGAACCAAAAATGTCAAACGTCTTAAAAATATTTCCAATGTAATATCATTCTCTCCTCTTTCAATATTCGACATCGTTGATTGGGTTATATTGAGCATCTCAGCCTAGCCAAGCGTATCAAGAGCTGGAAGCAATCGCGTAAATGAAGAGAGAAATAAAATAAGAGCTAGGAGCGCGAAATCTCCTAGCTCTTGTTATATCATCCAGCCAAATGCGCATGCTACGGCCATTACCGTCGCGAAAAGGATGAGCAATATTCATCTAGCTTTTTAAACCTCAAGCAAATCCTCCATACCACAATTCAAGGCCTTGGCCAGCCGCAAAACTGTCTCTGCACTAGCCTTATTGATATTCTTATGGCGCTGTTCATACATTTGGATGGAGCGAGAATTAACACCAGAAACTCTAGCTAGCTCATTTTGGCTTAATCCATTCGTACTTCTAAAGCTTTTAAGCCTTGTTTCTGGATAATACTCCTTCATTTTCGCATCAACTATATCCACGAATTTGCTAATGTCTGCTTCGTGTAAAGTATGATAGAGGCTTTTTAAATCGGCAAAGCTAATTGCCCTAAAAATCTCCCCGAATTTTCTGCAGGAGTACCATTGATAATAAGCTATCGCCCACCCAATCCAATATTCAGGAGACCGAGAGAATCTTGCCTCAGGTATTATTGGGATATATTTGCCGGTAGTTTCATATACTATGTCTATGAGCACCTCTATGCCACTTTTTCCTTTAGTGTAGGCGGGCTCGCCATTGGCAATTTTTGTACTAATGGTGCTTACAACAAACATTTTTATAAAATCTTCTCCAGAGTAATGGCAAACATTGACGGCATAATCAAAAGCATGCCCTAACACAGCTTGGGCATTACTCAGATACATTTCTTGGTATGCGCGCATCGTCATTTTTTATGCCCCCTCTTATTATGTCCTGTATATAGAGACCGTCATTTTCTTCTTCCAGTAGTTCCCAATACAATCGATTAGCTTCATCATCCCTATCCTTGCGCAATTGGTAGTAGCGCTCTCTTTCAGCTACGCTATAGCCTTGAAACTGCAATTTTGAAAAAGCAAAGCTAGATTTAACGACAATTTGCTCACCTAATTTTCCTAAGCGCATAGCCCTTGCTAATTGCTGAACCGAAATACCATTATTGATAAATGACTCTGCGTAATCAAAGTAGGAATCATCTGCTCTGTAGCCGATGATTAAGTCGTATGCATTCACGTTTACTGTAAAATTATCAATTAAGTACTGTTTAGCTCTTCTGGCCACAGGTGTTTTAACAGTGAAAAGACGATGTTCTACCAATATTACTATCCAATTAAGAATAGTGTATTGGGGAGTATTAAGATTTAAAACATTTAAAAACTCTGTATCTAGCGTATAACAATTGGCGAAGCCATTGCGCATGGAGGACACAGCCCATTCCTTGGCTAAAGCTTCGCTTGCGGTGCAATAAAAACCCTGTCCGAAATCATTGTTTAAGCGACCTTTGCCATACTCCGGTTTTGCTATGATATTTTCAGAACCATGATAGATAGTTATAAGCTTATCCATAATTACCCCCTCTTTTATATCCTCATGGTTATTATATCACCAAAGTGATATAGATGCAATTGCTTTTGTGCTACTAATAAAATAAGAGCTAGGAGCGCGCTGTCTCCTAGCTCTTGTTTTATCTTTATAAATTTGTATCACCAAAGTGATATAGTTGTACTTTGCATCCTCACAGCTCTTCGGCCTTATAAGCATTGTAGCCTTCGATATGATAACTTACGTCTAGGCCCTTCATGTAGGTGAGGCGGTCAGCAATGTTATTGGTCAAAGCCTTGCCGAGCACATGCTTGATTTCGATATCACGAATGGGGCTCCGCTCCATAGCCAAAAGATAATCCTCTTTATCCACAATGGACCAGTCAATGCACTGCCCCAGCTCCTTTTTCAGCATATCATCCAGCCAAATGCGCATGCTGCGGCCATTACCCTCGCGAAAAGGATGAGCAATATTCATCTCCACATACTTTTCCACGATCTCGTCGAAGCTGCCCTGGGGCATGGCATCCAAATGCTGCAGAGCCTCCCGCAGGTACATCAAGGGAGCAAAGCGAAAGTTACCCTTAGCAATATTCACATCACGAATCTCTCCCGCAAAGCTATAGATATCGCGAAAAAGATACTCATGAATGAAAGCCAGTGTCGAAAATTTCCCGGCCGGTAGATTCGCCAAAGCATCACTCTCAAATAGTTTTATAGCTTGCATTTTGCTGAGTCGCTCTTCTTCCTTGGCCAGCTCCGCAGAATTAGTAATGCCCAACTTATTCTCTATGGTCATAGGAATCTCCTGAGTCATCTTGAGAACACAAAAAACTGATTGATTCTCTAAGAATTCAACCAGCATTCTTTACTTAAATCATTTATAAATGATAATAAGCGTATATCATTGTTTGGTGCCGCGGACCGGAATCGAACCGGTACGGGTATCACTACCCGAGGGATTTTAAGTCCCTTGCGTCTGCCAGTTCCGCCACCGCGGCAGACAATCTAAAAAAGAAAATAAAAATGGAGGCGACACCCAGAATCGAACTGGGGATAAAGGTTTTGCAGACCTCTGCCTTACCGCTTGGCTATGGCGCCGTATGGAGAACAGGATGACCTGTTCTCATTTGGAGCAGGTGACGAGGCTCGAACTCGCTACCTCCACCTTGGCAAGGTGGCGCTCTACCAGA